>JAIOIA010000032.1:0-19946 GCA_019912745.1 Comamonas sp. | reverse complement strand
TGTCCGCCCTGCTCGAACGCATGCCCCGGACGCTCTCGGGCGGCGAGCGCCAGCGCGTGGCGATCGCCCGCGCGCTGGCCGCGAGCCCGCGCCTACTGCTCATGGACGAGCCGCTCGCGGCGCTCGACGCCGCGCGCAAGGCCGAGGTGCTGCCCTACCTGGAACGGCTGCAGCGCGAACTCGACATGCCGGTGCTCTACGTGAGCCACAGCGCCGACGAGGTAGCACGGCTGGCGGGCCACCTGGTGCTGCTTGAGCACGGACACGTGCGGGCACACGGGCGGACGGCCGAGCTGCTGGCGCGCGCCGATCTGCCGCTGGCGCACGAGGAACACGCGGGCGCGCTGATTCACGCTCACGTCGTGAGCCACAGCGCCGACGACCATCTACTCAGCGCCCGCTTTGGCGGCGGCCTGCTGCGCCTGGTGAGCACGCGCACGCACGCCCTGGGCGAGCCGGTGCGCCTGCGCGTGCCCGCGCGCGATGTGAGCCTGACGCGCACCGCGCCGGTCGGCAGCACCATCCTGAACGTGCTGGCGGTGCGCATCACGCAGATCGTGCCCGACGGGCCGGGTCAGGTGCTGGTGGCGCTCGACTGCGCGGGCACGCCGCTGCTCGCGCGCATCACGCAGCATTCGTGCGCGGCCCTGGGCCTGGCCGTGGGCGAGGCCCTGCACGCGCAGGTCAAGGGCGTGGCACTGGTGGACTGACGCCGCGCCCCATACGGTGTTGCATTCAAGCGTAGAACAAGGTGGAAAGCCGCAGACAGTGCTGCAGCACGGCAAGGCGAACCAACACAGTGATACGTTGGAAGGCGAAACCGTATCACTCGGCACCCGACTCGCGCAGCACGGCCAGCGCATCGGCCCTGACCTCGCCGGCCAGCGCCACCGCCAAGGCGAGGCGTCGCAGCAGCCACGGGCTGGAATCGGCGACGAACGGGTCGGGCAGGTCCTCGGGCACGGCGGGCATCGCATCGCCCCCGCCCTGGGCCCGCGCCGCCACGGGCTCGCAGGGATGCGCCAGATCCAGCTGGCGTTCGATCTCGCTCGCGGCCTCGGCCAGCGGCGCGGCGACGGCCTGCAGCCGCAGGCGCTGGCGGCGCAGCAGCAGAATGGACTGCACGGCGCTAAGCTGCCCCAGCAGCTGGTAGCCGTGCCCCTGCAACTGTTCGAGCAGCGCGATCGGCGGCCGCACGGCGCGCGGCTCGACCAAAGCGCGATCGGTGGCCTGCACCAGCGCCGAGAGCGCGTCGTAGGCCTCGCGGCGCGCCAGGCGCCAGGCCAGTTCGGGCTGGCCCGTGACCTCGGCCAGCGTGGCCAACGCCAGCGACTGGCGCGCATGCGCGGCCATGGCCCGGCAGACACGGCGCACCGTCAGGGCGATGCGCATGCGCTCCCACGACGGCAGCACGTAGGAAAAGCCCCAGGCCAGGGCCGCGCCCAGCAGCGTGTCGCCCACGCGTTCGGCGAAATCGAAGGCCGGATGGCTGGTGGCGGACAGCAGGTGCGCGAGCACCAACCCCAGCACCGACCCGGCCACGGCCGTGACCACGTAGCGGCGCACGACGAAGGCATGCGCCAGCCCCTGCGCCAGCACCACCACCCCCAGCAGCACGGCGACCGACGGCTGCGCCGCCAGCAGGCCCACGGCCAGCGCGCTGCCCGCGAGCGTGCCGAGCACGCGCTGGTTGCGCCGCTCCAGCGTCTGCGCGAGCGAGCCGCGCAGCACGACCACGATGGTGATCAACACCCAATAATCGCGCGAGCCCCAGGGCAGCAGCAGGGCCAACGCATAACCGGTGCCGATCGCCAGCGCCGCGCGCAGGGCGTGGCGCAGGGCCGGCTGGCGCCAGCGCCACAGGCCCAGCAGGGGCTGCCTTGACCAGTACGCCGGGCTGACGAAAAGCTGCCAGCCGCTGCGCACGGCCGACAGGTCGGGCTCGGTTTCTCCGCGCGCGAGCGCGGCGAGCTGGCGCACGGCGCTGGCCTGATCGCCCAAGCGCACGCAGACGCTGCGCAGCAGCGCCGCCTGCTGCATGGCCTCGCCCCGTTCAGGGTGGGCGCGGGCCTCGCCCAGCGCCTGCTCTCGCAGGTCGGACAGCACGGCGTCGTGCTCGCGCGCCGCGGGGGGTCTGGCGCCCGACAGAAGCGCGTCGGCCACGCGCTCCACGTCCAGCGCCATGGCGCAGGAGAGCGCAGCCAGCGGCTCCAGGCTGGTCGAATGACTGGCCTGAACACGCTCGATGTCCAGTTCGCTCGCGATCAGGCGGTCGCGCATCTCCAGCACCACGATCAGCATGCCCGCGAGCCGCTGGCGCCCGGGCGTGTCGGGCGTCTCAAGGATCAGGTCGCGCGCCGCCTGCAGCTGCTCGGCCAGAGCCGCCTGGCGGCGCAGCACTTCGCCCAGCGCGTCAGGCGCCGGCATGCGCGTGATGCGCGCCGCATGCGTGCGCAGCAGCGCCGCCACGGTCAGCAGCAGCTCGGCCAGGGTCCGCGCGCGATAGCGCTCGTTGAGCACGGCGTTGGCGACGGTGGCCCACGCCACGTACAGGCCCGCGCCCAGCGCGCACCAGCCCGTGCGCTGCAAGGCTTCATGCACGCTGGCGGCGGGCTCGGGCGCCAGCGCCAGCAGCATGGCGAACATCAAGCCCGCGGCCACCGGCATGCCGGGGCGGCCCCAGGCGGTGGACAGAAAGGCGAAGAACGTGGCGGGCACGAGCAGCAGGCCCAGCTCCACCGGGTGGTCCCGCAGCAGTTGAACCGCCAGAAACAGCGGCATGCCCAGCAGTGGCGCCACGACGAGGTGCGCGAATTTGCCGCGGCGCGCGCGCGGCATGTCCGGAATCAGCGCGACGATGGCGCCGACGCTGGCGTTGGAGGCCGCATGGGCGCCGAGCACGGCATGGACCAGCAGCGCAATCAGCAGCAGGCCCAGCGCCACCGAGGCGCCATTGAGCACCGCGGCGCTCAACGCGGTGCGCCGCATGCGCCCCAGGCGGGACGTTGCAAAGGAAGGGACCGCGGCCTGGCTCATGCCTGTCTTGTATCCCGCGTTCGTGGGTGTCGCGCCGTCATGATGGGTGCCGACAGCCTGCCGCAATATTCAGAATCATGCAAGGACAGCCCCTTAGAATGTTCGCCTTGTTGCAGCGGCCCGATTTACCCCGGACCGCACGGCAACCGCCAGAGCCCCACACCCATCAAGGGGCCGCGCGCCAACTCGGCCCTTTTCTGGAGACACCATGCAGGCCCTGCTATCGCTATCGCGAGCCATCGACAGGCTCAATACCTTCATTGGCAAATACGCCATCTGGCTGATCTTCGGCGCCACGGCCATCAGCGCCATCAACGCGGTGATCCGCAAGGTCTTCAACTACAGCTCCAACGGTTACCTGGAGGTGCAGTGGTACCTGTTCGCCTGGTCGTTCCTGATTGCCGCCGGCTACACGCTGCTCAAGCGCGAGCACGTGCGCATCGACGTGCTCAACAGCCATTTCCCCAGGAAAGTGCAGCTCGGCATCGAAATCTTCGGGCTGCTCTTCTTTCTCACCCCGGTGTGCCTCATGGTTCTGTACTACACCGCACCGCTCACGGTCCAGATGTTCAACTCCGGTGAAATGTCGAGCAACCCTGGCGGGCTGATCCGCTGGCCGGTGTGGCTGGCCCTGCCCGTGGGCTTCGCGCTGCTGCTGCTGCAAGGCTGGTCGGAACTCATCAAATGCGTGGCGTTCGCGCTCGGCAAGGGGCCAGATCCAATGATCAAGCCCAATGAAAAATCGGATGAAGAGGCGCTGATCGAAGCGCTGCGCCAGGAAGCCGAAGCCAAGGCTTCCGGTGCCGCACCGGCCCAGGCTCATTGACGCGCCGGAGCAGACACAACATGGCCTTCATCGCGTCCAACTTCGCCCCGATCATGTTCGTCGGGCTCATCTGCTTCCTGATCCTGGGTTTCCCCGTCGCCTTCTCGCTCGGCGCCGCGGGCCTGACCTTCGGCCTGCTCGGGGTCTGGCTCGACATCTTCCCCACCGCCATCCTATCGGTGCTGCCGCTGCGCCTGATCGGCATCATGGCCAACGAGACGCTGCTGGCCGTGCCGTTCTTCACGCTCATGGGCCTGATCCTGGAGAGGAGCGGCATGGCCGAAGACCTGCTCGACTCGATCGGCCAGGTGTTCGGCCCGCTGCGCGGCGGCCTGGCGCTCGCGGTGGTACTGGTGGGCGCCATGCTCGCGGCCACCACCGGCGTGGTCGCGGCCTCGGTGATCTCCATGGGTCTGATCTCCATGCCCATCATGCTGCGCTACGGCTACAGCCGCAGCCTGGCGAGCGGCGTGATCGCCGCCTCGGGCACGCTGGCGCAGATCGTCCCGCCGTCCCTCGTGCTGATCGTGCTGGCCGACCAGATGGGCAAGAGCGTGGGCGACATGTACAAGGGCGCGTTCATCCCCGGCTTCACGCTCATGGGGCTGTACATCCTCTTCGTGGCGGTACTCGCGATCTTCAAACCCAAGATGGTGCCGGCACTGCCGCCCGAGGCGCGCACCTTCACCGAACCCAGCGGCAGCCACGGCTACACCTCGCTGACCGTGCTCTTCATCTTCTGCGTGGCCGTGGCGGTGCTGCTGGGCCACGAGATGCCGGCCATCCACACCTGGTGGCAGGGCGAGCCCGTGGACTTCGTACCGACCGACGAGAAGATCGTGGTGGCCATGTGCGGCGGCAGCTTCGTCGGCTGGCTCATCGCGGTGATCAATCGCGTGACCGGCATGGGACTGCTGTCCAGGCTGGCCGAGCGCGTCACCTTCGTGCTGATCCCGCCGCTGCTGCTGATCTTCCTCGTGCTCGGCACCATCTTCCTGGGCGTGGCCACGCCGACCGAAGGCGGCGCCATGGGCGCCATGGGCGCGCTGATCATGGCGGTCTCGCGCAACCGCCTGTCTTGGCGCCTGCTACGCCAGGCGCTCGATACCACCACCAAACTCGCGTCCTTCGTGATGTTCATCCTGGTCGGCGCGACGATCTTCAGCATGGTGTTCCAGGCAGCCGACGGCCCGGTCTGGGTCGAGCACCTGCTGGCCAAGCTGCCCGGCGGGCATCTGGGCTTCCTGATCTTCGTGAACATCATGGTGTTCTTCCTGGCGTTCTTCCTCGACTTCTTCGAGCTGTCCTTCATCGTCGTGCCGGTGCTCGCGCCGATCGCCGACAAGATGGGCATCGACCTGATCTGGTTCGGCGTGCTGCTGGCGGTGAACATGCAGACCTCGTTCCTGCACCCGCCGTTCGGCTTCGCGCTCTTTTACCTGCGCTCGGTCGCACCCGAGAAACCCTATGTGGACGCGCACACCGGCAAGACCATGGAGCCGGTCACCACCATGCAAATCTACAAGGGCGCGATTCCCTTCCTGCTGCTGCAGCTGTCGATGGTGGCCCTGCTGATCGCCTTCCCGGCCCTGGTGACCGGCGGGCTGGACAAGCCGGTCAAGGTGGACATGAAGGCCGTCGAGCAGCAGATGCTGCAGGACCTCAATGAAACCGACCAAAGCTCGGACTTCAATACCCTCATCGTGCCCGGCGACAACGCGGGAGCGGGAGCGGGCGTCAAGCCCAACCCCCCCGCCAACGGCGGGCTGCCGGAAGCGGGCAGCGGAGCGGGTGAATCCAGCTTCGGGCCAGTGGGCGGCGAGGCAGAAGACCCGATGAAGGCCATACAGGACTCGATCGGGAAGTAACGCGGACCAGCGCGGCGGGGGTGGCACACCCCCCGGCCAACAAAAAACCGCAGCTTTCGGCCTAGCCGTTCGATTAAGGAGTTGATAAGGCTAAAGCCTTGTGCTTAAATGCTGGATATACATCCAGTATCGTGCTTTAAACATTCGAAACCCGCCTCACCGTAGACCCCGAGTTGGACGCCCTGCTGGCGTCCAACTCGGCGCACTGGTCTTGGGGCCTGCGCAAGGCATGGTCGTTGCTGTATCGCCAGGTCTTGAGCAAGCCTCAGGCGTATGCTGAACTGTGCAAGCTCGGCTTCACGAGCCACCAGGTGGGCTCGATGCTGATGTCGGCCGAGATGAAGCACTCGGCCTTGGTGGAACTCAAGAAGCTGGAAGTCCGCCAGCTGCAGTTGGCGATTTACAAGCGTGAGGATGCGCTGCTGGAGAAGCAGCGCAAGGTGGTCGCGCTCAAGAAGCGCCAGGCCAAGCTGCGCGCTAAGCGCGACAGCTACCCGCCTCACGGCGACAAGGGCCGCAGCAAGCGTTATCTGCTGGCGCTGCGCCAGCTACGCGAGGTGGACAGCGAGCTGGAGTTTTGCGTGAACTGCATATCTCAAAAGGCCCGGGTGCTGCGCGACAAGCGCGGCAAATTCGAGCGTGCCAAGGCCGACCTGACTGCCGGCCGCGTGAGCTTGTGCTTCGGCTCGAAGAAACTGCTCGCGCAGCGGCCAGGGGTGCACAACCCGGGCTCCCCTTTTGACTCGCTGGAGGCCTGGAAAGCGACCTGGGCTGATGCCCGAGAAGGGCAGTGGTGGTCGGTGGGTCGAACCGACACCACTCAGGGCAACGACGAGGTCAAGTGGTACGCTGATACACGTCAACTGCGACTTCGCCTCACCGACCAGTTGGCTCACGAGCGCATGGACGCGCGAGGCGTGCCGCGCTCGGGCAGCTCTCAGAAGGTGATGCCCTTGCGGATGCAGTGCCGCTTCGTGACGCTTGAGGGCGTGGACTTCGCCTCGCACAAGGGCGCCGCGCGAGCGGCGCTGGAAGAGGCGTTCGGCAAGCGTCCGGTCACGATGCGGGCGCTCTCTCGCCGCCTGGGCGACGCCAGTCGCGCCTGGTACGTCCAGGCCAGCGTAGATGTCCCCTCGGGCTTTGGTACCGCACACGTGGCCACGCGAGAGTCGGGCGTACTGGCCTGGACTTCAACGCCCGCGGTGTCGCCTGGTGCGCGGTCAAGCCCGATGGCAACCGCCTGCGCGACCAGCACGGCTTCTTGTCCTGGGACCTGAAGGGCTTGTCTGCCGGCGAACGCCGGCAGGCCATCGGCACGGTCGTGACCGAGCTTGCTCGCCATGCCAAGCGCCTGAAGCTGGCCGTGGCCATCGAGAACCTGGACTTCACCACCAAGAAGCTCACGGCCAAGGCCGGGCGCGTGAACAAGCGCTACAACGACATGCTCGGCGCGATGCCGAGCAGTCAATTCGAAGAGATGGTCGCTCACGCCTGTGAGCGCGAGCACCTGATGCTCTATTCGGTCAATCCGCTCTACTCCTCGGTGGGTGGGTTTGCCAAGTACGGACGCGCCAACCGCATGAACGCCGACACGTCGGCGGCCCTGTGGATTGGCCGCCAGGCCCTCTACGGTGAGCTCGGAAAGACCGAGCTCACCCGGGCCGCTGTGAAACATATCGACGAGCGACTCGTCTTCTCCCACCTGCCAGCCACCCCGATGCAGAGCATGACGGCCCTGGCAGGTGCTCAATGGAGAGATGTCGCTTGGGGCCTAGGGTCGAACCGCAAGCTCTGGGGCACAAAGCTCCTCAGGTGGCTCGAGCTTCAGGTCGAGGCCGCTTCCCGCTCGCAAGGGCAGCCTGCGCCGGCGTTGTCGCCGACGGGATAGAAGAAATGGTCCTCAGCCCGGGAACACTAGCCACCCGGGCGGCTAAGGTGTTGAGCCGAAGGAGAAATCTCCTCAGGCATGAAAAAAAAGTCGCTCCCGCGAGCGGAAGCGACCTTTGAATGAGTTATCAACTCCTTAACCGAACGGCTAGGCTTTCGGCTGCGGTTTTTTGTTGGCAGAGGCAACTTCCTCAGAAGGTGCCCCACAGGGACCGGCGTCAGATCTTGAGCGACGCCATGTCCTGCGTGAACACCAGCTCGGAGATGCGGTTCCAGAGGATCTGGTCGCGCTGGAAACCGCGCAGATCATCCAGAATCTTCTTGAACACCGGGTCCTTGGCGCTGTGCTCGGCGTAGACCTCCTGCGCCGCGTTGAAGCCAGCCTGCACGATCTCCTTGTTGAAGCGCTTGAGCTGGGTGCCGCTGGCCACCAGTTGCTTGAGCGCGATCGGGTTCAGGTACAGGTACTTGGACGTGCCGTCGTTGTAGGCCACGTCCATGGCGGCGTTGACGATGGCCTTGTACTCGGGCGAGAGCTTGGCATAGGCCTTGTTGTTGATGAAGAACTCCAGGTCGGCGCCGCCTTCCCACCAGCCACCGTAGTAGTAGTACTTGGCGACCTTGTTCCAGCCCATTTTGGCGTCGTCGTAGGGGCCGACGAACTCGGCGGCATCGAGCGTGCCCTTTTCCAGCGCCTGGTACACGTCGCCGCCGGGCATGTTCTGCGAGACCACGCCCAGCTTGGCCATGGATTCACCGAACACGCCGCCGCCCAGGCGCATCTTCAAGCCCTTGAAGTCCTCGGGCTTGTTCATCTCCTTGCGGTACCAGCCGCCCATCTGCGTGCCGGTGTTGAGCGCGCTGCGCGCATGGAAGTTGTACTTGGCGAACAGTTCGTCGAGCAGCTTGTGGCCGTTGCCATGCAGCTTCCAGGCCTGGTTCTGCTGGGCGGTGAAGCCGAACGGGATGGCGCAACTGAAGGCAAACGACGGGTCCTTGCCGGTGTAGTAGTACGCAGCCGTTTCACCCATTTCGATCGAATCGTCGGCCAGTGCGTCCACGATGCCGAAGGCCGGGATCAACTCGCCCGCGGCGTGCACCGACACCTCGAACTTGCCGCCGGACATGGCCTTGACGGTCTCGGAAAATTTCACCGCGCAGCCGTGCAGGGTTTCCAGCGCCTTCGGAAAGCTCGTGGCAAGACGCCAGCGTACCGTTTCCTGTGCATGTACTGCCGGTGCCACTCCGGCGGCCAGCACACCGGCGATACCGGCGTTTTTGATGAGAGATCGACGATCCATGGGCATTGACTCCTTGTTGATAAACATCGAGAACAACGGAAAACCATCGAGCACGGACGCGCTTGTGAAGCGTCGGCGCGCGAGGAGCTCCGCACTCAGCGCGCCATCTTATAGCAGGCAGGTGCCTGCGAAGACAAATTCAAGGCGATACTTGATGGGGAGGCTTGTTCAGCCTTGCCTCAATCCCCGCCCACGGCACGCAGCGCGGGCGCGGCGCTCACCAGGGATTCGAACCGCCGCCGCACCGAACGCTCGATACCCGCGGCATCCAGCCCCTGCAGCGCGAGCAATTTCGCCGGGTCGCCATGCTCGATGAAATGATCGGGCAGGCCCAGCTGCAGCAAGGCCGTGGCACTGCCCGCGCCCACCAGCCACTCTCCAACCGCGCTGCCCGCGCCGCCCATGACCACGCCCTCTTCCACGGTGACGAAGGCCTCGTGGGTGGCCGCCATGCGCGCGAGCAGCTCCACATCGAGCGGCTTGACCCAGCGCATGTTCACCACGGTGGCGTCGAGCCGCTGCGCCGCTTGGAGCGCTGGATACAGCAGGGTACCGAACGCGAGGATGGCCACGCGGTGGCCGCTGCGGCGCACCTGCGCCTTGCCATACGGCAACTCGTCGAGCTCGACCCCGGGCTTCACACCCACGCCCGCGCCCCGGGGATAGCGCACCGTGACCGGGTGATCCTGCCCGAAGGCGGTGGTGAGCAGCTGACGGCATTCGCCCTCGTCGGCCGGGCAGGCCACGGCCATGTTCGGGATGCAGCGCGCGTAGGCGATGTCGAACGCGCCGCAGTGCGTGGCGCCGTCGGCCCCGACGATGCCCGCGCGGTCGAGCGCGAACACCACCGGCAGGTTTTGCAGCGCCACGTCATGGATCAGCTGGTCGTAGCCGCGCTGCAGAAAGGTGGAATAGATCGCCACCACGGGCTTGAGCCCTTCGCAGGCCATGCCCGCCGCGAACGTGACCGCATGCTGCTCGGCGATGCCCACGTCGTGGTAGCGGCCAGGAAAGCGCCGCTCGAATTCGACGAGGCCCGAGCCCTCGCGCATCGCGGGCGTGATGGCGACGAGCCGCTCGTCCCTGGCGGCCATGTCGCACAGCCACTGGCCGAAGACCTGGGTGAAGGTCTGGCGCGGCGGCGTGGCCGGCTTGACCAAGCCGATCTCCGGGTCGAACTTGCCCGGGCCGTGGTAGGCCACGGGGTCGGCCTCGGCGAGCTTGTAGCCCTGCCCCTTGCGGGTCACGACGTGCAAGAACTGCGGACCCTTCAAGCTCTTGATGTTTTCCAGCGTGGGAATCAGCGAGTCGAGATCGTGTCCGTCGATCGGGCCGATGTAGTTGAAGCCGAAGTTCTCGAACAGCGTGGCCGGCACCACCATGCCCTTGGCCTGCTGCTCGATGCGCCGGGCCAGCTCCAGCAGCGGCGGCACGTTCCTGAGCACTGTCTTGCCCACGTCGCGCGCCTTGGCGTAAAAGCGCCCGCTCATGAGCTGCGCCAGATAACGGTTGAGCGCGCCCACGGGCGGGCTGATGCTCATGTCGTTGTCGTTGAGGATCACCAGCAGATTGCAGTCCGCCACGCCCGCGTTGTTCAGCGCCTCGAACGCCATGCCGGCGGTCATCGCGCCGTCGCCGATCACGGCGATGCAGTGGCGATCCTCGCCCTTTTGCCGTGCCGCCAGCGCCATGCCCAGCGCCGCCGAGATGCTGGTGGAGGAGTGAGCGGTGCCAAAGGTGTCATAAGGGCTTTCCGAGCGCATCGGAAAGCCGGAAAGGCCGCCGAGCTGGCGCAGCGTGCCCATGCGCTCGCGCCGCCCGGTGAGAATCTTGTGCGGGTAGGACTGATGGCCCACGTCCCAGACCAGGCGGTCCTCTGGCGTGTCGAAGACCGCGTGCAGCGCGATCGTGAGCTCGACCACGCCGAGGTTGGACGAGAGGTGCCCCCCCGTCCGGGCCACGCTTTCAAGCACGAAGGCGCGCAGCTCATCGGCCAGGATCTTGAGCTCGCCGCGCGAGAGGCGGCGCAGCTGCGTCGGGTCATTCACGCTTTCCAGCATCGGGTAATTCGTCGTCGCCATATCCTGTTCCGATAGCTGCCGGCGCCCTGTCCACGGGGCTTGCGGCCTTCTTTCATCTCAAAAAACTCCGCCGCATCAATGCGTGCGGTTCACCACCATCTCGGCCAGCGCCACGAGCGCGTGGGTGTCCACGAGACCGCTGGTGCGTAGCACGTGCCGCGCCTCGTCCAGCAGCGCCCGCGCATGGGCCCGCGCGCCGTCCAGCCCCATCAGCGACACGTAGGTGGGCTTGCCACAAGCCGCATCCTTGCCCGCCGTCTTACCCAGCGTGGTGGAATCCTGCGTCACGTCGAGCACGTCGTCCACCACCTGGAACGCCAGGCCGATGGCCGCACCATACTGCAGCAGCGCCTGGCGTGCACGCATCTCGAGCGCACCGCAGGCCGCGCCCATGAGCACGCTGGCCTGCAGCAGCGCCCCGGTCTTGAGGCGGTGCATCTGGCACAGCTGCGCTTCGGAAAGTGTCTCGCCCACGCTGGCGAGGTCGATCGCCTGCCCGCCCGCCATGCCATGGGCGCCCGCCGCCCGGGCCAGCAGGCGGCACAGCTCGGCCTGCATGGCGGGCGGCACGCCCTCATCGGGCGTGAGCAGCTCGAAGGCCAGCGCCTGCAGCGCGTCGCCCGCCAACAGCGCTCGCGCCTCGCCAAAGCGCACGTGCACCGTGGGCTTGCCACGGCGCAGCACGTCGTTGTCCATGCACGGCAGATCGTCGTGCACCAGCGAATAGGCGTGAATCAACTCCACCGCGCAGGCCGCGCGCAGCGCCGCGTCGTGGTTGCCGCGCACGGCCGTGCAGGCGGCGAGCACCAGCAGCGGACGCAGGCGCTTGCCGCCGCCCGTCACCGCGTAGCGCATGGGCTCGCCCAGATCGGCCGGCGTGGCCAGCGGCACCCAGTCGGCCAGGGCCTGCTCCACGCGCTGCTGCATCTGGCCGATCCAGTCGGCGGCCACGAAGGCGCGGGCGCCGCTCTCCATCACACGGACGTCCACGGCTTGAGCACCCCCTCATCGAGCAGCTTGATCTGATCCTGCACCGCATCGAGCTTGCCACGGCAAAACTGCAGCAGCTCGGCGCCGCGCTGGTAGCTCGTGAGCATCTGCTCCAGCGGCAGCTGCCCGGCTTCGATGCGCGCCACCAGGTCTTCGAGCTCCTGCAGCGCTGCTTCGTAGCTGGCGGGCTCAGACGGGGTGGGCAAAGTGGGAGGGGTGGCGGCAGCCTTGGGCATGAAAATCCGGATGCGATCGGTGGTGGGCGCACGTGGATTTTAGGGCGCTGCCGAACAAATCCCCACCATGCGGCGTACCCCGCATGGCGAAGGCCCCCACAGACCCGCACCACGGCTGCCGCCGCGCTACAACGCCAGCCAGCGAAACACCAGCGGCATCAGCACCGCCGCCAGCAGCACCTGCATCCCCAGCGCCAGCCCGGCGTAGGCTCCGGCGCTCGGGTGCACCTGCAGCGCGTGCGCCGCGCCGATGCCGTGCGACGCCGTGCCCAGGCCAAAGCCGCGCATGCGCCATTCCTCCTCGCTGGTGCCCAGACCCATGCGGGTGAAGAGCCAGCGCGCGCTGAGCGCGCCGATCACGCCCGTGGGAACGGCAAAAAACGCCGCCAGCGCCGGGATGCCGCCGATCTTCTCGGCGATACCCATGGCCACCGGCGCGGTCACGGATTTGGGCGCGAGCGAGAGCAGTACCTCACGCGGCAAGCCCAGCAGCATCCCCAGGCCCACAGCGGAGACGGCCGCGACACTGCCACCGACCAGGGCTGCCAGAAGAATGCGGTGCCAGTGGCGGCGCAGCTCGCCCAGGCGCTCGAACAGAGGCCAGCCCAGCGCGACCACCGCCGGCCCGAGCAGAAAGTGGATGAACTGCGCCCCGGCAAAATAGGTTTCGTAATCGATACCGGTCCACACCAGCGCCGTGGCCAGTACCAGCATGCTCCAGAGCACCGGATTGGCCCACGCCGCCTGGTGGGCGCGGCGATAGGCGCTCATGGCCAGGACATAAACTACCAGCGTGGCGGTGAGGCCGAAGAGCGGTTTGGACGCGAGATAGACCCAGAGCGCGACGAAATCCGGCATCACTGTTCTCCGCCGTCGAAGGCGCGGCCACGCGTGACGCGCAGCACCCAGACGGTGGCCGCCATGCCGGCCCAGGTCGACAGGGTGATCGCCACCAGGATGCGCAGCCCATAGGTGCTCAGCAGCCCCAAGTGTGACATGACCCCCACGCCCACTGGCACGAACAACAGCGAGAGGTGGCGCAGCAGGAAATCCGCGCAGGCCGCGACATGGCGGCGAATGCGCGCCAGCCCGAGCAAGGGCAGCAGCAGCACCATGCCGATCACCGGACCCGGGAACGGCAGATCGAGCGCGTGCGCCAGCAGCTCGCCCAGAGACTGCAGCGCCAGCAGCCAGGCCAAGCCTTTGAGGCCTTCAAAACCCTGATCCGTCATGGCAGGCGTTCCCGTCGTGAAAAATGCCGGAGAGTGCACGCACCGGCGTGGTCGGTCGATCAGCGCGACACTGTAGGGCAAGCGCACGGCCCGGGCAGCGCAGCCAGCACCCCGCCAGGTTATGGCCAGCCACTTATAATTGCCCGTTCCGCTCCAACCGGCTTCGGCACACCGCGCCCGGCCGGTTTCATTTTTCCCGCTCGTGCACGCCACGCGCAACCTCCCTGTGGGGGGGCTTTAGGTCAGGACGTCCATGTCTGATTTAAGTCTTCAACTGCAGCAGGCCGCAAGCCAACTCCCGGTTTCCAGTTACTTCGACGAGGCGCTGCTGCAGCGCGAGCGGGCGCGGCTGTTCGCCCCGGGCCCACGCTACCTCGGCCACGGCCTGAACGCGCCCGAGCCCGGCGACTACTACGTGCTGCCGCAGGAAAAGGGCGGGCGCGCGCTCATTCGCAGCCCCGAGGGGCGCATCCAGCTCATCTCCAACTGCTGCCGCCACCGCCAGGCGCTGATGCTCAGCGGACAGGGCAACCTGAAGGCCGAGGGCCCGGGGCACGCGGGCGGCAAGATCGTCTGCCCCATCCACCGCTGGACCTACGCGAGCGATGGCAAGCTGCTGGGCGCGCCGCACTTCGCGAGCAACCCGGGGCTGAACCTGCAGACGTGGTCGCTGCGCGAATGGAATGGCCTGCTGTTCGAGGACAACGGCCGCGACGTCGCCGCCGACCTCGCCAGCATGGGCGTGGCCCGGGACCTATCCTTCGAGGGCTTCGTGTTCGACCGCGCCGAAGTGCACGAGTGCAACTACAACTGGAAGACCTTCATCGAGATCTATCTGGAGGACTACCACGTCGGGCCCTTTCACCCGGGCCTCGGCAACTTCGTCACCGTAGACGACCTGCACTGGCAGTTTGACCGCGAATACTCGGTGCAGACCGTGGGCGTGGCGCCCACCTTCAGCAAGCCCGGCACCGACGCCTACAGGCTCTGGCACGAGGTGCTGTTGCGCTACCGCGGCGGTGAAAAGCCCGAGCGCGGCGCGATCTGGCTCACCTACTACCCGCACATCATGGTCGAGTGGTATCCGCACGTGCTCACGATCTCCAGCCTGCACCCCATGGGGCCGCAGAAGACGCTGAACCTCGTGGAGTTCTACTACCCCGAGGACATCCACGCCTTCGAGCGCGAATTCATCGAGGCGCAGCAGGCGGCCTACATGGAAACCGCCGTCGAGGACGACGAGATCGGCGAGCGCGAGGACCAGGGTCGGCGAGCGCTGCTGGAGCGCGGCGTGAACGAGGTCGGCCCCTACCAGAGCCCGCTGGAAGATGGCATGCGGCATTTCCACGAGTGGTACCGCACCCGCATGGGCGACGCGCCGCTGGGCACCTGAAATCATAGCTATTCACGCCCGCCAAATGGGCGTTTCTGCCACTTTTCATTAAAATATCCATGCAAGCGCTGTGGATGATTCTGGCAGCCTTTTTCTTCGCCAGCATGGGGGTGTGCGTGAAGCTCGCCGCGCCCTGGTTCACCACGTTCGAGCTGGTGTTCTGGCGCGGCCTCATCAGCATGGCGGTGCTCTGGTGGCTGGCGCGCCACCAACGCGTGTCCCTCGCCACCCGCTACCCGGGCATGCACGCCTGGCGCAGCTTCATCGGCGTGACGTCGCTCGGCGCATCGTTCTACGCCATCATCTACCTGCCCCTGCCCACGGCCATGACCTTCGGCTACATGAGCAGCGTCTGGATCGCGGCCTTCATCGTCGGCGGCGCGATGCTGATGTGGCGCCCCACGAGTACGCAGCGGCGCCCGCCCGTGCCGCTGTCGCTCATCGCCTGCGTGCTGCTGGGCTTCGTCGGCGTCGTCATGATGCTCAGGCCGACGATAGACGGCCACCAGGGCTTCGCCGCCGTCGTCGGCCTGCTGGGCGGCATGTGCGCGGCGCTGGCCTACATGCAGGTGGTGGCGCTCTCGCGCCTGGGCGAACCCGAGACGCGCACCGTGTTCTATTTCGCGATGGGTTGCACCGTCACCGGGGCGTTGGTGATGCCGATCACGGGCGTCTCGCCCTTCGCGGGCTGGCACGCGTTGTGGCTGCTGCCGCTGGGCCTCTTCGCCGCGGGCGGGCAGCTGTGCATGACCATGGCGTTCTCGCGCGCTTCGAGCACGCGCGGCACGCTGCTGGTGGCCAACCTGCAATACTCAGGCCTGATCTTCGCCAGCCTCTACAGCATGCTGGTGTTCGGCGACTACCTGCCGCTCATCGCCTGGCTGGGCATGGCGCTCATCGTCGTGAGCGCGATTGCCGCCGGGGTGCTGCGCACGCGGGCCGCCACACCAACCACGACATGAACCACACCCTGCTGATTTCCGTTCCCGAACTGCAAGCCCTGCTGCACGGCAGCGCACCGCTCATGGTGTTCGATTGCAGCTTCGATCTGGCCGACACCGAATGGGGCATCGCCCGCTACCACGAGTCGCACATCCCGGGCGCCATCTACGCGCACCTGGATAACGACCTGAGCGCCGCAGGCGGCCCCAGCGCCTCGGGCGGGCGCCACCCACTACCCACGCGCGAGCGCTTCAGCGCCTGGCTTGCGAGCGTCGGCTTTTCCAACGGCATGCAGGCGGTGGTCTACGACCGCAACGGCGCCATGCCCTGCATGCGCCTGTGGTGGCTGTTCAAATGGCTGGGGCACGACGCGGCGGCGGTGCTTGACGGCGGCTTCGGCGCGTGGCAGGCGGCGGGCGGCGCCGTCGCGCAGCACGAGGAAATGCCGCGCGCGCCCGGTCACTTCGAGCCGGGCGAGCCGCTGCGCACGCTGGTCGATGCGCCGCGCGTGCTGGCGCACCTGGGCCAGGCCGATCAAACCATCCTCGACGCGCGCGCCGCTGAGCGCCACCGTGGCGAGGTGGAGCCGCTGGACCCGGTGGCCGGACACATCCCCGGCGCGCTCAACCGCCCCTGGACCGAGAACCTTGCGCCCGATGGGCGCTTCAAGAGCGCCGGGCAACTGCATGCGGAATTCGCTGCGGTCCTGCAGGGGCGCGACCTCGCCACCGTCGTCCACCAATGCGGCAGCGGCGTGAGCGCGATCCACAATCTGCTGGCCATGCAGCTCGCGGGCTACCCGCCTGGGGCGCTTTATGGCGGCGGCTGGAGCGACTGGTGCAGTAACCGATCGCGCCCGGTGGCCAGGGGCTGAGCCTACTCGCCTTCGTCCTGCACCCCCGCGGGTACCCCATGGTGCCAATAGCGGCGCGAACGCTCGCGCTCGCACGTGACGCGCGCGCTCTGCGACGACCACAGCACCGCGCCGCAGGTGGGTGTGGTCACCAGCACGATGCCACGGTCGCGATAGCGCTGCACCACCGGCGCCGCCGGGTGGCCAAAGCGATTGCGGTAGCCCGCCTGCACCAGCGCCAGCGACGGTTGCACGGCGTCAAGAAACGCATCGCTCGATGAAGTCTTGCTGCCATGGTGTGGCACCAGCAGCACGTCGGCCCCCAGAAGCGCTCCGGCATCCACCAGCGCTTGCTCCTGCGCCCGCTCGATATCGCCGGCCAGCAGCACGCTGGTTCCGGCCTCGCCCTGCACTCGCAGCACGCAGCTCTTGGCGTTGGTCGAAGGCTTGCGCCGCGGCGCAGGTTCGGACTCAGGCTCGGCCTGAGCGGGATGCACCACCACGAAGCGCACCCCGTCCCACGTCCACTGCTGGCCGGCGACGCACGGCGCGACCGGGCGCAATGACTGCAGAGGATGATCGGCGCCGATCGAACCCATGACGCGCAGGCCCGGTTGATACGCCATCACCGCGGGCGCGCCACCCACGTGGTCGGCGTCGCTGTGGCTCAGCATCAGCGCATCCAGGCGCTCTCCCAGAGCCTGCAGCAGCGGCACCAGCACCTGCTGACCGGCGTCGCTGGTCTCGCCATAACGCGGCCCGGCGTCGTACAGCAGGCTGTGCGTGGCTGTGCGCACCAGCACCGCCTGACCCTGGCCCACGTCCGCCGCCAGCAGCTCGAACTGCCCGGGTGGCGGTCTTGGCGGCTGCCACCAGAACGCGGGCAGCATCAGCGGCAGCCCCAGCAGCCGAATCGGCCAGGGCAGGCGCAGCACCAGCACGAGGCCACCCGCCACGGCGGCCACGCCCGCCCACAGCGGCGCCTGCGCCAGCGTGAGCTGCGCCAGCGGCCAGCTCGCCAGCCACGTGAGCCAAAGCGAGAGCGCCTGCACGCACCACGCCGCCGCCTGCCACAGCGGCGCGAAGAGCATCCCGAGCATGGCCAGCGGCGTGACGCACACCGTCACCCACGGGATCGCCACCAGATTGGCCAACAGGCCCACGAGCGACACCTGGCCGAACAGCAGCAGCGTGAGCGGCGCCAGCGCCACGGTGACCACCATCTGCTCGCGCAGCATCAAGGTCAATCGGCCTCTCGCGCCCGCCCCATCAGTGCTGCCAGCTCCTGCATCGGTAGCAAACAGAATGCCGACGGCGACAAAGCTCAGCCAGAACCCGGCCTGCAGCATGGCCCACGGGTCGAACGCCACGACCACCGCGCAGGCCAGCAGCCACACTTGCGGCCACGGCCAGCGCCGCCCCGACAGGCGCAGCAGCGCCACCGTGGCGAGCATGAGCACGGTGCGCTCGGCCGGTACACCCCAGCCGCTGAAGAGCGCATACGCCGCCGCCAGCAGCACGCCGCCCACGAGCGCGGCCGAGGGCGCGGGATACGCCAGGCACAGACGCGACGAACGCCGCCACAACCAGCCCAGCACCGCGGCAGCCAGCCAGGCGAACATGCTTATGTGCAAGCCGGAGATGCTGACGAGGTGACTGATACCCGTGATGCGGAACAGGTCCCAGTCGCTGCGATCGATCGCCCGCTGGTCGCCCGTCACCAGGGCCGCGACCACCCCCGCGGCGCGCACGCGCGCTTCGTCGTCCACGCCACCGCCCACACCGCCCGTCAGGTGCGCGAGGATGCGATCGCGCACCCGCTGGCGCGCCTGCTCCACCGGGTAGCGCCAGGTCTGCGCCAGCCGCCGAGGCGCGCCCAGGCGTTCATCCAGTCGCGCGCCGGTGCGCACATAGCCGCTGGCCTGCACACCCTGCTCCCACATCCAGAGTTCGTAGTCAAAGCCATGAGGATTGCGCGCGCCGTGCGGTGCCTTCAGGCGCGCCGTGAGCTGCCAGCGCTCGCCCGCGTGCACGTCGGGCACGGGTCTCTGCTCGCGCCCGACGTGGTCGGCGTACCAGGTCAAGTCCGCCCGCGGCGGGACGGCGACGGCGCGCCCCTCGTGCTCGGCCGTTTCAATGGCCAGACGCAGGCGCAGGTCGCCGCTGGCGCGCTGCTGCGGCATGGCGGCGATCACGCCGCTCAGGCGCAGATCCAGTCCTTCGAGCGCGGGGGCCAGCGCCTCGGCGGAAAACGCCGCCGAGCGCAGTCCGGCGCTGCCAAAGGCCAGCAGCGCGCCCGCGATCCAGGCCAGCGCCAGAGCCCGGCGGCCCGGGCGCCCAAGCCATGCGAGCGCAGTCAGCGCCAGGCCCGCCAGCACCCCATACATCCACCACGGCCAGAGCGCCGCCTGCTGCAACTGCGCCGCCGTGCCCAGCAACCAGCCGCACAGCAGCGCGGGCACGGGCCAGGCGGCAGTTCGGCTGAAACGAGGGGCGGCATCACGCATGAAGTCGGCATGCTACCTGTGCAACACTTCACCTTTTGCCCAAGGAACAACGATGAGCGTCTACGACAAACTCCAGGCCCTGAACATCACGCTGCCGCCCGTGGCGGTGCCGGCCGCCGCCTACGTGCCCTATGTGCAGACGGGCAAACTGGTCTTTCTGAGCGGCCACATCGCGCGCAAGGACGGCAAGCCCTACACGGGCCAGCTCGGCAAGAACCTGAGCACCGAGGAAGGCAAGGCGGCGGCGCGCAACGTGGCCATCGAGCTCATCGGCACGCTGCAGGCCGCGTGCGGCGGCGACCTGAACCGCGTGAGGCGCATCGTCAAGGTGATGAGCCTGGTGAATTCCACGGGCGACTTCACCGAGCAGCACCTGGTGACCAATGGCGCGAGCGAGCTGCTGGGCGAGGTCTTCGGCGACGCGGGCAAGCACGCACGCAGCGCCTTCGGCGTGGCGCAGATTCCGCTGGGCGCCTGCGTGGAGATCGAGCTGATCGCCGAACTCGCCTGAGTCAGAACGTCAGCACCTTGTCGGCCTCGACGATCCAGCCAGCCACCTCGATCATGCTGGTGAGCGTCACGCCGGCGATGTGCGGCAGGTCGGCAAGTCCGCGCGCCTCGGCGCACTTGCTGCACAGGTGCACGCTGGCGTTGTCGGCGCTGGCGAGCTCCGTCACCAGCGTCTCGATCACGTTGCCCGCGTTGTCCTTCTGATGCGGCAGCGCGGCGACGGTCGCGTCCGACATCAGCAGGATGCGCAGCCGCTTCACGTCGTCGCGCTGCCGCATCAGAAG
>JAIOIA010000031.1:0-5885 GCA_019912745.1 Comamonas sp. | reverse complement strand
CTGGTGAACTTCTGGGCCACGTGGTGCGGCCCCTGCAAGGAAGAAATGCCCACGCTGCAGACCCTGGCCGAGCTCGAGGGCGAGCGCATCGCGGTGCTGGCGGTCAACTCGCGCGAGCGCCCGGCCACGGTGCGGCGCTATCTCGCGGCCACGCAGCTGAAGCTGCCCGTGCTGCTCGACCCCCGGGGCGAGGCGACGCGGGCCTGGCAGGTCGAGGCTTTTCCCACCACGATCCTCATCGATACCGCAGGCCAGCCGCGGCTGGTGGTGACCGGCGCGGTCGACTGGACCGGCCAGGACGCCGCCCGCTGGATCGATGCGATGGGCGAGCGCCGGACCTGAGCCCGTGGCGGGCCGTGCGACCTGCCGCCGGATTGCCGATAATCACCCTCGCTTGCGCCCGGTCGGGCTGCAAGTCACCTGCCTTCGAGGCATTGGCGTTTGCGGATTGCTCCAACACAACGCCTCTCATGCGCCGACAGGTGTATTCACTGCATGAAAGGGTTCTCTGAATGAACTTGCATCGCCGCTCCATCGTGGGGCGCGCGGCCGCCATCGGCATGGCCGCCGCGCTTCCCGTCACCTGGTCCGCCGCCGCGCGGGCGCAAACCCCCAGCCGTCACTTCGCGCCGCAGGCGGGCGACTGGCGCACCTTCGATGTCACCACGCGCGTCGATCTGCCCGCCACCACCAGCACGACGCGTGTGTGGGTGCCTCTGCCGTCGGTGCAGACCGGCTGGCAGCTGCCGATCAACGACACCCTCGACAGCAACGGCAGCGCCCGCTTCGCGAGCGACGGCGCGCAGGGCGTGCGCATGGTGGTGGCGGAGTTTGCCGCCGGCACCGCGCAGCCGCAGGTGCAAGTGACCAGCCGCGTGCGCACGCAAAGCCGCGTGCTCGGCGGCCTGCGCGAACCGGGCGGCGCGGACACGCTGCGCCAGGCGCTCAGGCCCACGCGCCTGCTGCCCACCGACGGCATCGTGCGCGCCACCGCGCTCAAGGCCACGCAGGGCGCGCGCGGCGACGAAGCGAAGGCGCGCGCTCTCTATGACTGGGTGGTGGCCAACGCCTGGCGCGAGCCCGAGGTCAAGGGCTGCGGCGAGGGCGACATCAAGACCATGCTGGAGACCGGCAACCTGGGCGGCAAGTGCGCCGACATCAATGCGCTCTTCGTCGGCCTGTGCCGCTCGGTGGGCGTGCCCGCGCGCGACGTCTACGGCATTCGCGTGGCGCCGTCGAGCTTCGGCTATCAGCAGCTCGGCGGCAAGTCGGCCCAACTCACCGGCGCGCAGCACTGCCGCGCCGAGGTCTATCTGCAGGCGCATGGCTGGACGGCGATGGATCCGGCCGACGTGGCCAAGGTCATGCGCCAGGAAACACCGGTGTGGATCAAGGACGTGAAAGACCCGCTGATTGCGCCGGTGAACGCGGGTCTGTACGGCGCGTGGGAAGGCAACTGGATGGCCTACAACACCGCGCACGACGTGAAGCTGCCGGGCAGCCGGGGCGACGCGATCGGCTTCCTGATGTACCCGATGGCCGAGGACGCCGACGGCTGGTTCGACCACTACGACGCGGCAGGCTTCAAATACCAGATCGGCGCCGCGCTGGTGCAGGCCTGAACGGGGCGGCCATGGAGACGATCACCTGGGACGATTTCAGCCGGGTCGAGCTGCGTGTCGGTCGGGTGATCGCGGCCGAGGCGTTCCCGCAGGCGCGCAAGCCCGCGTACAAGCTGCAGGTGGATTTCGGCCCCGACATCGGGGTGAAAAGATCCAGCGCGCAGATCACGCAGCGCTACACGCCGCGGGATTTGGTGGGACGCCTGGTGGTGGCGGTGGTGAACTTTCCCGCCAAGCAGATCGGCCCGCTCATGTCCGAATGCCTCGTGACCGGCTTTCACGATGCCGACGGACATGTGGCCCTGTGCGTGCCCGATGCCGAGGTGCCGCTGGGCACGCGACTGCTCTGACGAAAACCGCACTCATGAGGCGTATTTATCTTCTTTTGATAGTGGCAGGCGCTTTATCTGCCTGCGCTGGCGGCAAAAATCATGTTGAACCAGCGAGCCAGGTCGCGGCGCAGGCGCGCGTCAACCCCGCCTGTCCCGACTTGCCGCGCCTGGGCGAGCACGGCACGCTGGTGCTGCGCCAGCACCCCGAGTTTGCCGCGAGCCTGCGCGGCGAATTCACGCTCGGCGGCGTGCATTCGATCGCTTCGGGCGATGTGGAAGAGGGCGACTTCAACCTCGATGAATCGCGCGACGGCAAGACGCTGTCCGCGTTCTGGACCGGGCGCCTCGATGACGCCAGTTGCGGCCGCGAGATCCATGGCACGCTGCAGCGGCTCGATCGCCCAGGGCAGCGCGGCGTGGACACACCCTTCGTGCTCAGGCGCGTCGGCGCCGCCAGCGGCGGGTAAGCGGCAGAGCCCCTCAAGGGGCAACCTCACTATAATTGCATAGTCAAACTATGTAATTGAAACAATCGTGCCGAAATCCGACCATGGCCCGGGGAGCGCCGCCGAACTGCTGGATGTGGTCGTGCGGCTCAACCGCTGGGTCACGCACCATTCCGATTGGCCGCTGCCGCTGGCGCAGGTGCGCGTGCTTTCGCAGATCGACGAGTGGGGGCAGGCGCGTACCAGCGACCTGGCGCGGGTCGAGCACTGCAGCCAGCCAACGATGACCACGCGCGTGCAACGCCTGCAGGCCCGGGGCTGGGTGGCGCGCGCCAGTGATCCGCTCGATGCCCGGGCCACCATGCTCACCCTGACTGAGGAAGGCTGCGCGGTGCTGGCCGATGCGCGCGCCACGCGCGCCCGGGTGCTTGAGGCGCTGATGGCGCGCATGGATGCACCTGAGCGCGAGAGCGTGCAGGCGGCCACCCGCACCCTGGGTGCCTTGCTCGACATCGCTTATGCCCACCGCCGGCACGAACAGAACAAGACCCCATGAATTTTCTGCACCAACCCAAGGCCGTGCTGGCCGTCGCCTTCGCCTGCGTCATCGCCTTCATGGGCATTGGCCTGGTGGACCCCATCCTCAAGCCGATTGCCGACTCGCTCGGCGCCACGCCGTCGCAGACCTCGCTGCTGTTCACGAGCTACATGGCCGTCATGGGCCTGGCCATGCTGATTACCGGCGTCGTCTCCAGCCGCCTGGGCGTCAAGCGCACGCTGCTGCTGGGGCTGGCCGTCATCATCGCGGGCGCGGGTCTGGCCGGCGCGTCCGATTCGATCGCCGCCATCGTCGGCTGGCGCGCGCTCTGGGGCCTGGGCAATGCCTTGTTCGTGGCCACGGCGCTCACGGCCATCGTCAGCAGCTCGCGCGGCTCGGTGCGCGAGGCCATCGTCCTCTATGAGGCCGCGCTGGGCGTGGGCATCGCGGCTGGGCCGCTGATTGGCGGCGTGCTTGGCGCCATTTCCTGGCGCGGGCCGTTTTTTGGCGTCTCGGTGCTGATGGCTCTGGCGCTTCTGGTCACGGTCTTCCTCTTGCCCGAGACCGCGACGCGCCCCCAACCCAGTTCGCTGCGCGACCCGTTTCGGGCGCTGCGCCACCCGGGCCTGCGGGGCGTGGCGCTCACGGCGCTGCTCTACAACTTCGGATTCTTCACCTTGCTGGCCTACACGCCGTTTCCGATGAACATGGGGGCGCAGCAGGTGGGCCTGGTGTTCTTCGGTTGGGGCGTGGCGCTGACATTCGCGTCCGTCTTCGTCGCTCCGCGCCTGCAGGAGCGCTTTGGCACGCTGCCCTCGGCCTTGATGGCCCTGAGCGGTTTTGCGCTGGTGCTCGTCGTCATGGCCATCTGGACCGAGAGCCAGGCGGTGCTCGCCGGTGGCGTGGTCGTGGCGGGGCTGTTTCTGGGCATCAACAACACCCTGGTGACGGAGACCGTGATGAATGCCGCGCCGGTGCAGCGTGGCGTGGCCTCGGCCGCCTACAGCTTCGTGCGTTTTGCCGGGGGCGCCGTCGCCCCCTGGCTCGCGGGTTTTCTGGGCGAACGCATCAATGACCACGTGCCCTATTGGGTGGGTGCGGCGGCGGTGTGCGCTGCCGTGGCCATGCTCGCATCGAGCCGTCGCCACCTGCGGCACATCGACGCGGTGCTCACGCACGCGCCTGCCTGAGCGAGCGGCTCACGCGGGGTAGGCCATGCATGCCCCGTGCACGACGAGGCTGCCCCGCGCGTCGTGCGCGGGCGCCTGCAGTGTGGGCATGCGAAGGCGCAGCTGCAGGCCGTTGGCCACGAGGCTCACGACGGTGTGATCACCTCGGAAGGAGTGGTGCAACACCTGCGCCGGAACGCCGCTTGAGGCGGGGTTCCAGCACAGCTGTTCGGGGCGCAGCATCGCCTGCACCTGGCCGCTCAGGCCTCGGACTTCCTCATGCAGCGCCAGCTCTCCCAGGGCGCAGCGCACGACGCCATCGCGTGCCTGGCCGGGCAGAAAGATCGTCGAGCCCGTCAGGCGCGCCACGGTGGCGTCGGCCGGGCGCCAGTACACCTGCTGGGGGCTCGCGCACTGGCGTATCGCTCCCGCCTGCATCACGGCCACCTGGTCGGATGTGGCAAAGGCTTCCACCGGATCGTGCGTCACGAGGATGGTGGTCGCGCTCGTGCCGCGCAGCATCTGCACCACCTCTTCGCACAGGCTGTGGCGCAGGTCCAGGTCCAGGGCGTTGAAGGGTTCGTCGAGCAGGATCAGCGAGGGCTGCGGGGCCAGTGCCCGGGCCAGTGCCACGCGCTGCTGCTGCCCGCCCGAGAGCTCGTGCGGATAGCGCCCGCCCAGGCCCTGCAGGCCGGTGAGCGCGAGCACCTCCTGCAGGCGCTCCTGGCAGTTGCAGCGCCGGTTCAGGCCATAGCGGATGTTTTCCGCCGCCGTCAGGTGCGGAAAAAGCGCGCCTTCCTGCGGCACGTAGCCGATGCCGCGCCGCTCGGGCGGCAGGAAGTGGCTGGCCGATGCCACCACGCGCCCGTCGAACGTGATCGTGCCGTCATCGACCGGCTCGAAGCCTGCGATCAGGCGCAGCAGCGTGGTCTTGCCGCAGCCCGAGGGGCCCAGCAGCGCGAGCACCGAGCCCGACTGGAGGTGCAGTTCGATGCCGCGCAGCACCTCGGTGGCGCCATACGTCTTGCGCAGCCCCTGCGCCGCGACCGTGCTCATCGAGATTGATGCAGCATGCGGCGTGTGAAGACCCACACCGGCACGATGGAGAGGACCACCAGCATGGCGGCAAAGGGCGCGGCGGCGGCGTATTCGCCATCGTTGGTGTAGGCCCAGACTTCGGTGGCCAGCGTCGCCGTGCCCGTGGGCGCGAGCATCAGCGTGGCGGTGAGCTCGCGCACCATCTCCAACGACATCAGTGCCAGCGCCGCGCCCATGCCCGGCGCGATGTTGGGCAGAACGATGGAGAAGAACACCTGATGAGGGCGCTTGCCGAGGCTGCGCGCCACGTTCTCGATCTGTGGCGGCAGCAGCTCGATGGAGCCTCGCAGCGACGATTGCGCCAGCGGCAGGAACAGGATGGCGTACGCGACGAGAAGCACCAGCAGGCTCTGGTAGAGCGTGGGCACGAGGCGCAGCGAGAGGAACACCAGCGCCAGCGCCACCACCACGCCCGGCAGGCCGTGCACGATGTACGGCAGGCGCTCGGTTGCCTGGGCCCATCTGCTGCGCTGGCGCACCGCCAGCAGCACCAGCGGAATGGCGAGCATGCTGGTCAGCAGCGCGCCGCTGGTAGCGAAGGACAGGGAGCCGCGGATGGCCGGCCAGAGCGTGTCGAAGCCACCACCGGCCGAGCTGCCCGTGAACAGCCAGTAGCCGAGCGTCCCCAGCGGCACGCCCAGAGACAGCACGCCCAGCAGTGCAAATGCGCCGAGCACGCC
>JAIOIA010000030.1:0-5408 GCA_019912745.1 Comamonas sp. | reverse complement strand
AGGCAGGAGGTAGAACCATGAATACATGGCTCAACCAGGGACGCCTCCGGCGGCCTGGCAGGGGCCTGAAGAAATGAGAGAAATCAGTCGAGAGCAAATCAACTAACCGCCTCGAACACAAAAATCCTGACACTCCCGAGCTTTGCGGTTACTTGCCCGCTCGCTCGCCCTGGTCGGCGCCGCCTTCTATCCGGTTCTTGTTCATCGGCTCGCAGCTTCGCTCAACGCTTCCTCCCCACAGCCGGTCGCCCTCATGCAGTTGCGCTTCACTTCGTTCGCCACGATCAACTTACGGCAGGACTTTCACCCGCAGGAGTGCGCCCATGCTGGACGCACAAGAAAAAAGGTTTGTTCCTATTTTCATAGCAACAAACCTTTGTGCACCCTGGCGGAGAGGGTGGAATTCCTTGTAAATCATTGATTTACAAGGAAAAATTCTCCGAAGAAATGCTGATGTGCCACCAAAAAGTAACGCCAGACCGCCAGTGAAAGGTGCGTGTGACAACAGGCCTGCTGCGAAGGCTCCCGTCATTGCGAAGCCACCTTGCACTGACGACGTAGCCATGGTGTCCCAGTGCGCAGTTTTTGAATAGCCTTGAATCTCGGGCTCGCCGACGAGACACGGCCACGCTCTCGTTCGACCTTCTTCTCGTAGCAAGAGGTTGCGCAGGACTCTGGGTAAACACCGGATAAACCACTATTTGCGTTTAACCGGTTATTCCGGTAATATACTTTTACCTCTAATAGCGGTAAGTCATGTCAAACAGAACCCAGCCCATTGCCACCGCCCCTCAACTGGGGGCCCTACTGCAAGGCACACGCAAGAGCCGTAAGCTAACGCAGGCGCAACTCGGGGCACGAATGGGTCTGAGCCAAAAGCGTGTGTCTGAGTTGGAGCTCGCGCCAGGCTCATTGAGTGTGGACCAACTCCTGGACATCTGTAACCAGCTGGGACTGCAGCTGAGTATTCAGCCACGCGACGAAGAGCAGCAGGCTACCGATTCCCAGCAGGCGGACTGGTAAGTCATGGGGCGCCGTGGAAGCTCCCAACCGCTGGCCATCTGGGCGAATGGCGAACTGGTGGGCCGCTGGACTCCAGCCACCCGCCGGCCGATGGAGTTACGTTACGAAGATAGCTGGCTGGCGTCTCGTTCCGCCCGGCCGTTGTCACTGTCGTTGCCCCTGCCACTTGTAGGCAACGAACCGATTCGTGGAGACCGAGTCGAGCACTTCTTTGACAACCTGCTGCCAGACCGCGGTGTCATCCGCAAGCGCCTGGCACAACGCTATGCCGCTGGCTCAGAGGACACTTTCGACCTCCTGGCCGCCATTGGCAGGGACTGTGTGGGTGCCGTTCAATTGCTGCCACTTGACGAACAGCCAACAGGCTTCAACCGCATAGACGGAGAAGTCCTTGATGAGGAGGCCGTGGCTACCCTTCTGCGCAACACCGTCACGACAGGCCAGTTCGGTCATCAAGGTAAGGAGCAGGACTTTCGCATTTCAATTGCTGGCGCGCAGGAGAAGACTGCTTTGCTGCGTCATGGGGGCAAATGGTTGAAGCCGCTCGGTGCCACACCGACCACGCACATCCTCAAGCTGCCCCTGGGCTTGGTCGGCAACATGCAAGCTGATATGCGCACATCGGTCTACAACGAATGGCTGTGCTTGAAGCTCATGGGCGCGTTGGGGTTCGAGGTAGCCAACGCGGACATCGTCACTTTCGCTGACCACCCACCGGTACTGGCAGTGGAGCGATTCGACCGCAGGATGCATCCATCGGGCACCTGGTTGCTCCGTCTGCCCCAAGAAGACTTCTGTCAGGCGCTGGGCGTGACCCCCGCCAAAAAGTACGAAGCCGACGGTGGTCCAGGAATTGAGCAGCTTGCCCAGGTACTCAATGGCTCCCAAAACGCGCGCGCCGACTTGAAATCATTGCTGTCAAGTCAAGTGGCCTTTTGGTTGCTGGCCGCCACCGACGGTCATGCCAAGAACTTCAGCATCCGCCTTTTCGCGGGTGGCAGTTATGCGCTCACGCCGATGTACGACGTGCTCTCCGCGTGGCCCATCATAGGTAATGGGAAGAATCAGCTGGCGTGGAGAAATGCCAAGCTGGCCATGGCATTGAGCAGTAAGAACCGCCACTACGAATTGGCCACCATCATGCGACGCCACTTCAACGCAACGGCTGCCAAGTGCGGCTGGGGCGAGAACGCCGAGGACATCATCACCGAACTGCTCGCCCGGGTTGAACCGGCCATCGAGGCGGTCACCCGGCAGCTGCCTCCAGGTTTTCCGCAAGATGTGGCTGTGGCCATCTTTGAGGGCGTGCGTACACAGGTCAAACGCCTTGAGGGACAACCGGCAACCTAGCGCTAAACGCACTGCACTCCTGGTCTAGGAAGCTGTTCACGAGCGTCCGGGGCGTGTCCGGAATTTTGTGTAAACGGTTCGGACTTCAATTGACGGAGAAGCGGTCTCCGAACTGAATGGTAAAGCGCGTCAGCGCAGCCTTCCAATCGCGGATGGGCATCCCTCCGCTACCCTCCCAAGGAACAGCTTCCCTTGCTAGAAATATGGGGAACCAGCACAGTGGGTGCCGTCGAACGATGGTGTAAAAAAGGCACCGATGTCGGGCGGCCCAGAAAGCCAAAAACCGAGGATAAATACCTGGAGATTGCAAGAACGTTCGATGCCATATTGGCGCGGCGTCCGGTGGAGTCATCCACTGCCGCCGACCTGACCTGCTTCATTGCAGTGCTCCGCGACCGGGGTAACTCGAGCTCAACCATCGCGACGAAACTCGGAATACTGCGTAGTCTGATTGCCCAGTTTGATGGGACCGAAGCGGTTGATTTGGCCATCGATGACCTGCTCGAAGTGCTGGGCGACACGTCGGCGAATCGAATGCAATTCACGCGGTCGCAATTGAGCACGGCCATACATGGCATTTATGACGACTCGACCTTACCCACCAACGACCCGCACATTGCGTCGATGGTCGGCCTGCTGGCAACACGCCTTGAAGAAGTGTGTCAAACGCGGGGCACGGACATCACGCTCGAGACCACTCTGACAGGAGAAAAGTACTGGCTGGTTCACATACGCTCGTCGTCAGCCTCGGGCTGCGGTGATGCGGTGCTAAATAACGAACACTCGAAGCGCCGCCCACCCATGCTTGTCGGCACTGTGCCGCGCTTGCCCGCCGTGTCTGGCCGCTGGCATGGCCGTCTGCGGAGGCCGCTGCTGCTGGCGTGCGTGGTGGCTTCCTGCTGGTGGGCGAGATACTGCCCGCCGATGAATGGGTGCGCTTGGCCGTGCCGTACCTGCAACGACTGGTGAAGGATCCGCACCATGCAATCCATTGAACGCCGCCTGCTGGCAAGCGAGCACAAGCGCGATGCCGCACAGACGCCCACGCGGTGCCTGGTTATCCGGCAAGGCAAGATGCCGCTGCCAAGTTGGCCGCTTTCCAGCTTGCGCATGGCCGTGAGCCGCCCAGGCCCTGACAAGCCCCTTGCAAGCCCTGTTGAAGGGGCTTTTTTGTGGGCGCGTGAAACACCCCATGCAAGAAGGACGCGGTTCCCATTTGGTACCGCACTCGTTGCCCCACGCGCGCGAGGATGGACACGTAGGGGAACATTACGTTACTTTGACGCTGCCCGTTGCCCCACGCGCGCGAGGATGGACAACTCGATGATGTTCTGAAACGAGCCGCTACCTCGTTGCCCCACGCGCGCGAGGATGGACAGTTCTTGGCTTCGATGGGGCTTCGATGGGGCTTCGTTGCCCCACGCGCGCGAGGATGGACAGGTCTTTGCTGATTCCGGCATCGGCCAGTTTTGGGGCAAATTCCCGCGGTCGTCGGCAACGACCACGGGGAACCATCGTTTGCCCCTGCTTTTGCGCAAGCCATCAAGCGCAGGAAGCAGATTTGGGAGGCGCTTCATCCTGATGAAACTGAGGTGGAAAACGTCATTCCACCTCAGTCTTACGCCGGTCAACTTGGTGGCGCGCGCCCGTAAGAAAAAGGTTTCGCCGCATCAACCGCCGCTGTGACAGGAGAGGGCAAGACAAGCATCAACCGTCACCTGGCCCGCGCCGAAGCCCTAGGCGATGACCTGCAGCGCATCACTGGAACGAGCCCCCGGCGCTCACTTGCGGACTCCGCAAGTGAGGAGGCAACCGGGCCTCTAACCGGCGCTTGCGGCATGGGTGGAAACATGGGTAAACACCATGAATCGCCCGCAAACCAGCATGGTTGCTAGTGTCCTGGGAGGGAGTCATTCATAAATTGGCCAAAAACCCGCATGAATAAACGATTTTGCATTTTCTAACTTTGAAAATGCCCCCAAAAATGCCCCCACAAAAGAAAACCCCGGCACAAGGCCAGGGCAGAGTGAGCACCATCGCAGCCCTTTCGGGGCGTCCCTGGGTGTCGATGCCAGTACGTTCAGCCGCACTACTGGCAGGGTGCAGCGCCATGGGGGAATCCACCAGCCTGGCTATGGCGCAGCTATCTCGCCGGGCAGATTCTTGAGGTCCCAAGCCTCAAATTAGGGCGCATCCCTCGCCGCCAACGGTGTGGCGTCCCTGGGGTGCTGCCCGGTCTGGCCGGGCGGGCACATGCGGTGTCTCGGGCGTCCATTCGCCGCCCTGCAGCAGCGTTTCAGCGATACGACACACCTCACCCCAATGCGCGCTCAACGCGTGCATGGCCTGCAACTGGGCGTATGCGTGCCCTGCCAGGGTGCGGATGCCGAAGCCCGGGGCCAGCAGCATTTCCGCCCTCTCATGATCGTTCTGCAGTGGGCGAGCAATCGGGCCACGCCATGGCAGGCCTGCATGCAACAGCTCGGCAGCCAGACCCGCATGAAACAGCCCTGCGGCCGTCGCTCGAATCTCGCCAGTCGCATCTTCCGGCTGTGCCGTTTCCCCGAAGTCAAGATAAGCGGGAAAGCAGTTGCCGCCACCGTCGTGCAGCTCTACGCGGCGCATGCCCCAGCCGATCCAGCGCGCGTAAACCGCGTGCCCTGCCTCGTGCCAGGCAACGGCCCGCCGGTCGGCGGGGCCACCACCCCACGGGCAGGCCTGCCACGCCCATACGCGGCGCAGGTCTGTCAGGTCAGGGGCGCGGTAAACGTTCACTTGCGGCTCTGTGCAGTCAGGTCAGGCGTTCGGCTGGCGTGCCCGACACAAAGCTGTCGATCTCGGCAATCACGCCAGCGCACCACCGGGCAACGTGCAATTGCTGCTGCGCGGCAGATTGACCTGCCCGGTTTTTCCGAGCCATTCATTCCTGTAAGACGGCCGGGTTGGGAATTGAATGATATTGCTGCTTGAATTCGTTCGGGGTCAGGTAGTCCAGACTGCTGTGGGGCCGCACGCAGTTGTAGTGGCGTCGCCAG
>JAIOIA010000243.1:0-8265 GCA_019912745.1 Comamonas sp. | reverse complement strand
CGCCGGCCAGACGAAGCCGATCAGCGTGCCGCCCTCCTGCATCAGCGCCACTTCCTCGCTGCTCGGCGGGCGCACCTTGAGCACGATGTCCGATCGGGCCCAGAGCGTGGCCGCGTCGGGCGCCACCTCGGCGCCCGCGGCGCGGTAGGCGTCGTCATTGAAGTTGGCCGCGTCGCCCGCGCCCGATTCGATGGCGACACGGAAGCCGAGCTTGATGATTTTCTCGACGACGTCGGGCACGGTGGCCACGCGTTTTTCGTCGGCCAGTGTCTCGGCGGGCACTCCTATCTGCATCTTGATGGCTCCTGAGTGCGCCTCTCCGGCGCGCAAATGGTATGACGTCTTACTGCAAGCTTACACGATGCGCGCTCCGGTTTTTGTGGTGTAAGCCCCGGGCGTGGCAACGGGATTCTCCGGTTTTGCCTTCGATGCCGTGTGTAACCTTGTTGGCAACCCCGATAATTTACCCATGTGTCAGCTCCTGGGCATGAATGCCAACACCCCCACCGACGTGACCTTCAGCTTCACCGGCTTCGCCGAGCGCGCCGGCCACACGGCCGATCACGTCGATGGCTGGGGCATCGCCTTCTTCGAGGGCAAGGGCCTGCGCCATTTCGTCGACCACGAGCGCGCGGTCGATTCACCCGTGGCCGAGCTGATACGCCGCTACCCGATAAAGAGCCGCAACGTGATCGCCCACATCCGCAAGGCCACGCAGGGCGAGGTGCGGCTGGAGAACTGTCACCCTTTCGTGCGCGAACTCTGGGGGCAGTATTGGGTGTTCGCGCACAACGGCGATCTCAAGGACTTCCGCCCGCGCCTGCACGCGAGCTTTCACCCCGTGGGCAGCACCGACAGCGAACATGTCTTCTGCTGGATCATGCAGGAGCTGGCCAAGTCGCACGCGGGCGCACCCAGCGTGCGCGAACTCACGCTCACGCTGCGCGAGCTGGCCGCGCGCATCGCGCCGCATGGCACGTTCAACTTCCTGCTCTCCAACGGCCGCGCGCTGTGGGCGCATGCGAGCACGCAGCTGCATTGCATCGAGCGCCAGCACCCGTTCGCCGTGGCGCAGTTGAGCGACGAGGACTTGAGTCTGGACTTTTCCACCTGCACCACGCCGACGGACCGCGTAGCCGTGATCGCCACGGCGCCGCTCACGCGCAACGAGCCATGGATACGGATGCCCGAGCGCAGTTTGCATGTTTTCGTCGATGGGCAGCGCCTGCGCGACTGAGATTCGGCCCGGGAGCACGTGAGGCGCACCGGCGACTTTCCCTAGGGTTTACCTTAGGTGACAGCATTTTTTTAGACCCTAGACTGGCCTTGCATCTTCCGATGGAAGGGTTTCTGGCGTCCGTCGGAGCATGATTTTCTCCACTGCCGAAAGGAGAGTTTCCGATGGACATGCACCGAAGACAGTTCTTCCGCGTCAGCGCGGCGGGACTGATCGGCTCCAGCATGGTGGCCCTGGGTTTTTCGCCCACTGCCGCACTGGCCGAGACACGCGCTTACAAACTCACGGCCGCCACGGTCACCCGCAGTACCTGCCCGTACTGCTCGGTGAGTTGCGGCATGCTGATCTACACCCTGGGCGACAAGGCCAAGAACGCCACGCGCAAAGTCATCCACGTCGAGGGCGACCCGAGCAACCCGGTGAGCCGTGGCTCGCTGTGTCCCAAGGGCGCGGGCGTGATGGACATGATCAACTCCCCGGCCCGCATCAAGTTCCCCGAGGTGCGCGAACCCGGCACCAAGGAGTGGAAGCGCATTTCCTGGGATGAGGCGCTCACGCGCATCGCCAAGCACATGAAGGCGGACCGCGATGCGAACTTCCAGACGAAGAACGATGCGGGCGCCACAGTCAACCGCTGGCTCTCCACGGGGTTTCTGATCTGCAGTTCCTCGAGCAACGAATCAAGCTATCTGTCCGTCAAGGTCGCGCGCGCCCTTGGCATGGTGGGAATCGATACACAAGCACGCGTCTGACACGCACCGACGGTGACCAGTCTGGGCCCGACATTCGGTCGCGGAGCGATGACCAATTCATGGACCGACATTAAGAATGCCGATCTGATTCTCGTGATGGGCGGCAATGCCGCCGAAGCCCACCCGGTTGGCTTCAAGTGGGTGGTGGAGGCCATGCAGAAACGCAAGGCCCGGCTGATTTCGGTGGACCCGCGCTTCAACCGCACGTCCGCGGTCGCGGACTTCTATGCACCGATTCGCAACGGCACCGACATCGCCTTCCTGGGCGGCGTCATCAACTGGCTGCTCACGAACGACAAGATCCACCACGACTACGTCAAGTTCAACACCGACGCCACCTTCCTGCTCAAGCCCGGCTTCAAGCTGGAAAACGGCATCTTCAGCGGCTACGACGAGGCCACGCGCAAGTACGACAAGTCCACCTGGGGCTATCAGCTGGGCGCGGACGGCTACGTTTTGGTCGATGAGACGATGCAGGATCCGCTGTGCGTCTACCAGCAGCTCAAGAAGCACTACAGCCGCTACACGCCCGAGATGGTCTCGCGCATCTGCGGCACGCCGCAGGACAAGTTCCTGAAGATCTGCGAGATGCTGGGCGAGATGTCCGCGCCCGACAAGACCAGCACCATCCTGTATGCGCTGGGCTGGACGCAGCACACCGTGGGCAGCCAGAACATTCGCACCATGGCGATGATCCAGCTGCTGCTCGGGAACATGGGACGGCCGGGCGGCGGCGTGAACGCGCTGCGCGGGCATTCCAACGTGCAGGGCGTGACCGACATGAACGCCTACGCCGAGGTGCTCTCGGGCTACCTGGGTGCGCCCATGGATACCGACACCACGTTCGAGGGCTACATCAAGCGGCTCACGCCCAAGGCCATGCGGCCCAACCAGTTCAACTACTGGAGCAACTTCTCGCGCTTTTACGTGAGCCTGATGAAGTCTTACTACGGCAAGGCCGCGACCAGGGAAAACGACTTCTGCTACGACTGGGTGCCCAAGTTCCCCGGTGGCTTTGACGTGATGCACATCTTCGAGCTGATGCACCAGGGAAAGGTGGGCGGCTTCATCTCGCAGGGATTCAACCCGCTGGCCACGGTGTCCAACAAGAACAAGCTGTCGGCGGCGCTCATGAAGTTGAAATACCTCGTGATGATCGATCCGCTCGAGTCGGAAACCGGCGAGTTCTGGCAGAACTTCGGCGAGTTCAACGACGTCAAGCCCGAGTCCATCCAGACCGAGGTCTTCCGTCTGCCGACCGCGTGCTTCGCCGAGGAGCAGGGCAGCTTCACCAATTCCAGCCGCGTCGCGATCTGGAAGGAAGCCGCCGTCGAGCCGCCCGGCGAGGCCAAGGTCGATTCGGAGATCATGGCCCAGCTCTTCGTGAAGCTGCGTGAGATGTACGCCAAGGACGGCGGTGCCTTCCCCGATCCCATCCTCAACCTGGACTGGCCCTACGTCATCCCGCATGAGCCCACGTCCAGCGAACTGCTCAAGGAGATCAGCGGCAAGGCGATCAGCGACGTGCATGCGCCACCCGACCCGGCCAATCCTTCCGCACCGCCCGCGGTGCTCGTGAAGGCGGGCCAGCAGGTGCCGGGCTTCGCCATGCTGCGCGACGACGGCTCCACCGCCTGCGGCAACTGGCTGTACGCCGGGGCCTGGTCCGAGGCCGGCAACCTGACGGCGCGCCGCAGCCTGGAGGACCCCACGGGCTGGGGCGTGTACCAGAACTTCGGCTTCTCCTGGCCGGCCAACCGGCGCATCCTCTACAACCGCGCGAGCGCGGACAAGGACGGCAAGCCCTGGGCGCCCAACAAGAAGTACGAGTACTGGAACGGCACGGCCTGGACCGGCGCGGACGTGCCCGACATGCTGCCCTCGGCCAAGCCGGAGATCGGCATGGGCTCATTCATCATGAACCCCGAGGGTGTGGCGCGGCTGCATTCGATCGGCATGGCGGACGGCCCTTTCCCCGAGCACTACGAACCGTTCGAGACGCCGATCGGCGTGAACCCGCTGCACCCGGACAACCCCAAGGCGATCAGCAATCCGGCCGCCCGGGTGTTCAAGAGCGACATGGATGCCTTTGGCAAGAAGGAGGAGTTCCCCTACACCGCGACCACCTACCGCCTGACCGAGCACTTCCACACCTGGACCAAGCACGCGCGGCTCAACGCCATCATGCAGCCCGAGGCCTTCGTCGAGATCAGCGAAGAGCTGGCGAAGGAGAAGGGCATCAAGAAGGGTGACAAGGTGAAGATCAGCAGCATCCGCGCGAGCATCATCACCAAGGCCGTGGTCACCAAGCGCATCAAGCCGTTCAACGTGGACGGCAAGCAGGTGCACCTGGTGGGCATACCGTTCCACTGGGGCTTCAAGGGACAGACGAAGAATGGTTACCTGGCCAATGCGTTGACGCCGTTCGTGGGCGACGCCAACTCGCAGACGCCGGAGTTCAAGGCCTTCCTCGTCAACATTGAAAAGGTGTAGCCATGTCGAGTCTGCAATCACTGGATGTGGTCGCCCGCTCGGCCACGACGACACCCCCGCCCCAGGCGCGCACCCACGTGACGGAGGTCGCCAAGCTGATCGACGTCTCCAAGTGCATCGGCTGCAAGGCCTGCCAGGTGGCGTGCTCGGAGTGGAACGACCTGCGCGACGAGGTGGGCACCAACATCGGTGTCTACGACAACCCGGCCGACCTGTCCGGCCAGACCTGGACGCTGATGCGCTACTTCGAGGTGGAGCCCGAGCAGGACCATCTCGAATGGCTGATCCGCAAGGACGGCTGCATGCACTGCGAAGACCCGGGGTGCCTGAAGGCCTGCCCTTCGCCCGGGGCCATCGTCAAGTACTCCAACGGCATCGTGGACTTCATCAGCGAGCACTGCATCGGCTGCGGCTACTGCATCAAGGGCTGCCCGTTCGACATCCCGCGCATCAGCCCCAAGGACAACAAGGCGTACAAATGCTCCTTGTGCTCCGACCGGGTGAGCGAGGGGATCGAGCCCGCCTGCGTCAAGGCCTGCCCCACGGGCTCGATCACCTTCGGGCCCAAGGAAGACATGCTCGAGCACGCGGTGCAGCGCACCGCCGAGCTCAAGGAGCGCGGCTACAAGAACGCCGGGGTCTACAACCCGGCGGGCGTGGGGGGCACGCATGTCATGTACGTGCTCAAGCACGCCGACCGGCCCGAGCTCACGGGCCTGCCGCGCGATCCGAGCATCAGCCCCATGGTCTCGCTCTGGAAGGGGCTGGCCAAGCCCATCGGCCTGGCGGTCATGGTGGGCGCGGCGTTTGCCGGGTGGTTCCACTACCTGCGCAAGGGGCCGCTGGAGGCGCCGGAAGATGAAACCGAGAACAGCACGCAAGGAGACCGGTCATGAAAACCCCCCAAGTGCAACGTTACGACGCGGGCCAGCGCTCCAACCACTGGGCGGTGGTCACGTGCTTCGTGCTCGCGGCCGCCTCGGGCTTCGCGCTCTTTCACCCGGCGCTGTTCTGGCTCAGCAACCTGCTGGGCGGCCCGCAGTGGACGCGCATCCTGCATCCTTACCTCGGCATCGCGATGTTCGTGCTGTTCCTGGGCATGTTCTTCATGTTCGTGGGGGCCAACGTCTGGCGCAAGGAAGACTCCGAGTGGCTGGGCAAGGCCGGTGCGATGATCTCCAAGGGCAACGCCGTGAAAATGCCCGCCGTGGGCAAGTACAACGGGGGGCAGAAGGTCGTCTTCTGGGTGTTCACGCTGTGCCTTGTCGTGCTGCTGGTGACGGGGGTCATGTTCTGGCAAGCCTGGTTCGCCGCCAGCGTGCCGATTCCGCTGCAGCGCGTGGCCGTTCTGCTGCATGCGCTCGCGGCCTTCGTGCTCGTGCTCGGGGTGATCGTGCATGCCTATGCGGCCATCTGGGTCAAAGGCACGCTGGGCGCGATGGTGCGCGGCAGCGTCAGCAGCGCCTGGGCCAGACATCACCATCCGCTGTGGTATCGCGACCAGATGAAGGCCTCCAAGAAATGAAGAAGCCCTTTTGTTGAAACACGAGCTGCCTGCGGGCGCCTGATGCGCCGGGGCAGCTTCTTTTTTGCCGATACGCCCTTGAACTCGCCCGACTACCAACCGTTTCAGCACACGCCCGAAGAGATTGCATTGCGCTCGTCGATCGACGTGCCGCTGCTGCTCCTGCCCAAGCGTGCCAGCCTCTTTGCCGAGCGCGCGCTGCGTCTGCGCCAGAAAGCCGCGGACCATCCGATGCGCGACTACCTGATGTTCATGGCCGTGGTCTGCGAGGCGCAGCATGCGCGCCTGTCCGAGTTCGCGCCGGTGCCCCTGCCCACGCAGGAACAGATCGACGCGGCCGCGGCCGAAGGGCGGCCCCTGCTGGCCACCGAGGCCTGGCCGCGCGATCCGGCCTGGCGCGGCGAACTGCGCGCGCTGCTGGCGCAGGTGCTTGGCAAGCTCCCGGCCGACAGCCCGGCGCGCACGGGCGTGTCGGCCGTCATCGGCCTGCCCGACCAGACGCTGGAGCAGCAGGCCGACCGGTTGCTCGCGGGCATCACGCTGGGGCTCGACCTGGCCACGGCGCCGCTCATTGCCGCGGGCCTGCAGCTGTATTGGGCGCACCTGGTCACGCGCACCAGCGCGTTGGGCCCGAAGGTTTTTCACCCGGTCGAGAACAGCAACCGCTGCCCCTGCTGCGGCAGTGCGCCCGTGGCCAGCCTCACACGCGTGGGCGGCCGGCAGGAAGGCCAGCGCTACCTGTGCTGCAGTCTGTGCGGCACGCAGTGGCTGATGGAGCGTGTGCAGTGCACGCAGTGCTTCTCCGACAAGAGCGTGCGCTACCGCGGCCTGCAGTCCGCCCAGGCCACCGCCGAACCCGAGAAGGCACCCGCGATCGAGGCCGAGACCTGCGACGAATGCCACCATTACCTCAAGACCATGCACATGGCGCGCGAGGTGCATGTCGAGCCCGTGGCCGACGATCTGGCCACGCTCACGCTCGATCTTCTGGTGTCCGAGGCCGGCTACGTGCGCAGTGGCACCAACATGCTGCTGCTTTTTGGCGATCCTGAAGCCGAACCGGGAGCCCCTTGATGCTGCTGCCTGAAGAATCCGTGGTTCACGGTTCGTCGGCCGAACCCCATACGTCGAATGCCGCCCGGCCGCAGGATCTGCCTGCGCTCGATCGTCTGCTGCGCCTGTCGGCCGTGCAGGCGCTGGCCATGGCGCATGGCCACACGCTGGTGGCCCAGACGGCGCGCGCGCTGTTGACCGAGCTGCGCGCACTGGCTGTGGCCGGCGGCCTGGGCGTGGACGCGCTGACGCCCGATGCGCTGGCCGATGCGCTGGCGCGGCGCGTGCACGAGCGCCTGGCGCCGCGCATGCGCACCGTGCTCAACCTCACGGGCACGGTGCTGCACACCAACCTCGGGCGCGCGTTGCTGCCCGAAGCCGCCATCGCGCACATCGCCGCAATGATGGCCGCGCCCAACGACCTGGAGTTCGATCTGGTCACGGGTCGGCGCGGTGACCGCGACAGCATCGTCGAAGGCCTGCTGTGCGAGCTCACCGGGGCCGAGGCCGCGACGGTGGTGAACAACAACGCGGCGGCCGTGCTGCTCACGCTGGCGGCGCTCGCCAGCGGGCGCGAGGTGATCGTCTCGCGCGGCGAGCTCGTCGAGATCGGCGGCGCGTTTCGCATGCCCGACGTGATGCAGAGCGCGGGCGCGCGTCTCGTCGAGGTGGGCACGACCAACCGCACCCACCCGCGCGATTACGAAGGCGCGATCGGCGAACACACCGCGCTGCTCATGAAGGTGCACACCAGCAACTACCAGGTGCAGGGCTTCACCAGCGCCGTGGCCGAGGCACAGCTCGCGCCGATCGCCGCCGCGCACGGCCTGCCGCTGGTGACCGACCTGGGCAGCGGCGCGCTGATCGACCTGAGCGCCTACGGCCTGCCCCTGGAGCCGACGCCGCGGCAGATGCTGGCCGATGGCTGTGCGCTCGTGACCTTCAGCGGCGACAAGCTGCTGGGCGGCCCGCAGGCGGGTCTCATCGTCGGGCGCAAGGATCTCGTGGCGCGCATCAAGGCGCACCCCATGAAGCGCGCGCTGCGCATGAGCAAACTGCCGCTGGCGGCGCTCGAGGCCACGCTGCGGCTGTACCTGCGCCCCGAGCGCCTGACGCAGGACCTGCCCACGCTGCGCCTGCTCACGCGGCCGCTGGCCGCGATCGAAGCCACGGCCCGCGCCGCGGCGCCCGCGCTGCAGGCCGCG
>JAIOIA010000242.1:0-11441 GCA_019912745.1 Comamonas sp. | reverse complement strand
GTGAAACAGCTTCGCGCCAATGATAGTGCGGACTCCCGTGTGAAAGTAGGTCATCGTCAGGCACCATCACCCCCCTACCCCCCTGAGCCTCACAAGACTCAGGGGGGTCGGCCTTTTGGAGAAACGATTAGGATGCGGTTGGCCGATATTCTCTATTCGCAAGGGTTTGGAACGCGTCGTGTCTGCGCCGGATTGATTCAGCAAGGCCTGGTGGCCGTGCATGGCGGGGCAGTTTCGCCTGAAATCTGTACGGATGGTGGACGGGAACTGGCGGAAGACGGGCTGGTGTTGCGGGTCCAGGGTGTCGACTGGCCGTTTCACGCCAAAGCCTATCTGATGATGCACAAACCGCCCTTGGTCGAGTGCTCACGGCGTCCGACGATCTATCCCAGCGTCTACAGCCTGCTGCCCCAGCCTTTGCGTGAGCGGCCGGTTCGGGGTGCGACCCAAGGCGTGCAGGCAATCGGACGCCTTGACCAAGATACGACGGGTTTGCTACTGTTCAGTGATGACGGCCAGTTCATCCATCGCATGGCTTCGCCGAAAAAGCATGTTTCCAAGGTGTACCGGGTCTACACCAAACATCCGGTCAGCGGGGAGCAGCAGGCTCGCCTGCTCGAAGGTGTCGTTCTCGATGATGACCCTGCGCCGGTGCGGGCGAGTGCCTGCGCGCGCTTGGGCGACTGTGAGCTTGACCTGACCCTGACGCAAGGCCGGTATCACCAGGTCAAGCGCATGCTGGCGGCCGTGGGCAATCGCGTGGTGCGTCTTCATCGCTGGCGTATCGGGGGAGTTGAGTTGCCAACAGAGCTGGCTCCGGGCCAGTGGCGCTGGCTGACGCCGTGGGAACTGGCTTCGCTGCGGGGTGCCTCCCTCTAAAATGGCAGCGTACGCGTCGTTATTGATCTTCTGAAGTCTGAGCCTCATGGCGGTCACCTACACCATCAGCGATCTGGCGCGCGAGTTCGATTTGACGACGCGCGCCATGCGCTTTTACGAGGACATGGGCCTGCTGCAACCCGAAAGGGCGGGGCCGGCCGGGCGCTCCCGCGTGTACAGTTCACGCGATCGCACCCGTCTCAAGCTGACTTTGCGCGCCAAGCGGCTGGGGCTTTCGCTGGTGCAGGCCAAGGAAATCATCGATCTCTACGACAGCCCGCGCGATACGGGCGCCCAGTTGCGCAGGTTCCTCGAAGTGCTGGGGCAGCACAGGCGCCAGCTTGAAGCGAAGATGAAGGACCTGCAGGCGAATCTGGACGAGGTGAGCGAACACGAGCGCGAAGCCCGCATGCTGCTGACCCGATTGGCCGCGACCGGTTCGGAAAATGATTGATAATTAACGTTTACGTAAACGTCAACCAAATTCTGGGCTCAAGCCCTATTCCTGGAGACCACCATGAGCGCCTTGCATTCCCTGCCCGGTTTGAATTTCCAGCTGGGGGAGGACATCGATGCGCTGCGCGACGCGGTGCGCGACTTCGCGCAATCGGAGATCGCGCCGCGGGCAGCGGAAATCGACCATACCGATCAGTTTCCAATGGACGTCTGGCGCAAGTTGGGCGACTTGGGGGTGCTCGGCATCACAGTGCCCGAGCAGTACGGCGGTGCCCATCTGGGCTACCTGGCCCACATGGTGGCGATGGAGGAAATCTCGCGTGCGAGCGCGTCGGTGGGTCTCTCCTATGGTGCGCACAGCAACCTGTGCGTGAACCAGATCAACCGCAATGGCACTGAGGCGCAGAAAGCCAGGTATCTGCCCAAACTGATTTCCGGCGAGCATGTGGGCGCGCTGGCCATGAGCGAGCCGGGCGCGGGCTCGGACGTCATCAGCATGAAGCTGCGCGCTGAGGACAAGGGCGGTTATTTCGTGCTCAATGGCTCCAAGATGTGGATCACCAACGGGCCGGATGCCGATACCCTGGTCGTTTACGCCAAGACCGAGCCGGAACTGGGTGCGCGTGGCGTCACGGCCTTCCTGATCGAAAAGGGCATGAAGGGCTTCTCGATCGCGCAAAAGCTCGACAAGCTCGGCATGCGCGGCAGCCACACGGGCGAGCTGGTGTTCCAGGACGTGGAGGTACCGGCCGAGAACGTGCTCGGTGGGGTGAACAACGGCGCCAAGGTGCTGATGAGCGGCCTGGACTATGAGCGCGCGGTGCTCACGGGCGGGCCGCTCGGGATCATGCAGGCGGTGATGGACAACGTCGTGCCTTACATTCACGACCGCAGGCAGTTCGGCCAGAGCATCGGCGAATTCCAGCTCATCCAGGGCAAGGTGGCCGACATGTACACGGTGCTGCAGGCGGCGCGCTCGTTTGCCTACACCGTGGCCAAGAACCTGGACCTGCTGGGCAAGGATCACGTGCGCCAGGTGCGCAAGGATTGCGCCAGCGTGATCTTGTGGTGCGCGGAGAAGGCGACCTGGATGGCGGGCGAAGGCATTCAGGTGCATGGGGGCAATGGCTACATCAACGAATTTCCGCTCGGACGACTGTGGCGCGACGCCAAGCTCTATGAAATCGGGGCGGGCACGAGCGAGATCCGCCGCATGCTGATCGGTCGCGAGCTGTTCGCCGAAACCTGTTGAGCGGCGGGTTCATCCGCAACGTCAAGGAGAAGCCTCATGCCCACGGCGCACATTGAAGATCTTTTTGCAAACAACCGTGCGTGGGCGGCGCAGATGGAGCGAGAGCGCCCGGGGTTCTTCACCGACCTGCTGTCGCAGCAGAAGCCGCGCTACATGTGGATCGGCTGCTCGGACAGCCGCGTGCCCGCCAACCAGATCAGCGGTCTGGAGCCGGGCGAGGTGTTCGTGCACCGCAACATCTCCAACGTGGTGGTGCCGACGGACCTGAACTGCCTCTCCGTGGTGCAGTATGCGGTCGATCAGCTCAAGGTGGCGCACCTGATGGTCGTCGGGCACTACGGCTGTGGCGGTGTACTGGCCGCCTTGCAAAACCTGCGCACCGGACTGGCGGACAACTGGATTCGTCACGTGCAGGATGTGCGAGATAAGCACCAGACCTTGCTGGAGAAGACGCCTGTGCAGTGGCGTCATGACATGCTCTGCGAGCTCAATGCGATCGAGCAGGTGATCAATGTCGCGCATTCCACCGTGATCCAGGATGCCTGGGCGCGTGGGCAGAAGCTGGAGTTGCATGCCTGGTGTTACGGCCTCAAGGACGGCTTGATCACCAACCTGGAAATGTCGATATCCCGCGAGGAGGGTTTGCAGGCCGCCTACCAACGGGCCGTGGCCCTGGTGGCCTCGCGCGAGCGTCACTGACGGGCGCAGGCGGCGCTGTCATGGTTGTCGACCGCCTCGATGCGCCCCAGGCCTGGGACATCGCCAAGGCGATGGTTGACGGGTTCAATCGCCACTATTTTCTTTTTCGCACCGAGTCGGCGCGCGCCAAGCACCGTTTCGAAACGCAGGACTGGCACGGCCAGCAGCGGGCGCAGCGCGAACGCATCGAGTTCTACGATCTGCGGGTGCGCGAGTGCGTGCGTCGGTTGGAAAAGGAATTTCACGCCGATCGGCTGCCGATGGCCGTGTGGCACCAGATCAAGCTGCACTATATCGGGCTGCTGGTCGAGCACCGACAGCCGGAGCTGGCCGAGACTTTTTTCAATTCGGTCACGACCAAGATCCTGCATCGCACGCACTTTCACAACGACTTCATCTTCGTGCGCCCTGCGGTGAGCACGGAGTACCTGGAAGACCACGATCCGGGCGTACGCGCGAGCTATCGCGCGTATTACCCGCGGCGGGACGATCTGCAGTCCACGATGCGGCGCGTGATCGAGGACTTCGATCTGCAGTGTCCGTTTGAAGACATGCAGCGCGATATCGCGCGTGTCCACGCGGCCATGGCGCCGCGCATCGCCGCGATGACCTTGCGCGCCAACTTCCAGATCCAGGTGCTGGCGAGCCTGTTCTATCGCAACAAGGGCGCGTATCTGGTCGGAAGAGTCATCAACGGCTTCACCGAGCTGCCGTTCGCGCTGCCCATCCTGCACGCCGACGATGGCCGGCTGTTCATCGACGCGATGCTGTTCGGCGAAGACGATCTGCTGGCGCTCTTCAGTTTCGCGCGCGCCTACTTCATGGTGGACATGGACGTGCCCAGTGCGTACGTGCAGTTCTTGCGCAGCCTCATGCCGCGCAAGCCCGTGGCCGAGCTGTACAACGCGATCGGCCTGGCCAAGCAGGGCAAGACGCTGTTCTACCGGGAATTTCTCTCGCACCTGAAGCACTCGAGCGATCGGTTGCGCATTGCCCCGGGCATCAGGGGCATGGTGATGCTGGTGTTCGATCTGCCGAGTTTTCCCTACGTGTTCAAGCTCATCAAGGACCGTTTCCCGCCACAAAAAGACACGACGCGCGAGCAGGTGCAGTCCAAGTACCTGCTGGTCAAGCACCACGACCGCGTGGGGCGCATGGCCGACACGCTCGAATACAGCCTGGTGGCGCTGCCGCGCGAGCGCTTCTCCGATGATCTGCTCGAGGAGCTGCTGCGCGAGGCGCCGAGCCAGATCGAAATCAGCGACCGCGACGGGGACGGGCACCAGGAAGTCATCATCCGCCACCTCTACATCGAGCGGCGCATGGTGCCGCTCAACCTCTATCTGCAGGAGGCGCTTGATACCGGGCTGGACAACCCCGCGGCGCGCGCGCAGGTGGAGCACGCCGTGATCGAATACGGCAACGCCATCAAGGACATGGTGGCAGCCAACATCTTTCCCGGCGACATGCTGTGGAAGAATTTCGGCGTGACGCGCGGGGGCAAGGTGGTGTTTTATGACTACGATGAAATCGAGTACGTCACCGACTGCAACTTTCGCGCGGTGCCCGAGCCCAAGACCGAGGAGCAGGAACTCTCGGGCGAGGTCTGGTATCCGGTGGCGCGCCGCGACGTCTTTCCCGAGACCTTCGCGCCCTTCCTGCTTGGCCACCCCGTCGTGCGGGACATCTTTTTGCGCCACCATGCGGATCTGCTTGCCCCCGAGTACTGGCAGGCGCACCAGGAGCGCATTCGGCAGGGTTATCTGTACGATGTTTTCCCCTATGGCCAGGAGCGCCGCTTTGACGTGCGCAGCCCGGCATCCTGAGCATTCTTGACCACCGTTGAAGGAGTTTCACATGCAAGACCCTATCGTCATCGTCGGCGCCGCCCGCACCCCCATGGGTGCGTTCATGGGCGATTTCGCGAGCCTGGCCGCGCACGATCTCGGCGCCGCCGCGATCAAGGCAGCCGTGGCGCGCGCCGGCATCGCGCCCGAGAAAGTGGATGAAGTGCTGTTCGGCAACTGCCTCATGGCCGGGCAGGGCCAGGCGCCGGCGCGCCAGGCCGCGCACAAGGCCGGGTTGCCGCGCAGCACCGGGGCCGTGACGCTGTCCAAGATGTGCGGCTCGGGCATGGAGGCGGCGATGCTTGCGCACGACCAGATCGTGGCGGGCAGCCGCAGCGTGATGGTGGCCGGCGGCATGGAGAGCATGACGGCCGCGCCCTACCTGCTGCAAAAAGGCCGTGGCGGCTACCGCATGGGCCACGACAAGGTCTACGACCACATGATGCTCGATGGCCTGGAAGACGCCTATGAGCCCGGTCGCGCCATGGGCACGTTCGGCGAGGACTGCGCCGCCAAGTACCACTTCACGCGCGAGCAGCAGGATGCGTTCGCCGTCGAGAGCGTCAAGCGCGCGCAGCGTGCGGCGCAGAGTGGCGCGTTCAAGGACGAAATCGCGCCGGTGGCTTTCGCCACACGCAAGGGCGAGGTCACGGTGGCCATCGACGAGGGCCCGGCCAAGGCGCGGCTCGACAAGATTCCCACGCTGCGCCCCGCGTTCAAGAAGGACGGCACGATCACTGCGGCGTCGAGCTCCAGCATCAACGATGGCGCGGCCGCGCTGGTGCTGATGCGCGAATCCACCGCCAAGGCGCTGGGCTGCACGCCGCTGGCGCGCATCGTGGCGCACGCCACGCACGCGCAGGAGCCCAACTGGTTCACCACGGCGCCGATAGGCGCGACCGAGAAGGCGCTGAAGAAGGCGGGCTGGAGCGTGGGCGATGTGGACCTGTGGGAGGTGAACGAGGCCTTCGCCGTCGTGCCCATGGCGCTGATGCACGACCTCAAGGTGCCGCACGAGAAGGTCAACGTCAACGGCGGCGCCTGCGCGCTCGGTCACCCCATCGGCTGCAGCGGCGCGCGCATCATGGTGACACTGCTTTACGCGCTCAAGGCACGCGGCCTGAAGAAGGGACTGGCCACGCTGTGCATAGGCGGCGGTGAAGCCACCGCCGTGGCACTTGAGATGGTTTGATATTCAATAAGTAGCTGCCGGCGCTTGTCCCGAAAGGGCCAGCGCCGTTTTTATTCAAAGGTGATGAATATGGGCACGGTTCTGGTCATGGGTGCGTCGCGGGGCATCGGCTTGGAGATGGCGCGCCAGTATGCGATGGCACGCCACCAGGTGATCGCCACCGCGCACAGCGAGGCGGGGATGGAGGCGCTGCGCCATCTGGGGCTGGACCCCTGGCCGCTGGATGTGACGGATGCGGCGAGCGTGGCCCGTTTTTCCGAGCGGCTCGGAGGAGCGCAGCTGGATGTCGCCTGGCATGTGGCCGGCGTGATGTGCAGCCGGGCCGATGCGCGCAAGGCGCCGACGCGCGATGATTTCGACCGCGTGATGCACACCAACGTGTTCGGTGCGATGCAGATCATTCCCCGGGTGGCGCCGCTCGTGGAAGCGGCGCGCGGGCGCTTCGGTTTTCTCACGAGCGCCATGGGGCAGATCGGCACCGCGACCGCGAGCAACGCTTGGCTGTACCGCACGAGCAAGGCCGCGCTCAACATGGTGGTGGCCTCGGCGCGCCACAGTTACCCCAACGCGCTGTTCGCGCTGTTTCATCCGGGGTGGGTCAAGACCGACATGGGCGGTGCGCAGGCGCCCGTGCGCGTGACCGACAGCGTGACCCGGCTGCGGGTCACGCTGGAGAGCGCGGGTGCGGCGGACGACGGCGCGTTTTTCAATGACGACGGAGCGCGCATGGCCAGCTGGTAGCCCAGGCGCGTGGCGCTACTGCGGGCCCGGCTCGGGCTCGCGAAACAGCAGTTGCGCCGCGCGTGCGGCCTGCACGTAGATGTCGGGCAGTTTGTAGCCGCGCCGGGCCAGCCGCTCGGGGCGCAGCGCCACAGCAAAATCCTGCGATTCCTCCGGCGGGGGCAGCGCATGACGGGGCAGGGCGCGCAGCGCAAGCCCCCCGGCCTGCTCGCCCAGCGCCTCGGCCGACGGTGCGATGGCCAGCGCGCCACCGCCCTGCGCAAAGCGCTCGCGCACGCTGATCGCCAGCGGCACGGTGTGCTGTTCGGTCCACCGGGCCACTTCCAGCGCATCGACCGCGGACGGGTCGCTGCCCGATCGCGGCATGCCCGAGAAGCTGAGCACGAGGAGCACATCGGCGCGGCGCGCGGCGTCTGTCACGGCCTGTTGCCAGGCCGCGTAGTCCTTGGCGAGGATGGTGGGCAGGAGCGCGCTGGACCGCCAGTCGAAGGCCTGCACCTGATCGCGCTCGGCCTCGCCCGTGGGGTCGGCCATGCCCAGTGCCTGGATGCGCAGACGCCTGGATTCGAGATCGGTCAGGACCTGGTGGATCTGGGCCAGGGGCAGAAGCTCGCGCACGCCGGTCACGTTGGCCGCGCCCACGTAGCCAAAGCGCCGCGGATCTTCGCCGGTGGCGTAGACGAGGCGCTGACCCTGGGGGGTCTCGCCAACGTAGCGGTGGCCCACCCATTGCTGTGCCTCCTCACCCACGAGGAGGATGACGTCGGGCTTCCACGAATCGATCACCGCGCGCGCGCGGGCGCTGGCGGCGGCCCATTCGGCGCCGGTCTGCACGTCGGTGCCGGTGAAGCTCATGTAATGCCAGCGCACCGCCAGCGGCTGGCGGTTGGCGGCGAGCGCCCGCCGCACGCCCTGGTCGAACAATTGTTCCCAGTGGCCGTCTTCGGCAAAGCTGTGCAGGATCAGCAGGCGCGGCTTGCCATGGTTGAAGGCGACGAGCAGCCCCAACAGCGCCAGCACGAAGGCGCACAGGAGCACGGCGAGGCTGCGCTGCGCTTTCATCCGTCCAGCCCCAGCCAGCGCCAGTAGGGGATGCTGGCAAACGCCAGCACCACGCGCGCGCCATTGAGCCACCAGGCGTAGCGAAAAAACAGGCTTTCGTCGCAGCGCTGGCGCATGCCGGCGCCCACCAGCTGGGCGAATGACGAGTTCTGGTGCGGCATGAACCAGATGTCTGAGAACAGCGAGGCAAGGAACACCACGATCCACGGGTGGATGCCCTGGGCCATGCCCACGGGCAGCAGCAGCGTGGCTGCCATCACCATGCCTGCGGTGACGGGCAGCGCCAGCCGCGCCACCACCGTGACGACGAGGGCCAGCAGCGTGAACCAGAACAGGTTGCCGTCGATCCACGTGAGTCCGGGCATGAGCGCGGCGAGCATCGCCTTGTCCAGGTCGAGGTAGCGAATGGCGTCGGTGAAGCCGTCCAGGCACAGCAGGAAGAAGATCGTCGGCCAGTCGATCCTGCTCTGAAACGAGGCCTTGTCCAGCAGGCCGAGCACCATGAAACTCACGAGCACCAGACCGGCGAGCCAGGCCGGCTGCGACTGGTGCCACTGAGGCAGGGCGGAACCCAGGACGAAGAGCATGAAGGCCAGCGCCGCCGCCCATTCCGGCGCGCGCAGGGGGCCCAGGGTCGCCAGCTGGCGCGCGATGCGATCGGCGGGCAGGGGCGCTTGCCGGACGGGCTGCCAGGCGCGGCGCATCACGCTGAAGTGCACCAGCACGAATCCCAGCGCCACGACGGCCGCGCCCACCAGCCAGGCCAGCCCCTGGAAATTGAGCCGGACCTGCGCGGGCATCATCGTGAATGCCGCCAGATTGGAGGTCTTGGCCGTGAGCAGCAGGGGCGAGAACAGCGTGGCTCCGGTGAAGGTGGCGATCACGAGCGCGCTGGCCTGGGGCGAATGGCCGGGCGCGGCAAGGCTCGCGTCCATCTCCTTGTACAGCGGCAGCATCAGCGCCAGGCGGGCGTTGGACGACGGCATGACGATGGATAGCACCATGCCGAACAGCGTGATGGCCGAGCGGTGCCAGAAGGGCGAATCGGGCAGGCGCAGCAGCGTCCAGAGCATCAGCCGGTACGCGAGACCCGATGCGACCACGACAGCCGAAAGCGCGTACACCCCCAGCAGCAGGATGAAGGTGCGCGAGTAAAAACCATGCAGCGCCACGCGGGCGGGCACGAGCTCGATGAACAGCATGGCGACGACCGCGATCAGCGGCGGGACGTATTCATCGACCAGCGCGAACAGCCACATCAGCGCCGTCATCGTGAACAGGCCAAGATAGACCGCGGACTGCGGCGTGAGCCCCTGCGCCAGCCCCAGCCACCACGCCAGCGGAGACAGGAGCATGGTGGCGATCCAGCCGGTCAGTGCCTTGCGGGGCAGCGGCTGGCTGACAGCCGCACGGGCCTGCGACGGTGCCGGTGGTTTCAATTCGCCCAGTGCCGTGGCAAGCTGCACCAGAGCCTGCGACCTCAGCCGCGGGTTGCCGGCGAGCACGTCGCGCAAGGCGCCGCGCCCGATGCGCAGTGCCGACACGGGGGTGAGCGCCTGCGCATCCGTGAGGTAAGGGGTGGGGCCGTCGGGCCCATCGGCAAAGGCTTCTTCGCCCAGGCCTTCGTCCGCACCCACGGTGCTCGAGCGGGTGCTGGAGCGCTTGGCGGTGCCCTGCGTGATCCAGTAGTAGAACTCGGCGGATGCGCCCGCCTCGAAGAGGCGATCGCCGGCACTGAAGCGGCAGGCGGTGGTCGCCGCCAGCAGCCGTGCGCGCTCGACCGGTGTGCACCGGGCAAACAGCGGATGGGCTTGCAACTGCGAGGTGATGTCGGTGGGCATCCGTGGGCAACTCAAGGCTGGGGGTGAACGCTACCATGACTTGATGCCGCGCGTGGAACCGTTTTGCCGTCGTGCGGCATCGCGGCGCAGCGTCAAGGTCCCGGCTGGCGGCTGTGAAAGAATCCGGTGATCGGACGATCGGCGCATCTGTCCGCGGCTGTTGTTTGACCTCTTCTTCTGGATGCCCCCATGCTGTTGACCCAAGACCAGGAAATGATCCGTGATGCCGTGCGCGAGTTCGTGCGCGAGCAGATCGCGCCGCATGCGGCGCGCTGGGACAAGGAACACCACTTTCCACACGACGTGCACCGCGGGCTGGCGCAGCTCGGCGCCTACGGCGTCGCGGTGCCCGAGGAATACGGCGGCGCGGGGCTCGACTACCTCACGCTCGCGCTGGTGCTGGAGGAAATCGCGGCGGGCGATGGCGGCACCAGCACCGCGATCAGCGTCACCAACTGCCCCTACAACGCCATCCTCATGCGCTACGGCAGCGAGGCGCAAAAGCGCCAGTGGCTCGCTCCGGCGGCGCGCGGCGAGATGCTGGGCGCGTTCTGCCTGACCGAGCCGCAGGTCGGCTCGGATGCCTCGGCCATGCGCACCACCGCCACGCTCGATGGCGGCGAATATGTGATCAACGGTATCAAGCAGTTCATCACCAGCGGCAAGAACGGGCACGTGGCCATCGTCATCGCGGTGACCGACCCGGCCGCGGGCAAGCGCGGCATGAGCGCCTTCATCGTGCCCACCAGCGCCCCGGGCTATACCGTGGCGCGGCTGGAGGACAAGATGGGCCAGCACAGCAGCGACACCGCGCAGATTCAGTTCGAGAACTGCCGCATCCCGGCGCAGAACCTGATCGGTGCCGAGGGCGAGGGCTACAAGATCGCGCTCTCCGCCCTGGAAGGCGGGCGCATCGGCATCGCCGCGCAAAGCGTGGGCATGGCGCGCGCGGCGCTCGACTTCGCGCTGAACTACAGCAAGGAGCGCGAGAGCTTCGGTCAGCCCATCTTCAACCACCAGGCCGTGGGCTTTCGCCTGGCCGAATGCGCCACGCAGGTGGAAGCAGCGCGTCAGCTCATCTGGCACGCGGCCAGCCTGCGCGATGCGGGCCGCCCGTGCCTGAAAGAAGCGGCCATGGCCAAGCTCTTCGCCACCGAGATGGCCGAGCGCGTGTGCAGCGCCGCCATCCAGACGCTGGGCGGCTACGGCTACGTGAGTGACTTCCCGCTGGAGCGCATCTACCGCGACGTACGCGTGTGCCAGATCTACGAGGGCACGAGCGATGTGCAGAAAATCCTGATCCAGCGGGCGCTGGCGTGAGCCCGTCCTGCCCCTGTGGGCGCCTGGACGCGCGCGGCAGGCCGCTGGCGTATGCCGAGTGCTGCGGGCGCTACCTCGATCATTGGGAAGCGGCTCCGGCGCCCGATGCCGAGAGCCTGATGCGCTCGCGCTACAGCGCCTTCGTGCGCGAG
>JAIOIA010000241.1:0-11776 GCA_019912745.1 Comamonas sp. | reverse complement strand
TTGCATGGAATGGGTGCTCCTCAGATCTTGTGCTGGTCGCTGTAGGGCACCAGGGCCAGGAAGCGCGCGCGCTTGATGGCGGTGTTGAGCTGGCGCTGGTAGATGGCGCGCGTGCCCGTCAGGCGCGCGGGAATGATCTTGCCGTTCTCGGCAATGAAGTCACGCAGCGTATCGACATCCTTGTAATCGATTTCCTCGACGCCCGCGACGGTGAAACGGCAGAAACGCTTGCGCTTGAACAGCAGGGACTGGTTGTTGCGCCTGCCGTTCTTGCCATTCTTGCCATTCTTGTTGAATTTCTTGAACATGGTCTGAACCTTTTAAAACTGATGCGGTTGAAACTCACGGATATGAAACACCACGCCTTTGCCGTTTCGCCCCTGCGCCAGAAAGCCCTGAAAATCCCAGAGACTCCCCAGCGCCTGACGTGCCAGCCTCTCGGCCTGGGTACCAAAGGCCACAGCCTTGATACCCAACGCGATCTGGCGCTGCGCTCCTGCCTCCTGGCCCGTCGAAGCATGCACCAACTGCATGTCCAGCACGGGCAGGCCCGCGGGCGTATGGCGCAAGGGCTGCACCTGCTCCAGGCTTGCCGTCAGGCTGGCATGGTTGCTCGCGTGCGCGCCGCCGGTCGTATTCACATCCGCCGTGGGTGACGTGCCCCGGGCTCAGCCCTGGGCCGTCTCGGCTTGGCCGGCCTTGCGTGCTTCCTCGCGCTCGACGGTCTTCATCATCGAGGACGGCGTGGTTTCCGCCTTGGCCTTTTGTACCGTGAGGTGACGCAGCACGGCATCGTTGAACTTGAACGCATGCTCGAGCTCGGCCATCACCGCCTGATCGGCCTCGATGTTCAAGCACAGATAGTGCGCCTTGGCCAGCTTGCTGATCATGTAGGCCAGCTGGCGCCGACCCCAGTCTTCCACGCGGTGCACCTGGCCACCGCCTGCGGTGATCATGCCCTTGTAGCGCTCCAGCATGGCCGGCACCTGTTCGCTCTGGTCCGGGTGGATGAGCAAGACAATCTCGTAATGACGCATGAAACCTCCTTCTGGTTGAAGCCACCCGCTGCGTCTTGTCCGGCCCATCATGGTCCAGGCGGTGTGGCAAGGAAAACCGGCAATTATAGGATCGAACGTGGCAGACGTACACTACCTGGCCTGACCCCGTGCAACCGAACGCCTTGCGGCACTACCCGGCTTGAAACACCGGGCGCAAGCCCCCAGATACAGGGCGTTTGCCGTTCGTCACAACAAATTTTCAGACATGCCCGACAACCACGCCTTCACCCCGTCGCCGGCCGAGCAGGCCGATGAAACGCCGCCGTCCACGATGACTGGCGATCCCCTGGACGAGATCGCGCGCCTGCAGGCCGAGTTGGCCGAACTCAAGGCCAAGAGCGCCGAACTGGCCGACCAGTACCTGCGCGCCAAGGCCGAGGCGGAAAACGCGCGCCGCCGCGCCGAGGAAGACATCGCCAAGGCACGCAAGTTCGGCATCGAAGCCTTTGCCGAAAACCTTCTCGCCGTCTGCGACAGCCTGGACGCCGCCCTGGCGCTCGAGAACGCCAACGCCGCGCAATTGCGCGAAGGCAGCACCGCCACGCTGCGCCAGCTGACCTCGGCGCTGGAGCGCAACAAGGTGGTGGTGGTGAACCCGGGCGTGGGTGACAAGTTCGATCCGCATCAGCACCAGGCGATCAGCGTGGTGCCCTCGGAGCAGGAGCCTAACACCATCGTGAACGTGCTGCAGAAGGGCTATCTGATCTTCGACCGCGTCCTGCGGCCCGCCCTCGTCACCGTTTCGGCGCCCAGGTAATGCCTGCTCTGGGCGGCGCTCACTTGAAAGCGGCGACGGCAGCCACACTTCAGTGCCATCGCACTTTCAATCATTTTTGAATCCGGAGAACAACATGGGAAAAATCATCGGCATTGACCTCGGCACCACCAACAGCTGCGTGTCCATCATGGAAGGCAACACCACGCGCGTGATCGAAAACAGCGAAGGCGCGCGCACCACGCCGTCCATCGTGGCCTACCAGGAAGACGGCGAAATCCTCGTGGGCGCCTCGGCCAAGCGTCAGGCCGTGACCAATCCCAAGAACACGATCTACGCCGTCAAGCGCCTGATCGGCCGCAAGTACGAAGACAAAGAGGTGCAGAAAGACCTCGGTCTGGCCCCGTTTTCCATCATCAAGGCCGACAACGGAGATGCCTGGGTGCAGATCCGCGACCAGAAGCTTGCTCCGCCGCAGATCAGCGCCGAGGTGCTGCGCAAGATGAAGAAGACCGCAGAGGACTACCTGGGCGAGCCGGTCACCGAGGCCGTCATCACCGTGCCGGCTTACTTCAACGACAGCCAGCGTCAGGCGACCAAGGACGCCGGCCGCATCGCCGGCCTGGAAGTCAAGCGCATCATCAACGAACCGACGGCCGCGGCGCTCGCCTTCGGCCTGGACAAGCAGGGCAAGGGCGACCGCAAGATCGTCGTCTATGACCTGGGAGGCGGCACGTTCGACGTCTCCATCATCGAGATCGCCGACGTCGATGGCGAAAAGCAATTCGAGGTGCTGGCCACCAATGGCGACACGTTCCTGGGCGGCGAAGACTTCGACCAGCGCATCATCGACTACATCATCGGCGAGTTCAAGAAAGAGCAAGGCGTCGACCTGAAGGCCGACGTGCTCGCGCTGCAGCGCCTGAAGGAAGCCGCCGAGAAGGCCAAGATCGAGCTGTCCAATAGCGCGCAGACCGATATCAACCTGCCCTACATCACGGCCGATGCCTCGGGCCCGAAACACCTGAACATCAAGCTCACGCGAGCCAAGCTCGAAAGCCTGGTGGAAGATCTGATCGAACGCACCATTACCCCCTGCCGCACCGCGATCAAGGATGCGGGCATCAGCGTCTCGGACATCAACGACGTGATCCTCGTCGGCGGCATGACGCGCATGCCCAAGGTGCAGGAAACCGTCAAGGAATTCTTCGGCAAGGATCCGCGCAAGGACGTCAACCCGGATGAAGCCGTGGCCGTGGGCGCCGCCGTGCAGGGCCAGGTGCTGTCTGGCGACCGCAAGGATGTGCTGCTGCTGGACGTCACCCCGCTGTCACTGGGTATCGAGACCCTGGGCGGCGTGATGACCAAGATGATCGCCAAGAACACGACGATTCCGACGAAGTTCGCGCAGACCTTCTCCACCGCCGAGGACAACCAGCCCGCCGTGACGATCAAGGTCTTCCAGGGCGAGCGCGAGATCGCCAGCGCCAACAAGGCGCTGGGCGAGTTCAACCTCGAGGGCATCCCGCCCGCCTCGCGCGGCACGCCGCAGATCGAGGTGAGCTTCGACATCGACGCCAACGGCATCCTGCACGTGGGCGCCAAGGACAAGGGCACCGGCAAGGAAAACAAGATCACCATCAAGGCCAGTTCCGGCCTGTCGGAGGACGAAATCCAGAAGATGGTGAAGGATGCCGAGCTCAACGCCGCCGAGGACCACAAGAAGCTGGAACTGGTGCAGGCGCGCAACCAGGGCGAGGCGGCGGTGCACAGCACGCGCAAGGCCCTGACCGAGCACGGCGACAAGCTCGACGCGGGCGAGAAGGACAAGATCGATGCTGCGATCAAGGAACTCGAAGAAGCCCTCAAGGGTGAGGACAAGACAGCGATCGACGACAAGACCAACGCCCTGATGACGGCCAGCCAGAAGCTCGGCGAGAAGATGTACGCCGATGCGGCCGCCGGCGCGCAGGCAACGGGGGCCGGCGCAGGGGCCGGGGCTGCTCCCTCGGGAGAGCAGACCCAGGCCGCGGCCGCGGCGGACGACAACGTGGTGGACGCCGAAGTCAAGGAAGTCAAGAAGGGTTGAGCGGCGGCACACAAACCATGGGGCGGCAAGGCACCCGTGCCTGCCGCCCTTTGCGCTGATGGTGAGCGGCCGTGCCGGCCACCCCTGTCCGGCGTCACAGCGAATTGAAGACCTTAGCCCATGGCCAATAAACGAGACTACTACGAAGTCCTGGGCGTTCCCAAGAACGCCAGCGAGGACGAAATCAAGAAGGCTTATCGCAAGCTGGCGATGAAGTACCACCCTGACCGCAATCAGGGGGATGCGGCCAAGGCCGCCGAGGAAAAATTCAAGGAGGCCAAGGAAGCCTACGAGATGCTTTCCGACGCGCAAAAACGCGCCGCCTACGATCAGTACGGCCACGCCGGCGTCGACCCGAACCTGCGCGGCGGCATGGGCGGCGCGGAGGGCTTCGGCGGCTTTGCCGAGGCCTTTGGCGACATCTTCGGTGACATGTTCGGCGGCCAGCGCGGCGGGGCCCGCGGCGGGCGACAGGTGTATCGCGGTAGCGATCTGTCGTACGCGATGGAAATCACGCTTGAGGAAGCCGCCAACGGCAAGGACGCGCAGATCCGCATTCCCAGCTGGGACAATTGCGACACCTGCCATGGCAGCGGCGCCAAGCCCGGCACCAGCCCCAAGACCTGCGGCACCTGCAATGGCTCGGGTGTGGTGCAGATGCGCCAGGGCTTTTTCAGTGTGCAGCAGACCTGCCCTCACTGCCGCGGCACGGGCAAGATCATCACCGAGCCCTGCATCACCTGCCACGGCCAGGGCAAGGTCAAACGTCAGAAGACGCTGGAGGTGAAGATTCCGGCGGGCATCGACGACGGCATGCGCATCCGCTCCACCGGCAACGGCGAACCCGGCACCAACGGCGGTCCGCCCGGGGACCTCTACATCGAGATCCGCACCAAAAAGCACGATATCTTCGAGCGCGATGGCGACGACCTGCACTGCGAGGTGCCGGTGAGCTTCATCACCGCCGCACTCGGTGGCGAGATCGAGGTGCCGACGCTCGCCGGCAAGGCCGCGATCGACATCCCCGAAGGCACGCAGGCGGGCAAGCAGTTTCGCCTGCGCGGCAAGGGCATCAAGGGCCTGCGCGCGAGCTACCCGGGCGACCTGTACTGCCACATCGTGGTCGAGACGCCGGTCAAGCTGACCGAATACCAGCGCAAGCTCCTGCGTGACCTGGAAGAATCGCTCAAAAAGGGTGGCGCCAAGCACTCGCCCTCGACCGAGAGCTGGACCGAGCGGCTCAAGCGCAGCTTCTTCAGCTGAGCCGCGCGCCTACAGCATGTGATCGAGGAAGGCCCGGGCGCGCTCGTGTCCCGGGTCGGCGAAGAATTCCTTTGCGGGCTTGATCACCAGCAGTTCGCCTTCGTCCATGAAGGCAACGGTATGCGCCACCTCGCGCGCAAAACCCATCTCGTGCGTCACGACCAGCATGGTCATGCGCTCCTCGGCCAGTTCGCGCATGGTGCGCAGCACCTCGCCGGTCAGCTCCGGGTCGAGCGCCGAGGTGGGCTCGTCGAACAGCATGATCTCGGGCTCCATGCACAGCGCGCGTGCAATGGCCACGCGCTGCTTCTGCCCGCCCGAGAGGCGTGCCGGATAGCTGCCACGCTTGGCCGACAGCCCCACCTTGGCCAGCAGCGTCTCGGCACGCGCCATCGCGCGCCCTCGCTCCAACCCTGCCACCACCATCGGCGCCTCGATGAGGTTTTCCAGCACGGTGAGATGGGGAAACAGGTTGAAGTGCTGAAACACCATGCCGCTCTTGCGGCACAGGCGCCGCGCCTCGGCCTCCGGTGCGTAGCGGCAATGACCCTGCGCATCGGTGCTTGCGAGAACTGCCCCGCCAATGCGGATTGCACCCGCGTCGATGGTCTCCAGCTGGTTCAGGCACCGCAAAAAGGTGCTCTTGCCCGAGCCCGAAGGACCGATCAGCGCCACGACCTCCCCGCGCGAAACCGACAGCGAGACGCCGCGCAGCACCTCGTTGCTCCCGAAGCGCTTCCTGACACCGATCGCCTCGATCATCGGCGCTTCACTGGTCATAGCGGGCATGGTGGCGTTCCAGCCGCTGGAAACCCCAGGTGAGCACCAGCGTCATGATGAGGTAGAAGGCGGCCGCCACGATGAAGGGTGACGTGGTGAAATCACGCTGCACGATGCCGCGCGCGGCGCGCAGCAGGTCGTTGAGCGCCAGCACGTAGATCAGCGAGGTGTCCTTGACCAGCGTGATGGTTTCGTTGGACAGCGGCGGCAGGATGTTGCGCACCATCTGCGGCAGCACGATGCGGCGCATGGTCTGGCGATAGTTCATGCCCAGCACGCGCGCCGCCTCGTACTGGCCACGATCGACCGAGAGAATGCCGGCCCGGAAAATCTCCGCGAAGTAGGCGGCGTAGTTGAGTGTGAACGCCACCACGGCCGATGGAAAATCCGGCAGCCGCACGCCAACGACGGGCACGAAAGGCAGCGCGAAATAGATGAACAGCATCTGCAGCATCAGCGGCGTGCCGCGCATCAGCCAGATGTAGCCATTGACCGCAGTCGATAGAGCGCGCAGGTGCGACACGCGCGCGAGCGCCAGCAGCAGCCCCAGCGGCAGCGCCAGCGCCACCGTGATGAAGAACAGCTTCAGCGTGACCAGCGCGCCCTGCGCCAGCGGCCCCAGTAGGGACAGGAAATAGTCCATGCGCTCTCAATGGCGGAAATGAAGACACGGGCATGACGGCACCCGGGTGCCGCCCGCCCGTGTCCTCGGACGTCGGCTTACTTGACGATGTTCTTGCCGAACCACTGCTCGGAGATCTTCGCCGCCGCGCCGTCCGCCTTCATGTCGGCCAGCACCTTGTCGAGCTTGCCCAGCAGTTCGGTGTCGTCCTTGCGCAGGCCCACGCCGTACTCTTCGGTGCCGAAGTTGTCGTCGAGCACCGCGTACTGGTCGGGCTTCTTGGCCACGTAGTAGCGGCCCACCACTTCGTCAACCACCACCGCCTGCAGGCGCCCCGCGCTCAGGTCCATCAGCGCGGTCACGTTGTCGCCAAAGGTCTTGAATTCCTTGAGCGACTTGAAGACGGCTTCGTCCTTCTTCACCGCATCGACTGCGCTGGAGCCTTCCTGCGCGCCCACGACCTTGCCCGCCAGATCGGCCTTGGTCTTGATCGCGGAATCGGCGGGCACCACGATGATCTGGTGGTTTTCCATATAGGGCGCGGTGAAGGCGATGTTCTGCTTGCGCTCCTCGGTGATCGTCAGGCCGTTCCAGAGCACGTCCACGCGCTTGCCGGAGAGCTCGGCCTCCTTCGCGCTCCAGTCGATCGGCTTGAAATCGACCTGCAGTCCCAGGCGCTTGCTCGCCTCCTTGGCCATGTCGATGTCGAAGCCCACCAGTTCGTTCTTCTCGTCACGAAAACCCATGGGCGGGAAGTTGTCGTCCAGGCCCACCACGATCTTCGTGATGGCCGCGGGTGCGGGAGCGGCGGGAGCGGCTGCAGGTGCGGGCACAGCGCTCTCTTGTTTGGAGCAGCCCGCAAGGACCACGCCCAAGCTCAACAAGGCAATGGCGGCAAAATTCTTCATGTCAGATGATCCTCGACAAAACAGGGGTTTGCGCCGGAAGGTCCGGCAAAGCTTTGTATTGTCCCATTGATCTCCCCACCTCCCGGATCAAGCGGGCTCCACCCCGAAACGCGGGCCCAGCGCGGACGTCAGACCGAATTCGTCCAGAATGGCCCTGAGCCTTTCGCCCGCACTGTGTCTTTTCTGCCCGGTACGGCGCGCGACGATCAGCTCGTTCTTCAGGCTGTGCTCCCAGCCGACGAGCTCGGTCACCGTCACCTGGTAACCGCTCGCCTCCAGCCTCAGGCAGCGCAGCACGTTGGTGATCTGACTGCCCATCTCGCGCGTGTGAATCGGATGGCGCCAGAGTTCGGCCAGCGGCGTGCGTGAGAGATTGAAGGCCTTGTTGCGGCGCAAGCCCGCCGCCACCTCGGCCTGGCAGCAGGGCACGAGCACCATGAAACGCGCCTCTTTGGCCAGGCCGAAGTCGATGGCATCGTCGGTGGCGGTGTCGCAGGCGTGCAGCGCGGTGACGATGTCAAAGCGCCCGGGCAGGTCGGCCTGCACGGCATCGGCCACCGCCATGTCGAGAAAGCGCATGCGCCCGAATCCCAGGCGCGCCGCCAGTTCGCGCGAACGCCGCACCAGATCCGCGCGCCACTCGATGTCGACGACCTCGCCACGACCCAGCGGCTTGAAGAACAGGTCGTACAGGATGAAACCCAGATAGGACTTGCCCGCGCCGTGGTCCGCGAGCAGCGGCGCGTGACCTTCCTGCGCCAGCTCCCGCAGCAGTGGTTCGATGAACTGGTACAGGTGATAGACCTGCTTGAGCTTGCGCCGCGAGTCCTGGTTCATCAGCGCGTCGCGCGTGAGGATGTGCAGCGCCTGCAGCAGCGCCACCGACTGCCCCGGGCGCAGCTCGGCCAGAACCGCCGCGCGCGCCGCCTCCTGCCCGGCGGCACGGCGCCTGCTCACCGCCGCCTTTTCGCTTATCGCCCCGCTCGCTTCAGATCCCCTCACCACGCGCTCCCTTCGACAGGCGCCGCCCGATCAGCCACGCCAGCCCCATGCCCACCATGCTGCACAGCCCCAGCACCACCCAGGTCCACTGCCAGGTCCCGGCGCGGCTCGCCACCCAGGCGACGAGGGGCGGGCCGGTGAACTGGCCGATCGCCGACCACTGCATCATCCAGCCCACCGTGGTCGACACCGTCTCCGTCCCCGGCGCCAGCCGCGTGGCCAGGCCGAAGAGCCCGCCGGGGATCAGGCCGCCGCACATCGAAAACACGATGGCGCCCAGGTAGCGCAGCACCGGCGCCTGCTCGGTCAGCGTACTGAATGCCAGGAAGGCCCCGACTGCCATGACCGCGAAGCCGCACCCCAGCAGCACGCGCGGCGTGGTGCCATGCGACAGCATACGCCCGGCCGCGATGTTGCCCACCATGTTCACTGCGGCGACCAGTGCCGTGAGCACCGCCCCCAGCATACCGGTCCAGCCCGAGGCTTCGTAGAGCGCTGGCAGGAAACCGATCACCGACAGCCACTGCGCGGAATAGACCGCGAAGCACAGCGCCGCCAGCCATGGACCGCCGCTGCGCAGCGTCTGCCCAAGTCGGGTGCGCCAATCGATACCCGCCACCTGGACCGCGTGGTGCGGCTCATCGGCCGGCACGCGGCGCACGGCCCAGACCACGGCCGCCGCGGAAACCAGCGCGATCAGCCACCACCAGCCTGGCCAGCCCACCTGCTGCATCACCGCTGGACCCGCCAGCAGGGCCAGCGCCGTGCCGAACGGCATGAACGCACCCCAGAAGCCCAGCATGCGCGTGAGCCGAGACGGCGGCACGCAGCGCCGTATCAAGCTGGGCGCGGGCACCGTGGTCATGAGAAAGCCCAGACCTTCGAGCGCGCGCAGCACCAGCAAGCTGCCCACGTCATGCACCCAGCCCCCGGCAAACCCCGCGACGGTGAGCAGCGTCAAGCCCGTGAGCATGCTGCGCCTGAGCCCGAACCCGTCGCCCACCAGCCCAGCCACCACGCCCAGCCCCATGGAGGCCAGCTGCACCAGCGCTAACAGAAAGCCCGCCTGCACCAGCGTGATACCCAATTCGCGCTGCAGCATCGGAATGGCCGGCGGCAGCTTGGCGACGTGCAGCGCCGCCGCCACGCCCGCCGCCACGACGATCCAGGCCGCGCCTTCGGTGTGCCTCCCCGATTCGTTCATGCCAGCAAACGCCTGCCCGTGAGCCGCTCATGCTCGCGCAGCGCAAAGCGGTCCGTCATGCCGGCGATGAAATCGGCCACCGTACGCGCCTGTTGCGCCGCATCGCCCGCCAGGGCCTGCGCCGCCTGCTCGGCCGGCATCTGGCGCGCGTCCGAGCGGTAGATGGCGAACAACTCACGCACCACGGTCTGGGCGGCGTCCATCGTGTGCATCACCTGCGGGTGACGATAGAGTTTTTGAAACAGAAACTGACGCAATTCATCCGTCCGCGCCTGCATGGCCCCGGAAAACGCCACCAGCGGCGGCAGGCCGCGCACCGCCTGCACGTCGGCGGGACGCGCGCGTTCAATGGCCGCGCGCGTCGTGTCGGTCACGTCGTACACCTGCTGGCTGAGCAGGCGCCGTATCGTCTCGTGGCGCAGGCGCCGCTCGCCTTCCGGCTGGTCCAGCTCCGGGTACTGCGCCAGCACCTGCGCCAAGTGCTGCTCCACCAGCGGCACCTCGCGCAATTGCGCCAGCGTCAGCAGCCTGGAGCGCACGCCGTCGTCCACATCGTGCGCGCCGTAGGCGATGGCATCGACCAGATTGCACAACTGCGCCTCCAGGCTGGGCTGACGCCCGAGCAGAAAGCGCTCGCCCACGCCGCCCGGCTCGCGCGCCTCCAGCAGCTCGGCGTGGCGGCGCGAGCAGTGCTTCAGGATGCCCTCGCGCGCCTCGAAGGTGAGGTTGAGCCCGTCATACGCCGGGTAACGGTGTTCGAGAAAATCCACCACGCGCAGGCTCTGCAGGTTGTGCTCGAAGCCGCCCCACGCGCGCATGCAGTCGTTCAGCGCATCCTGCCCGGCGTGACCGAACGGCGTGTGGCCCAGGTCATGCGCGAGGCAGATCGCCTCCACCAGGTCTTCGTTCAGCCGCAGCGAGCGCGCGATCGAGCGCCCGAGCTGCGCCACCTCCAGCGAATGCGTGAGCCGCGTGCGGAACAGGTCACCCTCGTGGTTCACGAACACCTGCGTCTTGTATTCGAGCCGGCGAAACGCCGACGAATGCACGATGCGGTCGCGGTCGCGCTGGTAATCACTGCGTGTCGCGTCGGGCGACACCAGGTAACGCCGCCCGCGCGAACGCGCCGGGTCGCAGGCCCACGGCGCCAACTGGGATATATGAGTCAAATCGGGCTCTAAGGCAACGCCAGCAAGCGCTGACAGCTATTGTTCGAATAGTTCAATGCGCCGCGCAGCAAGCATCGATCACCTCGCGCACCAGCGCATCGGGCGCCGCGCGCAGCACCGCCCGGCCGGGCCCGTCGATCAGCACGAAGCGGATTTCGCCCGCCTCGGCCTTCTTGTCCACGTGCATCAGCTCCAGGTAACGGCTCGCATTGTCGCCGCCGTCGAGCACCGGCCCCTGCGTCGGCAGCCCTGCGCGCTCGATCAGCGCACGCAGGCGCCCCACGAAGGCCGCATCGACCAGGCCCAGGCGCCGCGACAGCTCGGCCGCCATCACCATGCCCGCCGCCACGCCCTCGCCATGCAGCCACGCGCCGTAGCCCAGGCCGGTCTCGATCGCATGACCGAAAGTGTGGCCAAAGTTGAGGATGGCGCGCAGGCCCGATTCGCGCTCGTCCTGCGCCACCACCTCGGCATTGATCTCGCAGCAGCGGCGCACCACGTGGGCGAGCGCCGCCCGGTCGCGCGCGCGCACAGCGTCGAGGTGCGCCTCCAGCCAGGCAAAAAATGCCATGTCGGCGATCGGCCCGTACTTGATCACTTCCGCCAGGCCTGCGGACAGCTCGCGATCGGGCAGCGTGTCGAGCGTGGAAAGATCGCAGATCACGAGACGTGGCTGGTAGAACGCCCCGATCATGTTCTTGCCCAGCGGATGGTTGATCGCCGTCTTGCCGCCCACGCTCGAATCCACCTGCGCCAGCAGTGTCGTCGGCACCTGCACGAAGGGCACGCCGCGCATGTAGCACGCCGCCGCAAAACCCGTCATGTCACCGATCACGCCGCCACCCAGGGCGTAGAGCACGGTCTTGCGGTCGCACTGATGCTCCAGCAGTGCATTAAAAATACGATTAAGTGTTTCCCAGTCCTTGAACGCTTCACCATCGGGCAATTCAAGCACCCAAACCTTGT
>JAIOIA010000240.1:0-8097 GCA_019912745.1 Comamonas sp. | reverse complement strand
GCTCAATCAGTTCCTTGGGGATTGCCGGCAGCGCGGCCATCTTCGCGGCAATCGCCGCGTTCTTCATCTTCGTCTTGCTCGTCGGCATACATGCTCCTGGTCGTCATGCTATGCCTCGCACACAAAATTCCGGACAGGCTCCTCGTTCAGTGCACAACCTGCGCGAGTGAGCCGGCGGCGTAGCGTTTGGCCATTTCGGCGAGGGTGTGCCCCTTGACCCGGCTGCCCTGTCCCTCGCAGCCGAATTCCAGGTAACGTGCCTTGCACACGGCCTTGGCGGCTTCCCGCGCCGGTTTCATCCATTCGCGCATGTCGAATTTTTCCGGGTTTTCGAACTGGAACTTGCGCACGGCTCCGGTCATGGCCATGCGGATGTCGGTGTCGATATTCACCTTGCGCACCCCGTGTTTGATGGCTTCCTGGATTTCCTTGACCGGCACCCCCCACGTCTGCTTCATCTTGCCGCCGTACTGGTTGATGATGGCGAGCAAGTCCTGCGGCACGCTCGACGAGCCATGCATGACGAGGTGCGTGTTGGGCAGGCGAGCGTGTATTTCCTTCACGCGCTGGATGGACAGCACGTCCCCTGTGGGCGGACGTGTGAACTTGTAGGCACCGTGGCTGGTACCGATGGCGATCGCGAGTGCGTCGAGCTGAGTCGCCTTGACGAACTGCGCGGCCTCTTCCGGGTCGGTCAGCAGCTGGCTGTGGTCGAGCTTGCCCACGGCACCGATGCCATCTTCTTCACCCGCTTCACCGGTTTCGAGGGAACCGAGGCATCCGAGTTCGCCTTCCACCGTGACACCCACCCTGTGCGCCATGGCCACCACTTCCTGCGTGACGCGCACGTTGTAGTCGAATGAGGAGGGGGTCTTGCCGTCTTCCTTGAGAGAGCCGTCCATCATCACCGAGCCGAAGCCCAACGCGATTGCGCCTTCGCACACCTTGGGCGTGGTTCCGTGGTCCTGATGCATCACCATCGGGATATGCGGGTAAGCCTCGCTGGCGGCAATGATGAGCTGCTTGATGAAGGGCTCGCCTGCATACTTGCGGGCGCCAGCGCTCGCTTGCAGGATCACGGGTGCGCCGACTTCATCGGCGGCGGCCATCACCGCCTGCACCTGTTCGAGGTTGTTCACGTTGAAGGCCGGAATGCCATAGCTGTTTTCTGCGGCATGGTCCAGCAATTCGCGCATTGATACGAGAGGCATGGGTAGAGTCCCTTCGCGAGTTGAAGAATGGGGTGGGTGCGGTCGATTCTAGTCAGCCGACCTTGCAGATTTTCAGCATGTTGGTGCCACCCGGCTTGCCCATGGGCTCTCCGCAGGTGATGGCGTAGAGATCGCCCGTGCGCACGATGTTGCGCTCCTTGAGCTGTACCTCGGCCTGCGCGAGGGCCGTGTCTCGGTCAGCGCTGGTGTCCATGAGCAGCGGGCGCACGTTGCGGTAGATCGCCATCCTGCGCTGGGTCGCGATCTTGGGCGTGAGCGCATAGATGGGAATGTGGATGCGCCGGCGGCTCATCCACAGCGCCGTGGAGCCGCTGTCGGTCATGGCCACGATGGCCTTGGCGCCGACGTGCAGCGCGGTGAACAGCGCGCCCATGGCTATCGACTGGTCCACGCGCCCGAGTGTCTTGCCGCCGAAATCCGAGTCCCGCTCCATGTCCTCTGCGGCTTCGGCGGCGGCGCAGATGCGCGCCATCTGCTCCACCGTCTCCAGCGGGTACTTGCCGGCAGCGGTCTCGGCGCTGAGCATGACGGCATCGGTGCCATCGAGCACGGCGTTGGCCACGTCGCTGACCTCCGCCCGGGTCGGCACGGGATGGGTGATCATGCTCTCCATCATTTGCGTCGCGGTGATGGCCACTTTGTCCATCTCGCGCGCCATGCGGATCATTTTTTTCTGCAACGCAGGCACGGCGGCGTTGCCCACTTCCACCGCCAGATCGCCGCGCGCCACCATGATGCCGTCCGATACGGCAAGAATTTCCTCCAGCCGGGGAACGGCTTCGGCGCGCTCGATCTTGGCGATCAGGCCCGGCTTGTGGTGCCACTGCGCACCCGCCACATTGCACAGCTGGCGCGCCATTTCCATGTCGGTGGCGCTCTTGGGGAAGCTTACCGCCACGTAATCGGCCTGCAGGCGCATGGCGGTCTTGATGTCCTCCATGTCCTTCGCGGTCAGTGCCGGCGCGGTCAGGCCGCCGCCCTGGCGGTTGATGCCCTTGTGGTCCGACAGCTCGCCACCGAGGATGACCTGCGTGTGAACGGCGCTGCCAGCGATTTCCTCCACGCGCAGGACGATGAGACCATCGTTCAGAAGCAGCATGTCCCCTGGGCGCACGTCGTGCGGCAGTTCCCTGTAATCCAGACCGACGATGTCGACGTCTCCGGGTGCTTCACGTTCCGCGTCGAGAGTGAATGTCTGGCCCGTCCGCAGCATCACCTTCCCCTGGGCAAATGTGCCGACGCGTATCTTCGGGCCCTGCAGGTCGGCCATGATGGCCACCTCCCGCTGGACGCGTCGGGAGGCCTCCCGCACCTTGGCCGCGCGCTCCTCGTGGTCACGAACCTGGCCATGGCTGAAGTTCAGGCGCACCACGTTGACGCCCGTGGCGATCATTTTTTCGAGCAGCGAAATATCGCTCGAAGCCGGCCCGAGCGTGGCGACGATTTTGGTGGCGCGGCGGATGTGCGAGGACATGGCGACAGGTTGCTTTCAAGGGGCGGGAATCGGTTCATTGTGCCCATGTTCCCTGCAAAGCCATCACGCTCGCAAGACGGTCGAATGTTGCAAGGGGAACGCATCCCGTTGCGCTCATGCGACGATCAGGGCCGAGTCTCTCATATTAAATGACAACTATTATCATTTGCGTTTTAATAATGTTGTCGTGTGCATGGGTACACGATGATGCGGTGGCCAGGGCCTGAAAACGCCGGCGAGGTGGGTGGGCCATGCGCATGTGGCCAGACTCCTGGATCAGATCAGATGATCACTTTTGACATGTTGTCCCGATTTTCAAGCTGCGCGCTGACCGCCTCATTGCTGGTGGCGTCGGTGTCCGCGCAGGCCGCCCATCCCTTGCTCACGGACGATACGGGTACGCAGGGGAAAGGGAATTGGCAGCTTGAACTCAATACCCGCTCCACTGCATCATTCTGCGGAGGTCTGCAGAAATCCAAGGGAGTCTGCAAGTCGTTGTCACGCAACGGTTTTTCCTCTCTTTGATGTTCTGCTGTCGTCCACGGAAATCCGCCTGAAGCCAGGACTTTTATGTCCATGATTGTGTCCATTTTTGCGGATACGACGGCTTCCGGATTGTTTGTAGAGGCGCGCGAGTGATGTGACCAGCATCGAGTTCCTGACTCACGTTCAGGAGCTAGAAGCATGGCACTTTCCGACCTGGCCGTTCGACGCGCCAAAGCCACCGGCAAGGACTACACCCTCTCCGACACGTTGGGCCTCTCCCTCGCTGTTGCAGCGACGGGAGGCAAGACCTGGCACTTCCGCTACTACTGGCTCAAGGAGCCCAAGCGGATGTTGTTCGGCACCTATCCCGAGGTATCTCTGCTCGAAGCCCGCGCACTGCGCGACGAGGCGCGCGCCTTGGTCGCCAAGGGCATCAACCCCCGTGTTCACCGCAAGCAGAAGCGTGCCGCGGTCAAGCTCGCCGGCGAGCACACCTTCGAGGTCATCTACAGGAAGTGGTTTGCCCATCGCGCGCTCAGCCTCAAGAAGGGCCGGCAGACCACGCACTCCATCCTCCCGCGCGTCTTCGACAAGGATGTGCTGCCCTACCTGGATAAGCGCTCGATCTACGAGATCAAGCGCTCCGACCTCTTGGACGTGGTCGCCAAGATCGAGAAGCGCAAGGCGCTCTCCATCGCCGAGAAGGTCAGGACGTGGTTGAACCACTTGTTCCGCTACGCGCTGGTGATCGTGCCGGAGCTGGAGCAAAACCCGGCGTCCGACCTCGATGTGGTCGCCGTGCCGTTGCCGCCCGTGAACCACAACCCGTTCCTGCGCATGGAGGATCTGCCGAAGCTGTTGCAGCGGCTGCGCAAGTACCGCGGTAGGCTGCGCACCCAACTTGGGTTGCGGCTGCTGTGCCTGACCGGCGTGCGCACGGGCGAGCTGCGGCTGGCGACGCCCGATCAGTTCGACCTCGACAAGGGCCTGTGGATCATCACGCCCGACGTCGTGAAGCAGTTGCAGGTGGACATGCGCAGGAAGCGCCAGCGGCCGCAGGACATTCCACCGTACATCGTGCCGCTGTCGGTGCAGGCCATCGAGATCGTCCGGCACATGCTGGAGGAGTTCAAGCCGGCCCAGCGCTACCTGTTCCGGCACGATAACGACTTGAAGAAGCGCATGAGCGAGAACACGCTCAACGGCGCGCTCAAGCGCATGGGCTACCGTGACCTGCTGACGGGGCACGGCATCCGGGCCACGATGTCCACCGCGCTCAACGAGTTCGGCTACCCGAAAGCCTGGGTGGATGCGCAGCTCTCCCACGTCGATCCCAACAAGGTCAGCAGTACGTACAACCACGCCGAGTATGTGGAGCAGCGCCGCCGCATGATGCAAGATTGGGCCGACCGCCTCGACCTCTTTGAGCAGAACATGGTCGAAGCGGCGAGCATGCCGCTCACCATTCACCTGGAAGATGTGCCCGCCATCGGGGGTGATCCCGCCGCCAGCGCACCGCCCAGGGCGGCGACGACGCCGGTCCTGCTCGTGACCAAGCTTGGCGATGCGATGCCGCTGGTGTCAGCCGCAGCGCAGCGGCTGCCGGCGGTCACGGCGCCGCGCTCGATGATGGAGCAGCCGCTGTCCGACGTTCAGCGCCAGCGGATGGAACTCGTCGATGTCTTCGAGTCGCCGCACAACCTTCCGGTCGTCGAGTTCGCCAAGATGGCGGGCAAGTCGCGCCGGTGGATCAGCTACGAGATCAAGGCGGGCAACCTGCTGGCACTGAACCTGGGCAACCGCGGCCAGCGGGTGCCGGACTGGCACCTCGACCCGCTCAAGCACGAGCTGGTCCAGTCCGTCATGAAGCTGAGCCGGGGCGCGGACCCTTGGCAGATTTACCACGCGCTGCTGCAGCCGCGTGCGATGCTGCGCGGTCGCTCAGCTCTGGAAGGTGCCACCGCCAACAATCTCGACAAGATCATCATGGCCGTGGTCACGAGCGTGAAGGCCAGCGAGTGGGATCAGGAGAAGGTGGTGGGGTTCGCATAGCAGTCTTGCGCCGCGCCCCTCATCAGGACACGGAACGGGCGCGGCGGGCGAATCTTTTCTGGGGCTCGGTCAAAGACGAGCGCGGTCGAAGCAGGTAGGCCATCACGATGATGGGTGCGCCAGCCAATGGCCGCGCGGCGATGCCGCGACGCAGGTAGCAGGTCAGCCTCGCGGTGGGTGCGACGGCGATACCGTAGCCCGCGGAGACGAGCGTCATCGCCATGTCGAAGGTGCTGACGGTCTGCTCACAGCCCTGCGGTGCGTCCTCGAACAGGCCATGCGCCACCGCGCGCCACGGCTCATCGGCCGTTGACTGCGCACAGATCAACGGCTGCTTGAGCAGTTCTTGGCGAGGCACTTCACGGTAGGACAGCAGGTGCGAGCGCTTGGCGACGGCGACCGCCAGCGTGTCATGCCACAACGGCTCGCACACCCAGCCTGGCCACTCCCAGGCGGCTGTGGACAGGGCCAAGTCAAAGTTATCGTGCGGCAGTTCCTGCGTCTGCGCTGTGGCACTGCGTCCGATCAAAGCCGTGGCGGTCTCTGGCTCTTCGGCGCGCTGCAACGCCAGCAAGTCGGCAAGCGGTGAAGGCACCCACTCGCCGAGCACAGCCACCCGGATTTCAGTGGAGGCATCGCTCGATTTCACGTCCAGTTCCCTCAGGCAGTGAACTCGCGGCGACTGATCAAGTCGCCTCTATTGAGTTAAGTTTAACGTGGTTTATATCGTGTCAATCCTCGACGCTTTTGGCAATGCAAAAGCGTTCGATTCAAAGAGGCCGGCCCACCGGCACAACAACCTACGAAGCGGAACCAGCCATCGCGTTTGGGGCCTCCGTGCGCGAAGAAAGAACCAGTCAAGGCATCGCCCAGGAAACGCTGGCTCATCTGTCAGGAATCGAGCGTTCGCACATGGGAAAGATCGAGCGTGGCGAGCATGTCCCCACGCTCCCCCTCATTCTCAAAATCGCCCGTGCGCTGAAATGCAGTTCTGCCCACTTGATGGCGCTGACTGAAGCCAAGCTGGCAGAGACGGCTCCGCCCAAGTCCGCGGACTGAAGCCGGCCTGCGCCGTGGCCCCTTGTCTATCCCTGTTCGTTGTCGTTTTTATTACCGGCGGCTGAGTTTGCGCGCTTTGCGGCCTCGGTGAGGAGGCGCAGGTACGGATTGTCCGGCGGCATCTCCTGGAACAGCGCTTCTGGGGCGCTCAGCAGGTAGCCGTGCAGTCGCCTGGATTTGCGCGGCCCCGTGACTTCGCAGGTCCAGATGTTCAGCCCGCTGGCTTGCTTGCGGTGCAGGCCCAGTTTCTCGAAACGCTTCTGCACCCACTGCCATCCCTCCAGGTTCTCTGGCTTCGCCAGTGCGGCAATTTGCAGATGTTCTTGCGCATAGCGCTGGAAGACGCCGGGGCTCACCAGGTAGGCCGTTCCAGCGACGCTGTGCACCAAGGCTTTGGCATCGTTGATGATGAGCTTGTGCGTCTGGATGCCCTGACGCAGCCAGGCCATGAAATGTTCGCCGGAAGGCTTCGGCCGATCCTGAGATGGCGCGGGGCCTACCTGGGGCAGCACCGTAGGCGCCGGTGGCGAGGCCGGCTCGGGCTCGGCAATGGAGCGGCTCGGGGTCTGTGGCGCTACGGGTGGCGCCGTGTCACTCAGCAGATCGAGCAGCGCGGCCACGTCGTTGTCGGCGGGCACGGGTACGGTCGGCGCGACGCTCAGTGGCGCGGTATCGGCGCTTTCCAAGCCTGGCGCTTCGGATGCCGGTGCTTGTGGCGTCGGTGCCCCTTGTTCCTCGTCGGCCTGCACGCGCCCCGCGAACGGCGCCGGCCGGTCGGCCGCATCCCAGACCATGGCCGGAGACAGCTTCAGGAAGGTGAAGCTGTGCGACCAGCCAGCATCGCTGGTGACGGTGGCCTTCCAGATCACCTTGCCGTCCGGTGTGGCCAAGGCGATGCCGTGATCCTGCAGCACGTTGAACACCGCCGTGTTGCTGGCCGGGATGCCGTCGATGCCCTGCGACAGCAGATGCGCGCGCAGCTTGTCCGAGACGGTCTTGCTCACCAGCCAGAGCGCGTCCTGGGTCAGCCAGCCGTCCGAGGCCTGGGGCTGGTTCAGCTTGAACTCTTCCTTCAACAGGTAGCGCAGGCCGTCGAGCAGCTTGCGTTGCAGCGCATGCTTGGGCGCTGCCAGTGCACGGCTCGGATCGCCGCCGAGTTCCTGGGCGACCGATGCCTGGTCCGCCTGCACGACCAGTTCGCCGAGCATGCCGGCGTGCTCATACTGGCCGGCCAGCACGTACAGCAGCGCGGCCCATAAATCAGGATAGCCGGCGAGCCAGTCGAAGATGCCCGGATCGAGCAGCCGGGTGTAGAGCAGCCCGGTGGCGGCGCTGTGCAGCCGGTACTCGCGCTCCCTGCGGTAGCGGAAGCGGTACGGCCGCCGCAGCGGGCCGTGCCAGGGATGCCAGACCGTGCCGTCCGCGTACTCGACGTGCAGGTCGACCGCGATCTTGCCGATGTCGTGCAGCAGCGCCGCGTAGGCGGTGCCTGCGGTCCAGGCCTCGGCCTGGGCGGCTTGCGCCTCCGGCGTGGCGCCGGCGGGCAGCAGATGCGACTGCCGCAACTTGAGCGCGTAGGCGACGATCTCCAGGCCGTGGTCCAGCATGCCGCCCGGATAGGCGTGGTGATGGGCCTCCGATGCGGGGAACTGCTGGACCAGCTCGGCGTAGCGTTCCAGCGGGGCAAGGTACAGCGTGGCGAACTGCCGGCGCGACAGCGAGGTGCGCTGCCAGATGTGTTCCAGCAGCTTCTGCCGGCGGGGTGTCGCCAGCAGCGATGCGGCCGGCTCCGGC
>JAIOIA010000029.1:0-15793 GCA_019912745.1 Comamonas sp. | reverse complement strand
GTCGGCGAAAGAGGTACTGACGATTTTCAGATCGGCCCCCTTGATGACAGACTGGATCGCCACTTCCGGGGGCGGCAGCGACACATCGATGCCGCCGGCCATCAGTGTCTGTATCCCCAGCGGGGCTGCCGGGATGGTGGTGAGCGTGCATTTGAGGCCGTGGTCGTTGCAGTACCCCTTCTCGATCGCCACCCGTGCCAGGGTGCCGACGATGCCCGGATAGTCCTGGATACGCAGCGTCAGTGGCTGCGCCTGCGCCGCTGCGCAGGCAAGCAACGTGAAACCGGCAGCCAGCCACCGGTACAGGGAAGTGCGGTTCATTCATGTCTCCTTTATGGTTTCCCGACAAGCGCCTGGAGGCGTGTCCGGATGCACTATAAGGAGACTTAAAATTTGCGTCTATTGCAAAAATTTTGGAAATTATTGCAATTAATGCAAACTCTATTCACCGACGGAAAACGGGGTGCAGCATGAATCTGCGTAAATTTTTCCATTTGTTGGCGGTGATCGAAAGCGGTAGCTTCCGCAAGGCCGCGGAGGAGGTCCACCTGTCGCAACCCGCGTTGACGCGCAGTCTGGCCTCCCTCGAAGAGGAGCTTGGCGTCACGCTGCTGGACCGTTCCTATGGCCGGGTGGTGCCGACAAGTTACGCGCAGCCCATCGTCGATCACATTCGGCGAATCTCATCGGAGAGTCGTGCGCTCAAGGAGTCGGTGCGCCGCATCAAGGGGCTGGAAGAAGGAGAAATTCGGATCGGTTTCGGGCCGTTCGCCGCCGCCACCGCCCTGTGTCCGGTCATGAATGGGGTGGTGTCGCGGCACCCCCGACTGCGCGTGGGCGTCGAAATCGCCAATTCCGGTCTGCTGCTGGAGTTGCTGCAACAGGACAGGCTCGATATCGTCGTGGGCGATTCCCGCTACCTGGAAAAACCCGATGGTGTGCAAGTGATGGAGCTTCAGCAACAGGAAATCGCCATCGTTATCCACCGCGACCACCGCTTGGCAGAGCATGATGAGCCTCTGTCCCTGCAGGCACTCAGACACCATACATCGGGGGCACCCACGCTGCCGATCGAGTTGCAAAGGGCATTTTTGGCACAGGGGCTGCCCGATTTCCCCACGGTGACCTGCGACGACATGCGCGTCCTGATCGAGATGGCCGAGGCCGGTTCTTTGGTGGTGCTGGTGCCCCGTCTCGTGGTGCGTGAGTTGACGAACCACGATGTCTTGCGGGTGTTGCCGCTTCCGATGCCGATCAGCCGCTACACCAAGCCTTGCATCATGTACGCACGCGGGCGCACCCTGGGCCCGGCGGGCACCCTGCTGGTGCGGCTTATCAGCGATTGGTTTGGCATGCGTTCCTACGGCGCCTCCGCGGAAGACACCGGTGCGTCGCCAGACTGAGTGCCGTGCAGGCTTCAGCAAGTTCGCAATACACGCCGAAGCCGCAAGAGCCCCATCAGCCCCAGCACATTCGCGGCCACCGTCGCCGCGAAGGCCAAGCGGTAGTCGCCACTCATGTCGTGCAGCGAGCCGCCCGCGAAGGATCCAAGACCCGAGGTGATGAAAGCGAGAAAATTGACTTCGCCGATCCGGCGCCCCGCCTGGTGGGCGGGGAAAAACTCCCGCACTAGTACCGCGTAGCCCGGCAGGTAGGCGCCAAAGCCGATGCCCATCAGCCCGACGCCTGCGACCATGCCCGTCATGCTGGATCCAACCGACCAGGCCAGTGCGGCCGAGCCCATCCCATGACAAATCGAGGCCCATAACACCGTGCGGTAGTGTCCCCAGCGAGTGCCGAGGGTTGCCGCGCCCAGGCGTGTGATCAGGCTCGCCCCCAGCATGGTGGATACCGGCATCGCCGCGAGGGCCGGCGCCACCCCCGCCTCTTCCGCGGCGGCGGTGATGTGGCCTATGACCAGGAAGGTGGCGAAGCACGAGAGCGCGAGACATGCCCCCAGGCCCCAGACCAGCGTGGCGGATCGCGTGTTGGCGGTTTGCGAAAGCACGCTCGGTTCAGGGGCGGTCAGCACGCGCTCGCGCACCCGCGTGGGAGGTGTGCGGCGGAAAGCCAGGACACACGCCAGCAGCAACGCGCCGCCGCCAACGGCGAACCCCGCGAGCGTCTCCCTCCACCCCCAGTGCTGCGCCGAGACCCGCAGCACGGGCGCCAGGAAAAGTCCACCGGCTCCCTGGCCGCTGGCAACGATGGCGATCGCCAGGGCGCGGTGCCGGTCAAACCACTGGCTCAATTGCCCCGCCATGGGGCTGAAGAAAATGCCTTGGCCGAAAAATCCGATCAACAGCCCGACGCAGGCCATCAGGGTCGTGACGCTCTGGGCCAAGGCGGTGCCTGCCAGTCCCGCAGAGATCGCCAGTGCGCCGATCAGGGCCAGCGGAAAGAAACCGACACGCTCACTGACACGGCCGAACAGCAGGCCACCGAAGCCCGCGCCAAAGAGCATCGCCATGTGCACCATGGCCAGCGATTCCGTGCTGGCGCCGAGGTCCGCCTGCATGGGCTTGAGGAGCAGGGGAACGCAGGTTGCTGCCGCGAAGCTGATGGATGCGATCAGCAATGCCAGCGCGGCGAGCCACCATGCGTAGCCGGATTCGATGGAAGGAGCGGTGAAGTCGTTCATGGTCAGCCAGAGCAATGGCGCGAACTATCGCCGTCCGGCTGGGCGAAGACCAGCGATCGATCACCTCGCATGGCGCAATCACCCCGGTCGGGTGGCCCGTGGCGCCACCGCACTGCGAGGCCCGCAAGAAGCCCGGCAATGGGATGCATCGCATCGCGCGATGTCGCAAACGTCCCTCACCGCCGGGCCTTGCGGACTCACACAATTTCTTCATTGCACGGCGCCGGCTTCAAAGCAAAGCGCCTCATCGTTTGAAGGATCAGAGATGACGTTTCGACACATTACGGTGACACGGATGACGCCCACCATCGGGGCGACGATTTCGGGGGTCGACCTCAACGCGGTCAGCAGTCCGGTGGTGTACGACGAAATCCGCCGCGCGCTGTGGGAGAACAAGGTCATTTTCTTTCGAAACCAGGCCCTGACGCCTCAGGCGCACCTGGATCTGGCGCGCACCTTCGGAGAAATGGAGAAGCACGAGTTCTTCCCGCATGTGGAGGGCCATCCGGAGATCCAGGTCATTGCAAACACCGGCAAGAAATCCCCCGATACGGATCGGTGGCACGCCGACGTGACGTTCCGTGAAAAACCGACCGCCGTCTCGGTGCTGCGTGCGGTGGACATCCCCGCCGAGGGCGGCGACACGATGTGGGCCTGCATGAATACCGCCTACGAATCGCTGGACGAGCCGATGAAAAAAATGTTGCTCGAGCTGGATGCGGAGCACGACATCAGCCACGCTTTCCGCCGCATGGGCTACACCGGAGAGGCGCGTCGGCTGGACCCGAACAACCCGCCGTACATCCATCCTGCGGTGATCAACCACCCGGTGACCGGCAAGCTGTGCCTGTTCGTCAACTCGATCTGGACCAAGCGCTTCACCAACCTGATCGACCGCTATGGCGAAAACCTGCTGCACCTGCTCACCGAGTGGATCACCAAGCCGGAGTTCCAGGTGCGTTTTCGCTGGGAGAAGGACTCGATCGCGATCTGGGACAACCTCGCGACCCAGCACTACGCCGTGTTCGATTACCAAGGTCAATCCCGCACCATGAACCGGGTGACCTGCCAGCCGACCAAGGTGCGCCTGAACGCCCGTCCGCAGGCATCTCGCCCGGCGCCCATAGAAAGCTTTGGCCAGCCGTCGATGATGAGCGCGATGCGGCCGGCCACTGGAGGGTCCATGGTCTACGCGGGCACGGCCCAAACGCACGGCCCAAGCGCGCCGATGCTGGACGCGGCGCGCATGCAGCAGTTGTCGGAGCCGGAACAGCGCGCCGTCAAGGCCGTGTTCGAGGCCATCCAGTCCCTGAATCTGGATGACATCGTCCGTCGCAGCGCCAACGTGTGAGCGAGAACCCCATGAACATGCAATCGCCGGTCCTGGACAAGGATCTCGTCGCACTGCAGGAGGTACGAGACCTCGTCGCGCGCGCCGCACCTGCCGCCAAGGCGTTCGCACGCATGGATGCGGCGCAGGCATGGGGCATCGCTCAGGCGGTCTGCACCGCCTGCGAGGAGCGCGCCGAACACTATGCCCGCTGGGCGGTTGAAGAGACCGGCATAGGCCGCGTCGAGGACAAGTACTTCAAGAACCTGCTCGCGAGCCGCGATCTGCTGGCGTTCTACCGGGACAAGAGCCTGGGTGGCGTGCAGGTGGATCAGGCCAACAAGATGCTCCTGGTCGCCCGCCCGGCCGGCGTGGTGGTGGGGCTGGTGGCTTCGACGAGCCCGATCGCGACGCTGTATTTCAAGGTGCTGTCCTGCCTGATGACGCGCAACGCCATCATCCTGAGCCCGCATCCGCTGGCCATCGAGTGCTCGATCGATGCGGCCGAATATCTGCGAGACGCCGCCGAACGTGCGGGCGCACCCAAGGATGCCATCCAGATTCAGAGGACTCCGACTTTGCAGGCCACGCGCGCCATGATGGGCGATCCCGGCGTGAATCTGATTCTGGCAACCGGCGGGGGGCCCATGGTGCGCGCTGCCTACAGCTCGGGCAACCCTGCCCTGGGTGTCGGCGCCGGAAACGTGCCGGTCTACGTAGACTCGAGCGCGGATGTAGCGTTGGCCGTCTCCGAAACATTGGCAGCCAAGTGCTTTGACTATGGTTCGCCCTGCTCATCACCCTCGGCCGTGTTCGTGCACGCCGCGGTGGCGGAGCGATTCGATGCCCTCATGCAGCGCTCGGGTGCGTTCTATTGCAACCCGGATGAGCAGCGGCAACTGGAAGCGTTTGCATTTCCCAATGGCCACTTGAATCCGAAGATCGTGGGACGCTCTGCTGCGTGGATTGCGCAGCAGGCCGGGCTGCGAGGCGCCGCGAATGCGTCGGTACTGGTCGGAACGATTGCGGAGGTATCGGCGAAGGCGGCGATGGCGCACGAAAAACTCTCGCCCATTCTGGGGCTCAGGCATGTGCAGGATCGCGAGCAGGCCATCCGCGACGCGAGCGCCATCCTGGCGATCTCGGGTGCGGGCCACACCTCGGGCATATTTTCGCGGGATATCGAGACCATCACGCTCTGGGGCTGCGCGCTGGACGTGAATCGCACGGTGGTCAACAAGGGAGTGGCCATGGGGGTGATCGGTGACGGCACCCACCTCGCGCCCACCTTCACCATAGGCACCGGCTTTGCCGGACGCAGCTCGATCGGTGAAAACGTCGGACCGGAGCACCTCATCAACTGGAAGCGGATTGCCTTCCCGATCGACGAGGCAGCACCAAGCGCGGCCCCCGCATTGTCCGTGGGTGAGCAAGAGATCGATGCACGGGTCCGCGAGGCGGTACGCAACATTCTGGCGCTCGCGCTGAACACCAAGGGCACGGTATGACCACGCTGCGCTCGTTCAACTTTCTTGACCGCCTGCAGCCCCAGACGCTGTGCTTTCTGGGCAGCACCATGCGCGGTTTCCTGCCACGTGCCAACGACGCCGCGATGGTGATCGAAATAGCGCCCGGGCTGGACGTGGAGTGGCTGACCGACATCGTGCTCAAGCAGGTCGACGTCAAGCCCGGCGTGCTGGTGGTGGAGCGCCAGTTCGGATACCTGGAGTTTCACGCGCGCCATGCCGACGCGGTGCAGACAGCAGGCGCTGCCGTGTTGCAGGCGCTGGGGCTGAGCGTGCCGGAGTTGCCTGCCGCACAAATCCTTGCGTCGCGCCAGATCGATAGGGTCGATAGCCTGCACTCCTTTCTGGTGAACCGCAACAAATCCGGATCGATGTTGCTACCGGGTCAATCGCTGTTCCTGCTGGAAGTCACACCGGCCGCCAGTGCCTTGCTGGCGGCCAACGAGGCCGAGAAGGCAGCCGCCATCACCCTGGTCGATTGCCGGTTCATGGGCGCGAGCGGGCGGCTGTACGTCAGCGGAACGGAATCGGCCGTGCGCGCCGCAAGCGAAGCCGCGGTCGCCGCGCTTGGAGGCAGGAGGCCGTCATGACGCCCGCCGCGCATGCCGATCTGCAGACGCTGGTCAGTGACGCCGTCGTCGGTCTTCTGCGCGGCCATGCCGCGCGCCGCGAAGAGAGGGCGCCAGCCACGGTGCGCATTCCCCTCCAAGTGGCGAGCCAAGCCGATCTGACGGCGCTCGTGCGGTGGCTGCGCCAGCTGTGCGCCAGCGATGCCCTGCGTGAGCAGTTCGTGCGTGGCCAGATCGATCTGGACATTCAGCTGGCGATGCCCACCAAGGACGAGGCGGACAAAGTCATGCCGGGTGCCATTCAGAAGGAGACGGCTTCTCGGGCCTGCGAAGACGCCGTCATCACCGAGGCGGCCTTGCGTCGCCTGGGGCTGCGCCATCAGACGCTGCATCTGCGCCCGGGCGCCGTGGTGACGCCATCGGCCCGTGACTATGCCCGTACCGCGGGGATCCACATGCAAAGGGGTGACCAGCCATGAAGACAGGCATTGTGACGGGCCGCATCTGGGCCACCAAACGGCATGAACTGCTGCCGCCGGGAGCGCTCGTGCGGCTGGAGTTGGACGAGGGCGGCGGCTCGCTGATTGCACTCGATGGCTTCGGCGTCGGCATCGGCGATGAGGCTCTGCTGATCCAGGGGTCGGTCGCTGCGCATTACTGCGGCAGTCCGGTGGATGCGGTCGTGGTGGGCATCGTCGACCCCGCCGGTGAACGCTGATTCGTTTGATTTTTTAACAGGAGAGATGATATGTCCCAGGCAGTTGGATTGATTGAAACGGTGGGCTACGTGGCGGCATACGCCGCAGCGGACGCCATGGTGAAGGCCGCCAACGTCACGATGGTGGGGCGCGAGCAGGTCGGTGCGGGCCTGGTGGCGATCACCGTGACTGGTGACGTGGGTGCCGTCAAGGCGGCCACCGATGCGGGCGCCGAGGCGGCGCGCCAGGTCGGCGAAGTCCGCTCGTGCCACGTGATCGCACGCCCCCATGCCGACGTGGTCAAGTACTTCGAGACTCCCCTCAAGAAATAGTGAACTCCAAGGACGCTGAAGGCTCGTGGTGCTTGCCGCCACGAGCCCGGCGCAGTGCCCATGCCCAACGAACTGCGTGTCTACCTGACGCTTGAACCCCTGCAGCGGCAATTCGCCGCCTACCTGAGCTCGCCCACGGGCGGGCGCGGATATGTTCCGCTGGAAGGCATGAGTTCGCTCATCATCGAAATCGCCCCCGGCCTGGCGATTCAGCGCATCACCGATACCGCGCTGAAGGCGGCGCCGGAGCTGGAGCCCGGGCTGTTGGTGGTTGAGCGCCAATTCGGCGTTCTGGAACTGCATGCCGATGACCCAGCAGAACTGACCCGCGCTGGCGACGCCATCCTGGCTTCCCTGGGCCAGGGCGCCGAGGATCAGCTGACTCCGGAAATCCTGGTGATGGATATCGTGGACGACATCACCGATCGCCACGCCATCATCATCAACCGCAGCAAGCAGGCGTCGATGGCATTGCCCGGCGACAGTCTGTTGTTGCTGGAGCTGGTGCCGGCCCTGTTTGCTTCCTACGCAGCCAATGAGGCGGAGAAGGTGGCACCCGGGATCAGACTGGTGGACGTGCGCATGATCGGTGCGACCGGGCGGCTGTATCTGTCGGGTACGGCCGAAGATATCCGCACGGTTGCCGCGCACATCAAGGAACGGCTGGGGGCGGTGCGCGGGCGCAAGCCGCAGCAGCCCAAGACCAAGGGGTAGGGCATTCGGGTTGGGCCAAGGGCGATCCTCCTGATCGTTGGATGCCCCTTGCCCAGCGGGCCACGCGGCATGCGGGTAGCATCCGCAGCGCACAGAAAGCCCTTTCCATGACGTCCTCGACCGCCTCGGCGCTGCCCACCACTGATCCCACGCGCTACCGCGTGCTGGGTGCGATCAGCTTCTCGCACATGCTCAACGACATGATCCAGTCGTTGATCCTGGCGATCTACCCGATCCTCAAGGGCGAATTCAGCCTGAGCTTTCTGCAAATCGGCCTGATCACGCTCACCTACCAGCTCACAGCGTCGATGCTGCAGCCGCTCGTGGGCCTGTACACCGACAGGCACCCCAAGCCGCATTCGCTGGCCTTCGGCATGGGCTCGACGCTGTGCGGGCTGCTGCTGCTGTCCGTGGCGCCCAACTTCGGCATGATTCTCGTGGCGGCGGCGCTGGTGGGCACGGGCTCGTCGGTGTTTCACCCGGAATCCTCGCGCATCGCGCGTCTGGCCTCGGGCGGGCAGCATGGCCTGGCGCAATCCATCTTCCAGGTGGGCGGCAACACCGGCTCGGCGCTCGGGCCACTGCTGGCCGCGCTCATCGTGCTGCCGCAGGGGCAAGGCGCGATCGCCTGGTTCGCGCTCGCGGCGCTGGTGGCGATCGCCGTGCTCTGGCAGATCGGCAACTGGTATCAGCGCCAGTACCTGAGCCGCCCGGCCGCCACAAGAAAGCAGAGCGCGGCCGTGAGCCCCCATGCGCACGATGTGGTGGTGCGTGCGATCGCCGTGCTGTTGATCTTGATCTTCTCCAAGTATTTCTACCTCACCAGCATCACGAGCTACTACACCTTCTACCTGATCCACCATTTCGGCGTGTCGGTGCAGTCCTCGCAGATCCACCTGTTCGTGTTCCTGTTCGCCGTGGCGGCGGGCACGCTCGCCGGCGGGCCGATCGGCGACCGGTTCGGGCGCAAGCCCGTCATCTGGGTTTCCATCCTCGGCGTGGCGCCGTTTACGCTGGCGCTGCCGCACGTGGGCCTGATGTGGACGGGCGTGCTCACCTTCATCATCGGCCTCGTCATCGCCTCGGCCTTCTCGGCCATTCTGGTGTACGCGCAGGAGCTCATGCCGGGCAAGATCGGCGCCGTCTCGGGCATGTTCTTTGGCTTTGCGTTCGGCATGGGCGGCATCGGCGCGGCCGTACTGGGCGTGCTGGCCGACAGTCAGGGCATCGAGTTCGTCTACCAGGTCTGCGCTTTTCTGCCGCTGCTGGGCCTGCTCACCGTGTTCCTGCCCAATATCGAGCACCGCCGCCGCGCCTGATTTCAACTTCCATCACCCGAGGTCTCGCACATGCAGATCACCAAGGACAGCGCCGTCACCCTGCAGTACAAACTGAGCGACCCCGCGAGCGGCGCAACGCTTGACACCGGTCACACCGCCTACCTGCATGGCGGCTACGAGGGCATCTTCGCCAGAGTCGAGCAGGCGCTCGAAGGCCAGGAGGAGGGCCACGCCACGGCCATCGAGCTGGCGGTTGAAGAGGCCTTCGGGCCGCGCGACGAAAGCCTGGTACTGACCATCCCCAAGAGTGAATTCCCGCCCGGCGTGAAGGTTGGCGGCCACCTGCAGCGTCTGGGCGAGGACGGCCAGCCGCGCTACTACAACGTGGTCAAGATCAAGGGACCCGTGGTGCATCTGGATGGCAACCACCCGCTCGCGGGCAAGGCGCTGCGCTTTGCCTGCAAGGTGACGCAAGTGCGCCCCGCGACGGCCGAGGAAATCGCCCACCGTCACGTGCATGGCGGGCACGGCCATCATCACTGAGCAGCCGCAAAAACAATAGCTGTTTGCGCTTGCTGGAAAAGCGCCAGGGGCGATTTTTTCTTAAAACCGCGTCAGCAGCGCCTGGCGCAGCAGGCGCGAGGCGCGATCGCGGATGTGCAGCGGGCTGCTGCCCGGCCAACGGTGGTGGCGTGCGCGCTGGCAGGCATCGAGAAAATCATGCAGCAGAGGTGCGGAGTCCAGCGTCACGTCGGCGCGCGTGCGGAACTCCGGGTGCCACTGCGTCGCGGCGATGTAGCCCTTGCCATGGCGCGCGGTGCGCCGGATGGCCTCGGGGATGTGGTCGGGCACGCTCCAGGCCTCCACCGTGAAGCCCGGCGCCAGCTCCTTGATGCCCTGATGGTGGATGCTGTTGACCGTGCCTTGCATGTGGGCCGGATACAGGCGGGCCAGACGCGTGCGCGGCTCGATCCGCACTGCATGCACGTGCCGGTCGTACTGCACCGGGTCGCGGTGGCACTGCGCGGCCGGCACCTGCGTTTCGATGTCCTGGTACAGCGAGCCGCCGAAGGCCACGTTGATGATCTGCAGGCCGCGGCAGACGCCGAAGATGGGCTTGCCCGCCTGCTCGAAGGCCTCGATCAGCGCCAGATCGTAGAGGTCGCGCACGCGGTCGCCCTCCCACTCGGGCTTGAGCGCGACCTCGCCGTAATGCCCCGGCCAGACGTCCGCGCCGCCGTGCAGTACCACGCCATCCAGCCACTGTGCGTAGTGCTTGAGCGTGACATCGCCGCGCGCCGTCTCGCCCGTGGGGCAGGGAATGACCACGAGCAACGCCCCCGCCGACATGATCCAGTGCGCGATCGACTGCTCGATGTACTGCAGCGTCTTGCCCGTGAACAGGTGGCGCTGCGGGTCTGCGTGGGAAAAACAGGCCGAAAGGCCAATCTTCAGGCGTATCGGTTCGGTCATTCCTGCTTTGTAGCACTGTCCGGGCATGATCGCGCGAGGTGACGCACTGGTGCGCTCGGATGTTGCTTTGATGCGCCGCTCCGGGGTGTGCGGCGCGGTAAGCTAGCGGGGCAAGGTCCCGCTGTGGGAGCCAGGAGCAAGGAGCCAGGAATGCAAGTGCACGTCAATACCGACCGGCAGATTCAGGGTGGGGAATCGCTCGCTCTCTGGGTGGAACAGGAAACCCTCGCCCGGCTAGCGCGTTTCCGCGAGCAGGTCACGCGCGTGGAAATCTTTCTGAGCGATGAGAACGGTGGCAAGGCCGGTGCCAGCGACAAGCGTTGCCGCATGGAGGCGCGCCCCGCGGGCCTGCCGCCCGTGACCGTCACGGCCACGGCCGACAAGGTAGCCGACGCTTTCACCGGCGCGACGGAAAAACTCCTGCGCGCGCTTGACGCCGATATTGGCCGGGGCAAGAACTACAAGGGGGGCGAGACCATCCGCACCGGCGAATGAGCCGTGCCCCGTTGCCGCTCGTCGGCAGCGGGGACCGGAAAGCGCGATCAGAACGGAATATCGTCTTCCATGTCGTCGAACCCTGAGCCCGCCTGAGGCGCCTGCGGGGCGGCCACCGGCGCCCGCGCCGCCCTGCCCTTGGCGGCTGCCCAGCATCTGCATCACGTCCACGCGGATGTCGGTGCTGTAGCGCTCCTGGCCGTCCTGCCCCTGCCACTTGCGCGTGCGGATGCTGCCTTCCACGTAGATCTGACTGCCCTTGCGCAGGTACTGCGCGGCGATTTCAGCGAGTTTTCCGTTGAACACCAGCCGGTGCCATTCGGTGTGGTCGCGCTGCTCGCCGGTCTGCTTGTCGCGCCATTTGTTGGTGGTGGCGAGCGTGACGTTGGTCACCTGGTCGCCGCTGGGAAAGGTACGGGTTTCCGGGTCGCGCCCGAGGTTGCCGACGAGGATGACCTTGTTGACCGATGCCATGGAAAAATATCCTTGAAGGTAGCCCGGGCGATGACGCAGAGAAGCCCGGGCCAGATGGGTGAAGCGCGGCCCCTGCCAGACCGCAGGTGCGCAGCATACCGGCTTTGCCGCCGTGGGGAAATGGTCTCTTCAGTGCCGCGCCGCGCGCGCGATGGGCTTGAGCGGCCAGGTCCAGGCGAACCACGCGAGCGTGATGAGTGAGGTGGCGATGAATAGCCCCGTGGGGCCCCCCCACTTCACCAGCAGCCCGCCTGCCGCGCCACCCAGGAACAGGCCGATCGATTGCAGCGTGTTGTACGTGCCCAGCGCCGCGCCGCGCAGGTTGTCGGGCGCCATGCGCGAGGCCAGGCTCGGTTGCGTGGCTTCGAGCACGTTGAAACCGCAGAAAAACACGAACAGTGTGCCGCCCAGCGCCCAGAGCGACGGCGTGGCGCCGCTGGCCGCCAGCACGCCGAAGCCCACCTGTCCGGCCAGCACCAGGCCGATCGAGAGCAGCAGCGCCGCGCGCAGCTTGCCATGGCGCTCCATCGAGAACAGAGCGCCCATCGCGATGAGCGAAAGAACAATGGCCGACAGATAGATCTCCCAGTGCTGCGCCTTGGGCAGCCCGGCCTGCACCAGCATGGCCGGCACCGACACCCACATCGACATCTGCACCGTGTGCAGCGCGCAAACCCCCAGGTTCACACGCATCAGGTCGCCGTGGCGCAGCACCTCTGAGTAGTGCCCGCGCGGCGCGTCGGCGTGATGGCGTGGCTCGGGCGGAACCACCCAGAGCACGGTGGCGATGCCCGCGAGCGTGAGCGCGAAGGTCAGCCCGAACAGGCCCGAGAGGCCGATCCATGCGGTGAGCAGCGGCGCCGCCACGAGGGCGATGGCGAACATCAGGCCGATGCTGATGCCCACCAGCGCCATCGCCTTGGTGCGCACCACATCGCGCGTCTGGTCCGCCAGCAGCGCGGTGACGGCGGCCGAGACCGCGCCCGCGCCCTGGATCGAGCGGCCGATGAGCAGTCCCGTGAGCGTGGTCGCCAGCGCCGCCACGAGGCTGCCGATGGCAAAGACGATCAGGCCGATGATGATCACGCGCTTGCGTCCGTAGCGGTCTGAGGCCATGCCCATGGGCAGTTGCAGAAAGGCCTGCGTCATGCCGTAGCTGCCCATCGCGAGGCCTACCATCGCGATGTCGCCCCCGCCGGGGTACTTGCGCGCCTCCAGCATGAAGACGGGCAGCACCAGAAACAGCCCCAGCATGCGCAGCGCGAAGATCAGCGCCAGGCTGATGCTGGAGCGCCGCTCGGTGGCGGTCATGCGCCGGTCCGAAGCGTCGGAAAAGGAGGCGGAAGTCGGGATGGAGGAAGCAGACATAGGCGTAGGAGCGCTCGGGCAGGTGAGTCCCCCACCCAGCGGTGTATTGTCGTTTATTGCCGTCATCGTCTCGAGCATGAAGGCATTGACCGCACCATCGTCATGCAGCAGGGGCCTCTCGTGGAGCATCTCATCGATCAGCTGATCGCGCATTACGGACTGCTGGCCGTCTTCGTTGGTTCCCTGGCGGAAGGAGAAACCGCCGCCATCCTGGGCGGCTTCTTCGCGCACCAGCAGGCCTTTGCCTGGTGGCAGACGGTCCTGGCCGCGTTTTGCGGCGCCACGCTGGGCGACACCGGGTTCTTTCTTATCGGCCGGCACTTCGCCGACCACCCCTGGGTGCGGCGTCTGCGCACGCGCCCCGGGTTCGACCGGGCGGATCGGTTTGTGCGTCACCATCCCCATCTGTTCGTGCTCGCCAACCGCTACATCTACGGCATGCGCCTGGTGGGGGGCGTGGCGGCCGGTCTCGCGCAAATCGGCCTCTGGCGCTTCCTGGTGCTCAACATTCTGTCTGCCCTGGTGTGGGCCGTGTTGTTCAGCAGTCTCGGTTACCTCTTCGGCCTCGGGGCCCAGCAGTTTCTGGGCCGGGCGCTGCTCGCGCACCAGCGCCTGGGACTGGCTGCGCTCGTGCTGCTGGCCGCCGTCGGGCTGGCCTTGTTCGGCCACCTGTACAGGAAACGCCAGCGCGACCGATAATGCTCGGTTGCCCATGAACAAACCCACCGAGCCTTTGCCGTTTCCCGAGTCCGATCAGGGCCTGTCTCTGTCGGTGGCGCTGCGGCGCCCCTGCATCAGCATCCGCGGGGCGCGCACCCACAACCTCAAGAACATCGACCTGGACATCCCCAGCCACCGGCTGGTCGTGATCACGGGGCTGTCGGGCTCGGGCAAGTCCTCGCTGGCGTTCGACACGCTCTATGCGGAGGGTCAGAGGCGCTATGTGGAGAGCCTCTCGACCTACGCGCGCCAGTTCCTCGGGCGCCTGGACAAGCCCGACGTGGACCTGATCGAGGGTCTGTCGCCCGCGATCGCGATCGAACAGAAGGCCACGAGCCACAACCCGCGCTCCACCGTCGGCACGGTCACCGAAATCCACGACTACCTGCGCCTGCTCTACGCGCGCGCGGGCACGCCCCGCTGCCCCGAGCACGACCTGCCGCTGGCGGCGCAGACGGTAAGCCAGATGGTCGATGCGCTCACCGCGCTGCCCGAAGGCACGCGGCTGATGCTGCTGGCGCCGCTGGCGCGGCAGAAAAAGGGCGAGTTCACCGAGACCTTTGCGCAGATGCAGCAACTCGGCTACGTGCGTTTTCGCGTCGATGGCACGGTGGTGGAAGCGCACGATCTGCCACAGCTCAAGAAGAACGAGAAGCACGACGTGGACGTGGTGATCGACCGTGTGAAGGTGCGCCCGGACCTCGCGCAGCGTCTTGCGGAGAGCATCGAGGCGGTGCTGCGCGTGGGCGCTCACGATGGCGCGGGCCGGGTGATTGCGCTGGACATGGACAGCGGTCAGGAGCATCTTTTTTCGAGCAAGTACGCCTGCCCGGTGTGCAGCTATTCGCTGCCCGAGCTCGAACCGCGCCTGTTTTCGTTCAACTCGCCCACCGGCGCGTGCCCGGCCTGCGACGGCCTGGGGCAGCAGGAGGTGTTCGATGCCGCGCGCGTCGTCGCGTTTCCCGGCATCAGCCTGGCCAGCGGCGCCATCGCCGGGTGGGATCGGCGCAACGCGCTGTACTTCGGCATGCTGCAAAGCCTGGCGGCGCACTACGGCTTCGACGTGGACACGCCCTTCGAAGATCTGCCGCAACGGGTGCGCGACGTGATCCTGCACGGTTCGGGCGAGGAGGAGATCGCCTTCACCTATTTCGCCGATGGCGGCAAGCCCGTGGTCAAGCGCCATCCGTTCGAGGGCGTGCTGCCCAATCTGGCGCGGCGCTGGCGCGAAACCGATGCGCCCACCGTGCGCGAGGCGCTGACCAAGCTGCGCAGCACGCAGATGTGCGGCGAGTGCCATGGCGCGCGCCTGCGTCGCGAGGCGCGCCACGTCTTCATCGGCGAAGGCGGTGAGCGGCGGGCGCTGCACCAGGTCACGCACATGACGCTGCTGGACGCGCACGCCTGGTTCGCGCATCTCGATCTCGCCGGCGCCAAGGCCGAGATCGCGCGCAAGATCGTGCACGAGATCGCCACGCGCCTGGCCTTCCTCAACGACGTGGGCCTGCCCTACCTGAGCCTGGCGCGCAGCGCCGAGACGCTCTCGGGCGGCGAGGCGCAGCGCATCCGCCTCGCGAGCCAGATCGGCTCGGGCCTCACGGGCGTGATGTACGTGCTCGATGAGCCCAGCATCGGCCTGCACCAGCGCGACAACGACCGGCTGATCGCCACGCTCAAGCACCTGCGCGATCTGGGCAACAGCGTGATCGTGGTCGAGCACGACGAGGACATGATCCGCGCGGCCGATTTCTGCGTGGACATGGGTCCGGGAGCGGGCGTGCACGGCGGGCGCGTGATGGCGCAGGGCACCTGGCAGCAGCTGTGCGCCGCACCCGAATCACCGACGGGGCAATACCTCAGTGGCGCCAGGAGCATTGCCGTCCCCGCCACGCGCGCCCTGTGGCTGCCCGCTGCGCAGCCCGGGCAGACGCAGCGGCTGCGCGTGCTCGGCGCGAGCGGCCACAACCTCCAGCATGTGAGCGTGGATTTCCCCGTGGGGCTGCTGACCTGCGTCACGGGCGTGTCGGGCTCGGGCAAATCGACGCTGGTCAACGACACGCTCTACCGCGCCGCGGCGCGGCGGATTCACCGCGCGCACGATGAACCGGCGCCGCACGAGGACATCGAGGGGCTGGAGCTGATCGACAAGGTGATCGCGGTCGATCAATCCCCG
>JAIOIA010000239.1:0-2492 GCA_019912745.1 Comamonas sp. | reverse complement strand
GCCCAGGCGCAGGCCCATGCGGCCCAGCTGGCCGAAACCACCATCAAGCTCACGCAGAAGGCGGGGGTGGATGGCCGTCTGTTCGGCTCGGTCACGAGCTACGACATCGCCGACGAACTGCATCGCCAGGGCGTGAAGGTGCACAAGGCGCAGATCCGCATGCCCAACGGCCCGATCAAGGCCGCGGGCGAGAGCACCGTCACGGTGGTGCTGCACACGGACGTGTCCGTGGACCTGACCGTCGTCGTCTACGGTGAAACGGCCTGACAGAGCCCGTGTCGCCCGCTGCAAAAGCCGCTCTCGGGCGGCTTTTGTTTTGCCTCAATGCAGGCCGCTGAGTTGCGCCAGATCGCGATCCAGCAGGGCCGGGTCACCCAGATGCAGCTCGATGAGGCGGCGCAGGTGGGTAATGCTGTCAATGTCCACGCCGTGGCAGACGACGCCTATGCTTTCGTCCTGCAGGTGGGTCACTTGCACCGACATGGCGATGTACTCCTGGCGCGCCAGCGGCACGGTGAGCTCGCACCGCAGCCCGGGATGCAGCGCGGCGGCGTCGGACGTGGCCTGCAGCAGGGCTCCCTTGAGTGACAGATCCAGAACGCGCACGGGGACGGCCTGTCCGGCCCATCGCAGCTGGCCTGGGGAATCGAACTGGACGCGGACGTAGTGGCGGCGCTCGTATGGCATGGCAATCCCGTGGGTGGCGTGACATCCGCGATGCTAGCGCCCGCGGGTGCCCCTGTCGCGGCGAAGACTCTGCGCGCGCCATGCACCGGTTTCCCATGGCTTGTGCACCTGTTGTCCACAGCCTTGTGCCGTGACTTGGCGCCTGCGCGTGGTTAGCATAGCCCGCATTGTTTTTCAGGATGGTGTGATTGATGTCTGCCGTGATTTCCGCGCCGCTGGAAGCCTTTGATCCAGCGGGATTTGTCGACCAGGAGGTGGCGCGGCTGCGCGTTCCTCCGCATTCCATCGAGGCCGAATCCAGCGTTCTCGGGGGCTTGTTGCTGGACAACATGGCCTGGGACAGGGTCGGCGACCTGCTGGTGGATGGAGACTTCTACCGCAACGAACACCAGCAGATCTACGCGGCCATCGGCACGCTCGTGGGTGCGGGCAAGCCGGCCGACGTGATCACGGTGCATGAACGCCTGCAGAGCCTGGGGCGGGCCGAGGAAACCGGAGGCCTGGCCTACCTCAACAGCCTGGCGCAATACGTGCCGAGCGCGAGCAACATCCGCCGCTACGCCGAAATCGTGCGCGAGCGCGCGATCTTGCGCAAACTGGTGACGGCGAGCGACGAGATCGCGACCAATGCGTTCAACCCTCAGGGGCGGCCCGTGGATCGCATCCTCGACGAGGCCGAGCAGAGGATCTTCGCCATCGGCGAGGAAGGCTCGCGCATGAAGCAGGGCTTCCAGGCCATGGAGTCGCTGGTCGTGACGCTGCTCGATCGCGTCACTGAAATGGCTGACAACCCCATGGACGTGACCGGGGTGCCCACGGGATTCACCGATCTGGACCGCATGACCAGCGGCCTGCAGGCGGGCGATCTGGTGGTGCTGGCGGCGCGCCCGTCCATGGGCAAAACGTCGCTCGCGGTCAATATCGCCGAGCATGTGGCGCTCAACGAGCAGCTGCCGGTGGCGATCTTTTCGATGGAAATGGGCGCCGCGCAGCTGGCGGTGCGTATCGTCGGCTCGATCGGCCGCATTCATCAGGGGCATCTGCGCACCGGCAAGCTCACGGACGAGGAGTGGCCGCGCCTGACGGAGGCGATCGAACGCCTGCGCAGCGTGTCGCTGCACATTGATGAAACGCCGGGCCTGACGCCGTCCGAGTTGCGCGCCAATGCCCGGCGCCTGGCACGCCAGTGCGGCAAATTGGGGCTCATCGTGGTGGACTATCTGCAGCTGATGAGCGGTTCGGGCGGCTCCCAGGGGGAAAACCGGGCCACCGAGCTGGGCGAGATTTCGCGCGGCCTGAAGATGCTGGCCAAGGAGCTGCAATGTCCGGTGATCGCGCTCTCGCAGCTCAATCGCAGCGTGGAGACGCGCACCGACAAGCGTCCCATGATGAGCGATCTGCGCGAATCGGGCGCGATCGAGCAGGACGCGGACATCATCATGTTCATCTACCGCGACGATTACTACAACAAGGAGAGCAAGGAGCCCAATGTGTCCGAGATCATCATCGGCAAGCAGCGCAACGGCCCGACGGGCACCGTGAAGCTCTTCTTCCAGAAGGATCAGACGCGCTTCGAGAATCTGGCGATCGAGCAGATGGATGACTATTGAGACCGGGCAAGACAGGCACATGATGGATACGCGCGAACGTTGGGAGCGGCTCAGGCTGGCTCTGGGACTGGATGAGGCGGGCTTGCAGCCGGGTGAAGAGGTGGCGCGCTCACCGCGCGACGGTGCGGAGCTGATGCGGCTCGGACATTGCAGCGGCGACCACGCTCGCCGGGCGATCGCCGCGGCGAACGAGGC
>JAIOIA010000238.1:0-4989 GCA_019912745.1 Comamonas sp. | reverse complement strand
ACAGCACGCCCGCGGCCAGCAGGGCCGCGACGAGGCGGCGCGGTGTGGAAATCAGGGAGTTCATGGTGTGCCTTTCCGTGGGAATCGCTTCGATGGAGAGGCAGTGTGCGAGCGCTGGCTTAGAGGAATCTTAAGGCGACGCTGAACAGGTCTACGCGATGTGGCCGATGTGGCGCGCCCTGCATGGGGAAGGGATGCAAGACGCAAGACGCAAGACGCAGACATGGCCATCGCCATGGCGAACATTTGCAACGCCGCAGGCCGCCCCAGGCAGGGATGTGGCGCGCGCGAGAGACTTGTTCAGCGTTGCCTCAAGAAGGCCCGCAGGGGGAAAACGTGTGCGCCAGCTGCGCCGCCGCCTCGCGCAGCAGCGGCACGTGGCCCATGGCCTGCTCCAGGCTCATGCGGGACAGCGGCGCATGCACGGCGAGTGCCGCCGGAACGCGCAGCGCCCCGTCCTCCACCGGCACGGCCACGCAGACCGTGCCATCGAGGTATTCCTCATTGTCGCGCCCCACGCGGCTCTTGCGTATCCGCACCAGCTCTTCATGCAGCGCCTGCGCCTGCGTGAGCGTGGCGGCGGTGAAGCGCTGCAGCGGTAGCCGCTCGAGGATGCGCTGGCGCTCGCGCGCGGGCAGCAAGGCCAGCAGCAGCTTGCCGCTGGCGCTGGCGTGCGCGGGCACGCGCGAGCCGGGCTGAAAGCTCAGGCGCAGCGACCACTGCGCCTCCACGCGATCGAGGTAAACCACCTGCGCGCCATCGAGCATGGTGAGGTTGCAGGTCTCGCCCAGCCGCTGCACCAGCGACTGCAGGATGGCGTGGCGCGGCGCGTTCCAGTGGCTGCCCGCCAGCACCCGCAGCGCCATGGCCGACAGGCGCGGCCCGGGCGCGTAACGCTTGCCGTCGGGTTCGCGCACCAGCAGACCGGCATCCTCCAGCAGATGCGCGATGCGGTGCGCGGTCGGCTTGGCCAGGCCCGTCGCCGCCATGAGATCACTCAGCGCCTGCGCTCCCGGCGCGCCTGCCACCGCTTCCAGCACCGCAATCGCGCGCAGCGCTGCCGACGAAGGGTCTGTCACCATATTTGTCCAAAATCAACCAAAAATGAAATATCAAGTTCCATGATTGCATGAAAAATGATTTCAAGCCATCATGCCGTTCACACACTGCCCACAGGCGCCAATGCAGGGCGGCGCACCAAAACACGCAACACGACAGGAGACAAGCATGGCAGAAATCTCGGGGGGCGAAGTCCTCGCGCGCATGCTGCGCGCCGAGGGCGTGGAAAAGGTCTTCGGCATCATCGACGGCACCTACTTCGGCTTTTACGAGGCGCTGCACCGCCTCGGTATCGATATCGTCACGCCGCGCCACGAAAGCTGTGCCGCGCACATGGCGGGCACCTACGCGCGCCTGACCGGCAAGCTCGGCGTGTGCATGGCCAGCAACGGCCCCGGCGTGGCCAACCTGCTGCCCGGCCTGGTCGTGGAACAGGGCGAGGGCAACCGGGTGCTGGCTATCACCAGCGCGCGCCGCCCGAGCATCATGTACCCGGACCGGGGCGGCGCCTACCAGTGCTTCGACCAGAGCGGCGTGATCTCGAAAATCGCCAAGTGGAGCGCCGCCGTCTCCAGCTTCGATCGCGTACCGGAGCTGGCCCGCAAGGCGCTGCGCAAGAGCTGGCTCGGCCGCCCCGGCGTGGTGCACCTGGACGTGCCCGAGACCATCATGAACGGCAAGGCCGGGGCGGCTGCCCTGTGGGCGCCGCACCAGTACCGCAACGTGATGCCGCTCGCCGCCGGGCCGGAGCAGGTACAGCAGGCGGCCGACTGGCTGACGCAGGCGCAGCTGCCCATGATCCACGCGGGCAGCGGCGTGATCCACGCGGGGGCGTTCGAGGAGCTGGCGCGCGTGGCCGAGCTGCTGCAGGCCCCCGTCACCACCAGCTGGGCCGCGCGCGGCGCGCTGCCCGAGGATTCACCGCTGGCCATCCCCATGCCTCACGTGACGGTCAATCACCTGGTGCGCAACAACGCCGACGTGGCCTTGATCGTCGGCTCGCGCGTGGGCGAAACCGACTGGTGGGGAAGACCGCCCTACTGGCGCGATCCCGCTCAGCAAAAGACCATTCAGGTGGACATCGACGGCGAGCTCATCGGCCTGAACAAACCCGCCGACCTGCCCATCGTGGCCGACGCCCGGCAGTTCCTGCGCGAGCTCGCCGAGGCGCTGCAGACCCGCGTCGAGCGCATGCCGCTGCAGCAGCGGCGCGCGCGCAATGCCGACTACGCCCGCGCCATGCAAGGCGAGCGCGCCAAATGGGACAAGGCGCTGGCCGACATGGCCGTCCCCATGCACCCGGCGCACATCGGCGCGGTCTGCGGCGAGGTCTTTCCCAGAGACAGCGTGCTCGTGGCCGACGGCGGCAACGCCACGATCTGGGCCATGTTCTATCACCGCGCGCTCGTGCCCAACCGCATCGTCTCGACCTTCAAATTCGGCATGCTGGGTGCGGGCATGTCGCAGGCCGTGGGCGCGGCCATCGCGCTGCCAGGCCGGCCCGTGTGCTGCATCATCGGCGACGGCGCCTTCGGCTTTCACCCGCAGGAGGTGGAAACGGCGGTGCGCAACCAGGCGCAGGTGATCTACATCGTGCTCAGCGACCGTCAGTGGGGCATGGTGAAGATGAACCAGCAGTTCATGCTGCGCCCGATCAAGACACTGCTGCTCAAGCACCTCGGCCCCGAGGAGACCATCAAGGCGGATCTGGGCGAAATCGAGTTCGACACGCTGGCCCGCTCCATGGGCGCGCATGGCGAGCGCGTCTCGGACCCGCGCGAACTCAAGCCTGCGCTGGAGCGGGCGCTGGCCAGCGGCAAGTGCGCGGTAGTGCACGTGGACGTGGACCCGGTCAAGCACATGTGGGCACCGGGGCTGATGCACTTCAAGAAGATGCACGAGGAACCCAGGGGGTAGGAGCGCGGACCGGCGCCCACGCGTGGCGCGGAGAGCTCGCACATCTCGCTGCCGGCGGTGAGCACGCGCATCAACTACTTGAGGGATAGCACAGGCACCAAGCTGCTTCGCCGCACGAGCCACCGCACCATAAAAAAAGCCAGCGCGCGCGCTGGCTATTCGTGACCTTCAATCGCGGATTAGGATTTATCCGTAAATAATGTTGACTGGCAGGCTGGTCTTCCGCAGGGCGATGACGGCAGCACCGAGGTGGTTGAGTGCGAGGAAGGTGTGTTCGAGCTTCTCGCAGCGCGCCAACAACTTGCGGAACCGGTTGAACCACCCGTGGCAGGCCTCCGCCACCCAGCGACGCGCTTCTTCTTCGCGGATCACGTTTCTTGCACTGTGCCTCGATCTTGCAGCCCACCACGCGCGGGATATAGCCATGGGCCAGGATGATCTTCATGGCGTCCTTGCCCGCGCGGTAATCGGCATCGGCGCATAGATGCTTGCTGTGGCGCTGTCTGGGTGCGGGGCGCTTGATCATGCAGGACGCCAGCACGGCCTCAAGCCGCGTCACGTCGTGCGCGTTGGCCCCGGTCACGACGAGTGACAACGGGACGCCATGCCCGTCCACCAGCTGACGCTTCTTGCTGCCTTTTTTCCCCCGGTCCGTCGAGTTGCACCCCACGGCCTCTTGTGCCAATGGCGCTTCGAACATGGCCCCGTCGATGGTCTGCCAGCGCCAGGCGATGCCTTCGCAATCGTCGTATTCGGCAAGGCCCGCGCGCCACAAGCTCTCGAAGAACCCGGCCTTGGACCACAGCATGAATTTCTGATGGATCACGCTGGCACTGCCAAGGCGTTCCACTGGCAGCCGGTGCGCAGTACATAGGATAGCCTCGAACACCAGCCGTGGCGGTTTGGTCGGGCGTCCCGCCCCAGCGGCGCGTTTGTACTGCTTGTCAGGATCGCGCACTGGCTGCGGCACCCGTGGCTCGACCCGTTTCCAGAACTCGTCCGTCACTTCCCACGAATTGGCATACGCCTTGGCCACCCACAGCTCCTGCGTCGCATCACGGGCGACTCAGGGCGGTAGTCTAATTCGCGGATAAATTCTCAGTAGTTATGACGGCTACCTGCGTAACCTCCACCGAAGCCACCGCTGCGGGGAGGGCGTGCTTCCATCGGGCGAGCGATGTTGACGGTAAGGTCACGCCCTCCCATGTTCTTGCCGTTCGTACCTTGGATGGCCGCCTCGGCCTCCGAGCCGCTCGACATCTCAACGAAACCAAAGCCTTTAGAGCGACCAGTGTCGCGCTCCGTCATCACTTTGGCAGATTGCACACTCCCAAAGGAAGAAAAATGCTGTTGCAGATCTTCGTCGCGAACAGTGTAAGAAAGATTTCCAACGTACAATTTGTTGCTCATTTTGAGCCTTTCAAGAAAGCGCCCTGCGAAAAATCGGGCGCAGGTTAAAACTAAAAATTACAGAAGAATCAGCGCACATGGATCAATGTCGGAGCACTGACATGAAACTCACGCCAGCGTCGGATTGATCAACCAGCAGCGACCTTGCACAACTGCATACTCAGTAAATTCCGGGCACGAATGCCCCACGTCCACACCCGCAACAATGGCAGACGGATGAGGACACCAGCGACAGATCAACTGCCACCAAAAGCTCGCCAAGATGGGAAGAGTCAGATCACCTAAAACCCTTTTGAGGTGGGGCGAGGTGAAGGTCTGCGGTGTTGGGGGAACCGCTACCCGATTCGAACCTGTATGTAGCTAAGGTAAGCAAAATCGCTACAACGTTTAAATTATAACAGCTCAAGCGATCCAGCACAACCGCCGGATTTACGCCGCCTGACCCTTGATCACGAGAGCTTTGGAGCCTGTCCGGAATTTTGTGTGCGAGGCATAGCATGACGACCAGGAGCATGTATGCCGACGAGTAAGACGAAGATGAAGAACGCGGCGATTGCCGCGAAGATGGCCGCGCTGCCGGCAATCCCCAAGGAACTGATTGAG
>JAIOIA010000237.1:0-10396 GCA_019912745.1 Comamonas sp. | reverse complement strand
GGCTCGGTGTCGGCTGCGCAGGCGGTGGTCGACGAGATTCGAGCCGGAGGCGGACAGGCGCTGGCCAACGGCGCTTCGGTCACCGATTTCGCGGCGGTGCAGGCCATGGTGCGGCAGGCGGTCGATGCCTGGGGGCAGGTGGACATTCTGGTGAACAACGCCGGCATCCTGCGCGACAAGTCGTTTGCCAAGATGGACATGATGGACTTTCGCACAGTGATTGATGTTCACCTCATGGGCGCGGCCCACTGCTGCAAGGCGGTCTGGGCGCAGATGCAGGCGCAAAACTATGGCCGCATTCTCATGACGACCTCGTCCACCGGCTTGTATGGCAACTTCGGTCAGGCCAACTACGGGGCGGCCAAGCTCGCGCAGGTGGGCCTGATGCAGACGCTGTCCATCGAAGGCGCGAAGCACGGCATTCACGTGAATGCCCTCGCGCCCACCGCGGCCACGCGCATGACCGAGGGCCTGATGCCCGACGAGGCCCTGGCGCTGCTCAAGCCCGCGGCCGTGGTGCCGGCCATGCTGGTGCTCACCCACGAGAGCGCGCCCACGCGCACCATTGTGTGCGCCGGCGCAGGCAGCTTCGAGGCGGCGCATCTCACGCTCACCCAGGGCATCCATCTGGGCATGGGTGAACAGGTGCCGGAGCGGCTGGCCGAGCAACTCGCGCAGGTCACGCGGATGGACGGTCAGCAGTTGCCCCAAAGCGGCGCCGCGCAGGCGACGCTGGAACTGACCAAGGCCATGGCCGCGTGCTGCTGAAAACCCGGGCGGTTGAGCAGGTGCTGGGGCGCTGGCCGACGCTGCGCGCCATGGCGTGCTAAGTTCCGGGGCTCGAAAATCCAGGCACCATCATGAGCACATTGCAAGCGCGCATCGCGGCGGTCAGTGACGAGCGCATCGCCGGCATGCGCCGCGGCATCGAGAAGGAAGGGTTGCGGGTGCTGGCCGACGGAGAGCTGGCGCTCACGCCCCACCCGAGGGCGCTGGGCTCCGCGCTCACGCATCCGAGCATCACGACGGACTACAGCGAATCGCTGATGGAGCTCATCACAGGCCCCAGGACGACGGTGCAGGCCTGCGCCGACGAGCTGGCCGAGCTGCATCAGGCAGCGTTGCAGGTGCTGGCGCGGCAGAACGAGCCCGAAATGCTCTGGAATTCGAGCATGCCCAGTCTGCTGCCGCCCGATGAAACCATTCCCCTGGGGCGCTATGGCTCGTCCAACAGCGGCCGCGCCAAGAGCGTGTATCGCATGGGGCTCGGTCACCGCTACGGCCGGCGCATGCAGACCATCGCGGGCATCCACTACAACTGGTCGCTGCCGGGCGTGGGCTCCGACGAGTACTTCGCGCTGATCCGCAATTTCCGGCGCCACTCCTTCGTGCTGCTGTATCTCTTTGGCGCGTCGCCCGCGCTGCCACCGGGGTTTGTCGAGGGGCGCCAGCATAGCCTCGTTCCCCTAGGTGATGGGAAGGGCGCGATGGGGCTGCCCTACGCCACCTCACTGCGCATGGGGCGGCTCGGCTACCAGAGCGATGCACAGGCGAGCCTGGCGGTGAGCTACAACGGCCTGCAGGGCTTCGCCGCCTCGCTGCACGAGGCACTGACCCGGCCGTATCCCGCCTACGAGGCCATCGGCGTGCGCAGCCTCGGAGGGGACTACAACCAACTGGGCACGAGCCTGCTTCAGATCGAAAACGAGTTCTACGGCACGATACGCGCCAAGCGCACGGTGCAAAGCGGCGAGCGGCCGCTGCGCGCGCTGCGCGAGCGCGGCGTGGAGTACGTGGAGGTGCGGCTCATGGACATCAATCCGCTGGAGCCGGTGGGGATCCGCCCGGACACCATGCGTGTGCTGGATATCTTCCTGCTGCACTGCCTGCTTTCGGACAGTCCGCCCGATACGCCCGAGGAAATTGCGGCCGTCAAGCACAACCAGCATCTGGCCGCCGAGCGTGGTCGCGAGCCAGGTCTGGGTCTGGTGCGCGATGGCGAGCAGGTTGCGCTCGTCGATTGGGGCAGTGAAATCCTGCATCGATGCAAGCCGATCGCGCAGCGGCTTGATCAGGCCATGGGTGGCAGTGATTACGTCCGGGCGCTCGCTCAGGCCGGCGAGGTCCTGCGCCAGCCTGACAAGACCCCTTCGGCACGCGTTCTGGCCGAGCTCACGCAGCTGCACGGCAACGACTACATCGCCTTTGTCACGGCGCGTTCGCACACCGCGCGCGAGATGCTGCTGTCCAGCCCCTGGTCGCAGGCGCAGGAAGAACGCTACTGCGCGATGGCGCGCGATTCGCTGGCACGTCAGCGCGCGATTGAAGCGGCGGACACGCTCACGTTCGAGGAGTGGCGCGTGCGCTACATGGCGCAGGAGCAGTGCGCCGTCTGATCAGCGCGGCGGGGCGGGCGTCTTGGGCTCGAAGTCGCAGTACGTGGCCACGCTGCACTCCCAGCAGCGTGGCGTGCGCGCCAGGCACACGTAGCGTCCATGCAGGATCAGCCAGTGGTGCGCATCGGGCAGGAACTTGGCGGGCACGCGTTCCAGTAGCTGGTGTTCCACCTCGATCGGTGTCTTGCCCGGCGCCAGCCCCGTGCGATTGCTCACGCGGAAAATGTGCGTATCCACTGCCATCGTCGGTTCGCCGAAGGCGACGTTGAGCACCACGTTCGCCGTCTTGCGGCCCACGCCCGGCAGCGCCTGTAGCGCCTCGCGCGTGCGCGGCACGTCGCCTCCGTGCCGTTCGATGAGGATGCGGCAGGTCTGCAGCAGGTTTTTTGCCTTGGTGTGGTAAAGGCCTATGGTCTGAATGTGGCGCTCCAGCCCCTCGAGGCCCAGATCAAGGATGGCCTGCGGCGTATTCGCCACAGGGAACAGCCGGGCCGTGGCCTTGTTCACGCCCACATCCGTGGACTGCGCCGAAAGCAGCACGGCCACCAGCAGTTCGAACACGCTCGTATAGTGCAGCTCAGTCACGGGGTGAGGATTGGCCGCCCTGAGGGTGGCAAAGAAAGCTTCGATGGCCGCATGGTTCATGCGTCGATTGTCGCCCTGTACAACCGGCTCGCTAATTGACGACAATCCCTGCCTTGATTTCAAGTTTTCAGAGACATCCTGATGCCCATCCCGTTTGCCCACCGCCTCGACAACGTAGAAACCTCGGCCATCCGAGAACTCTTCAAACTGCTGGGCAAGCCCGGCATCATCAGCTTTGCCGGTGGTTTTCCCGACAGCGCGATGTTCGATGTGCAGGGCATACGCGAAGCCGTCGACGGCGTGCTGGCCGACGAGCCGGGCGACGCGCTGCAATACGGCGCGACGGAAGGCTATCCGGCCCTGCGCGAACAGCTCGCGCGGTTCATGGCGTCCAAGGGCGCATCGGGCGTGGCGCCGCAGGATTTGATCGTGACCACTGGCAGTCAGCAGGCGCTGGATCTCATCGGCAAGACGCTGATCGATCCGGGAGACAAGGTCATCGTCGAAGGGCCGACTTTCCTCGCGACGATCCAGTGCTTTCGCCTCTACGGCGCGGACCTGGTGAGTGCGCCGATCGACGGTAACGGCGTGGACGTCGATCGGCTGGAGCAGCTCATCGTCGAGCATCGGCCCAAGCTCGTGTACCTGATTCCGACCTTCGGCAACCCCAGCGGCGCCATGCTCAGCCTGGAGCGCAGGAAACGCGTGCTGGAGCTGGCCGTCAAGTACCAGACGGCGGTGGTGGAGGATGACCCTTATGGCGATCTCTATTTCGGCGATGCGCCGCCCCCCAGCCTGCTCGCGCTCTGTGCCCAGGTGGCCGGCAGCCGCGAGCTGCTGGTGCATTGCGGCTCGCTCAGCAAGGTGCTCTCGCCCGGCCTGCGCGTGGGCTGGATGATCGCGCCGCCCGAACTGCTGGCCAGAGCCACGATGTGCAAGCAGTTCAGCGACGCGCACACCAGCACCTTCGCCCAGGCCACGGCAGCCCGGTATCTCCAGGCGGGGCGCATGTCGGCCACGCTAGAGCGCGTGCGCAGCGTCTATGCGCAACGGGCAGCGGTGATGTGCGAGGCGCTGCGTGCCGAGCTGGATGACGCGGTCGCGTTCGTCGAGCCCCGTGGCGGGCTCTTTGTCTGGGTGCGCCTGACGGGCGAAGATGGCAAGGTCGCGGATGGCAAGCTGTTTGCCCAGAAGGCCATTGAGCAGGGCGTGGCCTTCGTACCCGGAGCGCCGTTTTATTGTTCCCAACCCGACACCGCCACGCTGCGGCTGTCGTTTGCCACGGCGGATCCGGACAAGATTCGCGAGGGCGTGGCGCGGTTGGGCCGCGCGCTGGCGGCCTGAAGAGCATGAGCGACGTGCATGAGCGCCTTGAGGCGCTGGAAGTCAAGGCGGCCTTTGCCGAAGATCTGCTGGAGCAGTTGAACCTGACGATCTACCGGCAGCGGCAGGACATCGAGCGGCTGCAATTGCAGATGGCGCAATTGCGCCAGCAGTTGCAGGACAGTGGCGGACCCGCGGCTCAGCGCGATCCGCGAGGCGAGATACCGCCGCACTATTGACCGGCCGCGGGTGGAGGATTTGGCGGTTCAATAAAATGCACGCGAAACGACACTTTACGCGTGGACCTGACGCATGCATCTGACACAGTGGACCGATTACGCGCTGCGTGTGCTGATGTACTGCGCCGCGTACGAGAACCGTGACCAGCCGGTGACGATCAGCGAGATCGCACAGGCCCACGGGATTTCACGCAGCCATCTCACCAAGATCGTGCGTCAGCTCGCGGCATTGGAGCTGCTCGATACGTCGCGCGGGCGCGGCGGCGGCATGCGGCTGATGCGTCCGCCATCGGACATCGTGGTTGGTGCCGTGGTGCGTGCCACCGAGTCGAACTTCGAGATGGTGGAGTGCTTCGGCAGCGGTCACAGCACCTGCCGCATCAGCAGCAACTGCAATCTCAAAGGCGTGTTCGAACGCGCGACGCGCAGTTACCTGGCCGTCCTCGACGGGGTCACGCTGGCCGATCTGGTGCCGGTGCGCGCCGTACCCGCCAGTCACAGCGCGCGCCGCGTGGTCATACCCGGCGTGCCCGTGGCACCATAGCACGCCAGGGTGAGTTCTCAGCGGCGCCGTGATGGCTCGGCGGCACTTTCTTCCGGTAACACCTGGCCGCTCAGGCTTGCCGGAACGGCGGCTGCGGCGCGGCGCGCGCGGAACAGGGCCGCGCGCATCAGGAAGATGCTAGTGATGGGAACGGTCGTGGCCAGGAAGAGCGCGATGAGGTACAGGCGCAGCGGCGCCACGCCATCCTGCCACCAGAAAAAGGCAAACGCGCCGTGCAGGATGCACCAGCACGCCAGCGTGGCAATGGTGGCCGGCGGGTGCATCCGCGTGAAAAAGCTTGGCAGCGTGAGCAGGCCCATGGAGCCTGTCAGTGCAATGGTGGCACCCAGCAGCACCAGTGCGGAAATCAAGGCATCCAGCCACAGCGGCATCGTGCTCATTCGATGACCTCCCCGCGCAGAAGAAATTTTGCCAGTGCCGTGCTGCCGAGGAAACCGAGCAGGGCAGCGAGCAGCGCGACCTCGAAGTAGTCGGTGCTGCCCCAATGCATGCACAGCACCAGGATCAGCAGCATAGCGTTCAGGTACATCGCGTCCAGCGCCAGCACGCGATCCTGCGCAGCAGGCCCCCGCAGCATGCGCACGAGACAGAGCAGCATGGCCAGAACCAGCATGCCCATGGCCAGCGGCGTGGCCCACGCAAGCAAGGGGGGGGTCATGATTCGAAAATCTCCATCAGGGGGCGCTCGTAGTGCGCCTTCACGTGGGCGATGATCGCCCGGGCGTCCGCGACTTCCAGCACGTGCAGCATCAGCACGGATCGATCCAGCGAAATTTCAGCCCAGACCGTGCCGGGTGTGATGCACACGATCATCGCCAGCACGGCCAGCGCGTTGGGATCGCGCATCTGAAGTGGAATTTCAACGAAACCGGCCGGGTGCGGCCGGTGAGCCGGGCGCAGCAGATAGCGCAGAACGGCCAGATTGGAGCGGGTGGTGTCGGCCACCACCCGCAGGCACAGCTTGAGTATCGTGATCGGGTGGCGCACGCGCACCCGCCGCGGACGCAGGCCTCGCAGCAGCAACGGCAATCCTAGCCCCAGCAGCAATGCAAGCAGCAGATGCCCTCGGCCCCACCCGGGGTGCAGCAGCAGCCAGACGGCGAACAAGCCGATGCTGACCAGCGGCGCGGGAAACAGGCGTTTCATCGCGCAGGCGTTCCCACGGGCCGAGCCAACAGAATGTCGCCGACGTAGGCTGCTGGCGCGTGCAGGGCCTGCGCCGCCAGCGTGGTGTAGCGCATGGCGGGCCCGGCGCCGAGGGCCAATGCGATGCAGGCTACCAGAAGTGCCGTGATCGGCAGACCCTCCAGCACCCTAAGCTGCGGCGGATTTCTGTCGTGCGCGGACCAGAATTGGCGCATGCCCACGCGCGTCAACGCCATCAGGGTGGCCAGCCCGGTGGACAGCATCAGGATCAGGAGCAGCCAGATCATCGCCGGGGGCTGCGGGCTCGACAGGCCCCGAGGATCCAAACCGGCCAGGGCGGCCGAAAGCATCGCGAATTTGCCGATGAAGCCCGACAACGGGGGCAGCCCCGCCATCAAGAGCGTGCTGAGCAGGAACGCTAGGCCCAGAAAAGCCGTGGCGCCCTGAATGGCGCGGCCGACGACGATCTGCTGTTCATCGTCGAGGTTGAAATTCTCGCTGGGCAGCAGCTCGGGCGTGAGGAAGGGAGTGTCGTCACGTTGATAGGGCGCCGTGCTCGCCCCGTCGTTGCGCCAGCGGCTGATGAGATCGGACAGCAGGAAAAGGCAGGCCACCGCCCAGGTCGAGCCTGGCAGGTAGTACATCAGCCCGGCCGTGACCGTGGGGGAGCCCATGCCGAGTGCGGCCAGCAGCGTGCCCGACGACAGGATGGCGGCGTGGCCCGCGAGGTTGGTGAGGTGCTGCGAGGCCAGTATGCCGATGGCACCGAAGGCCATCGTGAGCATGCCGACACCACTCAGGTACACGCCGCCCCAGTGCGCGGACTCACCGGCTGCGTCGCCGAACCAGAGTGGCCACAGCCTGAGCAGTGCGTAAACGCCCACCTTGGTGAGCACGGCAAACAGCGCGCCCACGGGCGCCACCGCGGCGGCGTAGGCAGGCACGAGCCAGAAATTGAGCGGCCACGCACCCGCCTTGATCAGGAAGGCTATGGCCAGAATGGCCGCGCCCGCGTGCAGCAGTCCACGGTGCGCCTCGGGCAGGGCCGTGATGGCCCGGGCGATGTCGGCCATGTTCAGTGTGCCCGTGATCCCGTAGAGCACGGCGGCCCCGATGAGGAACAGCGACGACGCGGCAAGGTTGATCGCGATGTAGTGCAGGCCCGACCGCACCCGGGTTTGCCCGGAGCCATGCAGCAGCAGGCCATAGGAGGCTGCCAGAAGGATTTCGAAAAAGACGAAGAGATTGAACAGGTCTGCCGTCAGGAAGGCTCCCGAGAGTCCCATGAGCTGAAACTGGAACAGCACATGGAACAGTACCCCGGCGCGGTGCCAGCGCGCACAGGCAAAGACCACGCTCGCGAGGGCCACGATGCTGCTGGTCACGAGCATCAGTGCCGACAGACGATCCAGCGCCAGCACGATCCCGAAGGATGCAGGCCAGTTGCCCGGCAGATAGACGCCCACGGTTTGGGTTGTGCCTTCGTCGCTCCAGATCAGCAAGGCCAAGGCGAACAGCAGGCCGAGGGCCGTGGAGCCGATGTTCACGGACATCTTCAGGCGCTCGCGCTCTTCGCGCACCAGCAACAGCAGGGCTGCCGTCGCCAGGGGAAGCGCGATGGGCGCCAGCATCAGGTGCGGCATCAGGGAGGAAATGAGCTGCCGTGCGTCGTTCATGAGGGGGTGGTGAGTTCGGTCGCTTCGGCATCCGAGCCGTCCACGTGGTCGGTGCCCGCCATCCCGCGAAGAGCCAGCAGGATCACCAGAAAGAGCGCGTTCATCGCGAATCCGATCACGATGGCCGTGAGCACGAGCGCCTGCGGCAAGGGGTCGGCGTAGTGCAGCAGATCCAGAGCCTTGTCCGGGCTCAGGATGGGGGGTTTGCCCTGCGCGAGGCCCAGGCGCGCCGTCGAGAAAATGAACAGATTGACGGCGTAGGACAGCAGGCTCAGCCCCATGATCACCTGGAACGTCCGTGGCCTGAGCATGAGCCAGATGCCGCAACTCGTCAGGACCCCGATGGAAAGCGCCAGGACGAGCTCCATCACGCGGCTCCCTGGCCCAGGTTGTCCTCGCGCGCGGCGAGAAGGTGCGCGTGATGGCGGTGGCTGCGCACGGATTGGTGCGCGATGGCCGTCAGGATCAGCAAGGTGGCGCCGATCACCAGCAGCGCCACGCCGGCATCGAAGAAAAGCGCGCTCGCCACATCGATCTCGCCGAGCCAGGGAAGCTGAAAATGCGCCACATGGCTGGTGAGGAAGGGGTAGCCGACGAGGAGGGAACCCAGGCCTGTTAGCAATGCCAGCAGCAGTCCGATGGCCATCCAGCGTTCGGGCAGCACCCTCACGTGCGATTCCACCCAGACCGTGCCCGAGATCAAGTATTGCACGATCAAGGCGAGTGAGAAGACCAGTCCGGCGACGAAGCCACCGCCCGCGTCGTCATGGCCACGGAGGAAAAGGTGGATGGCCACGAGCGCGGTGAACGGCAGCAGCAGCCGCGCTAGGACGGCGGGAACCATCAGGTAGCCGATGGCGGTGTCGCTGGCGTCGCGCGGGTTGAGCAGATCGGTCTGCAGATCGGCGGGCAGGGCGCGCTGCTGCGGCGGCAGATCCATGGCTTCGCGCGCGGGCCGAAAGCGGCGTAGCAGGGCGTAAATGGTGGTCGCGACGATGCCGAGCACGACGATTTCGCCGAAGGTGTCGAAACCCCGGAAGTCCACCAGCATCACGTTCACGACATTGGCACCGCCGCCCAGCGGCCCGGCGTTTTCCAGAAAAAACGTGGAAGCGCCGCTGAGGAAATCGCGGCTCATGAGCGCGTAGGCCAGCCAGGCCATGCCCAGGCCGCTGAGGCAGGCGATGATGCCATCGCTCGCGCGCCGCGCTCGGGTGCGCAGCGCCTCTGCGCGGGCGTCGCGGAGATCTTCGATCCGCTGTGGCAGCCAGCGCAGGCCGAGCAGCATCAGGATCGTCGTCGCGAATTCCACGGCCAGCTGGGTGAGCGCGAGGTCGGGCGCGGAAAACCAGAGGAAGGTGAGCGTCGTGCACAGGCCCGTGCCACCCAGCAGCATCAGCGCCGCCAGCCGATGGTATTTGGCTTGCGAGGCTGCGGCAAGCGCGCAGAGGGCGCCTGTCAACCACAAGATGATGAAGACCGCGGACGGCGGTTGGCTACCGCGTTCGCCCAGGTGCGCGGCGGTGGAGCACAGCGGCAATGCGGCGGCCGCCAGGGCCGCCAGGACGATCCAGCGCATCTGCCACTGCAGCCGCCGCGTGCCTGCGTACCGACGCCCTGCGCGGGCGCCGCGGGTGATGGCGATGGTCAGGCGGTCGAACCACCAGCTGCCGTTCAGGCTCGCCGTTCTCACCTTGACCGCCATGCCGGCGTCCTTGCGCAGGAAAAATCCGTAGATCGCGATGCCCATCAGCGTCGCGATCACACTCATCGCCAGCGGAGCTGTCAGACCGTGCCAGACGGACAGACTATAAACCGGAAGAACATCGCCGACGACGGGACGGGCCGCCGCCGCCAGGGCCGGGCCGATGGACCATTGCGGAAATATTCCCACCACCAGACAGATGGCCACGAGCAGCTCGACCGGGACTCGCATCCAGCGCGTGGGCTCGTGCGGCGTGCGTGGCAGGTCGCGGGCCGCGGGGCCGAAGAACACCGATGCGATGAGCCGCAGCGAGTACGCCACGCTGAACATGCCGGCAATCGTCGCGGCGATGGGCAGCAGAGTGCGCATGGCCGGGGACGCGTCGAGAAAGACGGTTTCGGCAAAGAACATTTCCTTGGAAAGAAATCCGTTGAGCAGCGGCACGCCCGCCATCGCCGCGGCCGCCACCATCGCCAGCGTGGCGGTGATGGGCATCATGTGGCGCAGGCCTGAGAGCTGCTGCATGTCCCGCGTGCCGCTTTCGTGGTCGACGATGCCCGCGGCCATGAACAGCGAGGCCTTGAAAGTCGCGTGATTCATGACGTGAAAGACTGCGGCGACGGCGGCCAGGGCACTGTTCAGACCCAGCAGCAGCGTGATGAGCCCCAGATGCGAAATGGTGGAATAGGCCAGCACGCCCTTGATGTCGCGCTGGAACATGGCCGCCAAGCCGCCCAGCAGCAGTGTGGTCAGTCCCACCC
>JAIOIA010000236.1:0-7870 GCA_019912745.1 Comamonas sp. | reverse complement strand
CGGGGGCTGCGCGTGTCGGTACTCAAGCACGCGCACCACCACTTCGACATCGACCAGCCGGGCAAGGACAGCTGGCGCCACCGCCAGGCCGGCGCCTACGAAGTGCTCATCGCCTCGGACCAGCGCCTGGCGCTGATGCGTGAATACGGTTCGGCGATCGAGCCCGACGTGCACGCGCTGCTGGCGCAGCTCAGCACGGTGGACTGGGTGCTGGTGGAGGGCTTCAAGCTCGCCGCGCTGCCCAAGATCGAAGTCTGGCGCGAGCCCGAGCCGGGCCGCGGCGAGCGCCCCGTGCGCTACCCGCACGATCCGCGTATCCTTGCCGTCGCCACCGACGACCCCGCGCGTTTGCCCGAGCCCGTGCGCCAGCCGCTGCTGGACCTCAACGATCCGGCCGGCATCGTGCAGTGGATGCTGCAGAACGCGAGCGACTTCGAGTACGCGCCGCCCCATGCGCATCCCGCGGTGGCATCGAGAGAGCATGCATGAAGACACCCCTCAAACCGCTGGACGACGCACTGGCCGAGCTGCTTGCGCACGCGGCGGCATTGACCGACACCGAATCGGTCTCGCTCTTCGAGGCCGAGGGCCGCGTGCTGGCGGCGGACGTGGTCTCCGCGCTGCAGGTGCCGCCACACGACAACAGCGCCATGGACGGCTACGTGCTGCGCAGCAGCGATGTGGCGCAGGCGGGCACGGTGCTGCCCCTCTCACAGCGCATCGCAGCGGGGCATGTGGGGGCGCCACTGGCCAAAGGCACGGCCGCGCGCATCTTCACCGGAGCGCCGATTCCCGAAGGCGCGGATGCCGTCGTGATGCAGGAAGAATGCGCGCCGCTCGATGGTGATCGCGTGCAGGTCAACACCGTGCCCCGACCCGGGCAGTGCATACGCCGCAGCGGCGAGGACATCCTGCGCGGCAGCGTCGTGCTGGGGGCGGGCACTCGCCTGGGGCCGGCCGAGCTCGGCCTCGCGGCCAGCGTCGGCATGGCCGAGCTGACCGTTGCGCGCCGCCCGCGCGTGGCGCTTTTTTCCACCGGCGACGAACTCGTGATGCCCGGCGCCGTGGCGCCCGAACAGATGCGCGAGGGCCGCATCTACAACAGCAACCGCTTCTTTCTGCGCAGCCTGCTGCAGCGCCTGGGCTGCGAGGTGCTGGATCTGGGCGTGGTCGAAGACACGCTCGGCGCGACGCTGGCGGCGCTCACGCAGGCCGCCGAGCGCTGCGACGTGATCGTCACCAGCGGCGGTGTCTCGGTCGGCGAGGAAGATCACGTCAAGCCCGCCGTGCAGCAGCTCGGGGCGCTCGATCTGTGGAAGATCGCCATCAAGCCCGGCAAACCCTTTGCCTTCGGCCATGTGCGCGCCGGTGGACGCCAGGCGCACTTCATGGGGCTGCCGGGCAACCCGGTGTCCAGCTTCATCACCTTCGTGCTGCTGGTGCGCCCCTTCCTGTTGCGCCTGCAGGGGGTGCGCGAGGTGGCCCATAAATCAGTAGCTGCAAACGCTGATTTCGATTGGCTCAAGGCCGATTCGAGGCGCGAGTTCCTGCGCGTGCGCCGGGCGGCCGATGGGCGCCTCGAGCGTTACGCCAACCAGGGCTCGGGCGTGCTCACGTCCGTCGCCTGGGCCGATGGCGTGGTGGACAACCCGCCGCACACGCCCATTGCGCGGGGCGATGTCGTGCGCTTCATCCCGTGGTCGGAGCTGCTGTGATCGCCGCCAAAACCGTGACCGTGCGCTATTTCGCCTCGATCCGCGAGGCCGTGGGCCGCGACCACGAGCGCGTGAGCACCCACGCCGCCACGCTTGCGGCGCTGCGCGAGGAACTGATCGCGCGTGGTGCGCCCTGGGCCGAATGCCTGGCCGCCGGTCGCGCGGTGCGCATGGCGGTTGATCAGTTGATGGCCCATGGCGACGCGGCACTGCCCGATGGCGCCGAAGTGGCGTTCTTCCCGCCGGTCACCGGGGGCTGAGGCCGGGCTCGGCCAGTTCCGGGCTGTGCCAGCCCAGCAGTTCCGCCAGCCGCAGCACCACCCAGCGCGCCTCCTCGGGCGCCAGAGCGCTGGTCGGCGTGACCAGGGCGGCGTGCATGCCCGCGAGCACGCCCTGCTCGGAAGGCGCGTCGTGATGCAGCTGCTGCGCGCGCTCCACCAGACCGCAGGCCAGGTCTTCACACAGTTCATAGCGATCGCGCACCGCGGCGGCGCTCATGCGCAAACGCCCCCGCGCATCGCTGCACAGTGCGATGAACGAGGGCGGCACGATGATCTGGTTGTCGTCGTCCATGCGTCAATCGGCTGTGAAGCGCTGCTCGAAGCGCAGCCGGTCCGCGTGCAGCTCGAAGGTCACCAGCTGCCCCATCTTGCCGTCGGCCGTGCGGTGCGCGGCAAACAGGCTGGCTCGCCCGCTCAGCGCCATGCTCTCCAAGTCGATGATGGCGTAGGGATGGGGCACGAAGACGTGGAATTCAAAGACGGCGCGGTGCGCGCTCTGTGGCGAGGGGTAGAGCGTGTAGCCGTGGGCGGAGAAGGCGAGGGTGGCCATGAGGGCAAGGGCGTAAAGTAGGCGGTTCACGACAAGTTTATTCGTCCGTGCGATCGTCCTTCATGTTCAGCAGCGTTTCCATCCAGACCGAGGATTTCGATGTCTCCGCCGAGCTGGCCCGCCTGCGCGAGCGCGATGCCCGCGTGGGCGCCGTCTGCTGCTTCGTCGGCACGGTGCGCGATCGCGGCGGCGACGGCGCGGTGAGCGCGATGGAACTGGAACACTACCCCGGCATGACGGAAAAATCCATCATCGCCATGATCGAGGAGGCGCGCGCCCGCTTCGAGTTGCTTGGCGTACGCGTGATCCACAGGGTGGGGCTGCTGCAGCCGCTCGATCAGATCGTGCTGGTGGCCGTGACCTCGGCGCACCGCGGCGAGAGTTTCATGGCCTGCGAGTTCCTGATGGACTACCTCAAGACCCAGGCGCCGTTCTGGAAGAAGGAAACCACCCCCGAGGGCACGCGCTGGGTGGACGCGCGCGAGAGCGACGACGCGGCGCTCGCGCGCTGGGGCGTCACGGCTTCCAACGCGGGGGATTGAGCGATTCCTGGGAACGCACCGATACCTTGTCGCTGAGGACGCTGACGATGCGCCCGTCCATCTCCACGCGCAGAGCGCCGCGTTCGTCTATGCCTCGCCCTGTGCCGTGCCGCGCCCCCTGGGCGCCGTGCAGGGTGAGCGTCTGCCCCGCGAGGCTGTCCAGGCGGGAGAAATTGCTGGCGAATGCCGCCAGGCCCTCACGTTCGAAGCGCAGCAGGCCGGCGCGCATATGCTCGATCAGGCGGGCCGCCAGCAGGTTGCGGTCGGGTAGCGGGTCGGCGCACGCATCGGCCAGGCCCATGGCGGGTTGCCCGAGTGCCTGCTGCGCATCCGGCGTCAGGCGCAGATTCAGGCCCAGCCCGATGCGCGCCACGCAGGGCCCGTCGTACTCGCCGTCCACCTCGATCAGGATGCCGGCCAGCTTGCGGCCCGCCACCACCAGGTCGTTAGGCCACTTTAGTCGCAGATCGGGAAGGGCGACGAGGCTGGTGAGCGCCTGCACCACGCACACCCCCATGGCGATCGACAGTCCCGAGAGCGCCGCCGGGCCGCAGTCGAAGTGCTTGAGACACGAGAGCATGATGCCCATGCCCGGCGGTGAGTGCCAGTCGCGCCCGCGCCGCCCGCGCCCCGCACTCTGGCCTTCGGCCATCACGACCGTGAGGTCGGGGGCATGGGCCAGGCGCGCCAGCTCGTTCTGCGTCGAGTCGAGCTGCCAGTACACCTGCACCGGCGCGCCGTGTGGCGCCAGCGCGGCGGTGATGCGCTGCGCATCGAGCAGCTCGATGGCCCAGGGTAGGCGGTAGCCCGCGCCCGTGCGTGCTTCGATGGGCAGGCCGGTGGCGCGCAGCGCCGCGATCTGCTTCCAGATGGCCGCGCGCGTGAGACCCAGCCGGGTGGCCAGCCATTCGCCTGAGACGGCCTCGCCGCTGGCCAGTTGCTGCAGCAGGTCCTGGGCGGAAAAGCCTTGTTTCATGATGCGAGTGTGCATCAGCATGGCGAGCCGCTGACGCGAGGAAGCTACTTATTTTTTGTCAACCATAATTCAAAATTATAGTTGACATATTCGCATGATGCCTGGATACTGCGTCGCTTCCCTATTCGTTGGAGATATCCCCATGGTTCAGCCTGCGACCGCATCCTTGGCCCTGCGCCCCGCCCCTTCTGCCAGCTGGCAGCGCCAGACGCTGTTGGTGCTGGGAGGCACGGCGGTGCTCGCCGCCTCGTCCTATGTCAGCATCCCGCTGCAGCCCGTGCCGGTGTCCATGCAGACCTTTGCCGTGCTCATGGTGGGGGCGCTCTATGGCTGGCGCCTGGGAGGGCTCACGGTGCTGGCCTGGCTGCTCGAAGCGCTCTCGGGCATGCCGGTGCTGGCCGGTGGTGCGGGGGGGGTCGCGCCCTTCATGGGCAAGACGGCGGGTTACCTGCTGGCGTTTCCGCTCGCGGCCATGCTCATGGGCTGGCTCGTCGCGCGCGGCTGGGACGGCGCGCATCCCCTGCGTGCATTCTGGGCCATGCTGCTGTGCACCACGCTGATTCTGGCCGTGGGCGGCGCGTGGCTGGGTGTGCTCATCGGCGCGCAAAAGGGCTGGCAGTTCGGTGTGCTGCCCTTCCTCGTGGGCGATGTCGTCAAATCGGCGCTGGGGGCCGCTTCGCTGGCGCTGTGGCACGAAGGGCGCAAGCGCCTGGGCCGCGCATGACGCTGGCGCTGCGTGCCCATCACCTGCTGTGCCTGCTGACCTATGCGGGCACAGGCTACAGCCCCGGGTTTGTCGAGAATTTCGACCGCATCGTGGCGCGCTTGAGCGCGGGTGAAAAGTTTGCCCTGATCCCGGGGCCGGATGCCATCTGCGCCCCGCTGTGTGCGTCCGAGGGCAACTGCGCGCACTGTCACGCAAGTACCGTGCGTCTGCGCGATGACTGGGCGCTGAGGGAACTGATGCCGCTGCTGGGGCCGCCGGGTCCGCAGGACGTCTGGCGCTTGACAGCCCGCGTTGTCAGGCGCTTGCGCTCGGCCTTTGCCGAGAGCAGTATCCGTGGCGCCTGCGCGGGTTGCCAGTGGGCTGCGCTGTGCACCCAAGTGGCGAAAAGCGGCTATGTCGGCGTGCGCCTGCATCCTCCCGCGACTTGAATCATCGTCCGAGGCCCGCATATCGCTCACAGTTCTACACAATTTTCGGGGGCGATTCAAAGTGCGACTCGACAAACTCACCACCAAATTCCAGGAAGCGCTGGCCGACGCCCAGTCACTTGCGCTCGGCCAAGACAACGCCTACATCCAGCCCGAGCACCTGCTCGCGGCCATGCTGCAGCAGGAAGACGGCCCCAAGGCCCTGCTCGCGCGCGCCGGGGTGAATACCGCGCGTCTGGCGCAGGATGCGCAGGCGGCCATCCAGCGCCTGCCCGCTGTGCAGGGGCAGGAACAGGTGCAGCCCGGCCCCGACCTCCTCAAGCTGCTGCAGGCGACCGAAAAGGAAGCCATCAAGCGTGGCGACCAGTTCGTCGCCAGCGAAATGTTCCTGCTCGCGCTGGCCGATTCGAGCGGCGAGGCCGGCCGCATCGCCAAGGAGGCGGGCCTGACGCGCAAGGCGCTCGAGGCTGCGATCGAGGCGGTGCGCGGTGGCCAGACCATGGACAGTGCCGAGGGCGAGGGCCAGCGCGAAGCGCTGAAGAAATACACGCTCGATCTGACCGAGCGCGCGCGTCTGGGCAAGCTCGACCCGGTGATCGGCCGCGACGACGAAATCCGCCGCACCATCCAGGTGCTGCAGCGGCGCAGCAAGAACAACCCGGTGCTGATCGGCGAGCCGGGCGTGGGCAAGACCGCCATCGTCGAAGGCCTGGCGCAGCGCATCATCGCGGGCGAGGTGCCCGAATCGCTCAAGGGCAAGCGCGTGCTGGTGCTGGACATGGCGGGGCTGCTGGCGGGTGCCAAGTACCGCGGCGAGTTCGAGGAACGCCTCAAATCCGTGCTCAAGGAAGTGGCGCAGGACGAGGGCCGCATCATCCTCTTCATCGACGAGCTGCACACCATGGTGGGCGCGGGCAAGGCCGAGGGCGCGATCGACGCCGGCAACATGCTCAAACCGGCGCTGGCGCGCGGCGAGTTGCACTGCATCGGTGCCACCACGCTCGACGAATACCGCAAGTACATCGAAAAAGACGCGGCTCTGGAGCGGCGCTTTCAGAAGGTGCTGGTCGATGAGCCCAGCGTCGAGGACACCATCGCCATCCTGCGTGGCCTGCAAGTGCGCTATGAGGCGCACCACGGCGTGGATATCACGGACCCGGCCATCGTGGCCGCAGCGGAACTGTCGCACCGCTACATCACCGATCGCTTTCTTCCGGACAAGGCCATCGACCTGATCGACGAGGCCGCGGCCAAGATCAAGATCGAGATCGACTCCAAGCCCGAGGCACTCGACAAACTCGACCGCCGCATGATCCAGCTCAAGATCGAGCGCGAGGCGATGAAGAAGGAGCACGATGAGGCATCTCAAAAACGCCTGCAGCTGATCGAGGAAGAACTTGCCGCGGCCGAGCGTGAATACGCCGATCTGGAAGAAATCTGGAAGATGGAAAAGGCGAGCGCCCAGGGCAGCGAGCAGATCAGGAAGGACATTGACGCGATCCGCACGCAGATCGAGGACCTCAAGCGCAAGGGTGATTTCAACAAGGTGGCCGAGCTGCAATACGGCAAGCTCCCCGAGCTCGAGAAGAGCCTGAAGGAAGCGCAGGACAGCGAGGCCGAGGGCGACGCGCCCAAACACAGGCTGCTGCGCACGCACGTGGGCGCCGAGGAGATCGCCGAGGTGGTGAGCCGCGCCACCGGCATTCCGGTGGCCAAGATGATGCAGGGCGAAAAAGACAAGCTGCTGCAGATGGAGGACAAGCTGCACGAGCGTGTCGTGGGCCAGGACGAAGCGATCACGGCGGTGGCCGATGCGATTCGCCGCTCGCGTGCGGGTCTTTCGGATCCGAACCGGCCGCTGGGCTCCTTCCTGTTCCTCGGCCCCACGGGCGTGGGCAAGACCGAGCTGTGCAAGGCCCTGGCGGGTTTCCTCTTCGACAGCGAAGACCACCTGGTGCGCATAGACATGAGCGAATTCATGGAAAAGCATAGCGTGGCGCGCTTGATTGGTGCGCCTCCGGGCTATGTTGGCTATGAGGAAGGTGGTTATCTGACCGAGGCCGTGCGGCGCAAGCCCTACAGCGTGTTGCTGCTCGACGAGGTGGAAAAGGCGCACCCCGACGTGTTCAACGTGCTGCTGCAGGTGCTTGACGACGGGCGCCTGACGGACGGGCAGGGGCGCACCGTGGACTTCAAGAACACCGTCATCATCATGACGAGCAACATCGGCAGTCCCATGATCCAGAGCATGGCGGGGCAGCCCTATGAGGACATCAAGGATGCGGTGTTCGACGAGCTGAAGAACCACTTCCGGCCCGAATTCCTGAACCGCATCGACGAGACGGTGGTGTTCCACGGGCTCGATGCCAAGAATATCGAGGCGATCGCGCGCATCCAGTTGCGCCAGCTGCAATCGCGCCTGGACAAGCTGGAGCTGTTCCTGGACGTCGCGCCCACGGCGATGGCGGAGCTCGCCAAGGTCGGGTTCGATCCGGTGTTCGGTGCGCGGCCCTTGAAGCGAGCGATCCAGCAGCGCATCGAAAATCCGCTCTCCAAACTGCTGCTGCAAGGGCGCTTCCCGCCCAAGAGCGTGATCGAGGTCGGGGTCGATCCGATCAACGCGCCGGGAGTGTTCGAGTTCGCTGCCCGCG
>JAIOIA010000028.1:0-24056 GCA_019912745.1 Comamonas sp. | reverse complement strand
CACCACCTCGAACTGCAACTGGCCCACGGCGCCCAGCAGCATGTTGCCGCCGGCGTCGGGCTTGAAGACCTGGATCGCGCCTTCCTCGCCCAGCTCCATCAGGCCCTGCTGCAGCTGCTTGGAGCGCAGCGGGTTCTTCAGCACCACGGTCATGAACAGCTCGGGCGCGAAGAAGGGCAGGCCGGTGAATTGCAGATTCGGCCCGTCGGTGATGCTGTCGCCCAGCTGCACGCCGCCGTGAATGGTGAAGCCGATGATGTCGCCGGCATACGCCTCATCGACGGCCTCGCGGCGCTGGCTCATGAAGGTGACGACGCTCGTGGGGCGCAGCTCCTTGCCGGTGCGCTGCACCTTCATCTTCATGCCCGGCGTGTATTTGCCGCTGGCCACGCGCACGAAGGCGATGCGGTCGCGGTGGTTGGCGTCCATGTTCGCCTGCACCTTGAAGACCACGCCGGAAAAGCCCTTGTCCTCGGGGTGGATGGTGACTTCCTCGCGCTGGCGGTTCACCTCGGTCCAGGCCTTGCGCGGGCCGGGTGGCGGGGACATGTCCACCACGGCGTTGAGCACTTCCTGCACGCCGAAATTGTTCACGCCCGAGCCGAAGAACACGGGCGTGAGCCGGGCGGCGAGGAAAGCCTCGTGGTCCCACTCGGCGGAGGCGCCCACGGCCAGTTCCATGCTCTCCAGTGCCTCGTCGAAGGCGCTGCCGAAGCGCGCGCGCAGCCGCTCGGTTTCGGTGAGGGGGATGACCTCGAAGTCCTGCGGGCGCTTGTCGCTGCCGGCCTGGAACACCGTCATGCTGCGCGTGCGCAGGTCGATGATGCCGCCGAAGGTCTTGCCGTGGCCCACGGGCCAGGTGATGGGGCAGCAGGGCATGCCGAGTTCGCGCTCCACTTCGTCCAGGATGTCGAGCGCATCGCGCACCTCGCGGTCCATCTTGTTGACGAAGGTGATGATGGGCGCGTCGCGCTGGCGGCAGACCTCGATCAGGCGGCGCGTTTGCGCCTCCACGCCGTTGGCGGCGTCGATCACCATCAGCGCCGAGTCCACGGCCGTGAGCACGCGGTAGGTGTCTTCGGAGAAATCCTTGTGGCCGGGCGTGTCGAGCAGGTTGATGACGTGGTCGCGGTAGCTCATCTGCATCACGCTGGACGCCACCGAGATGCCGCGCTGCTTCTCGATCTCCATCCAGTCGCTGGTGGCGTGGCGGCTGGCCTTGCGGCCCTTGACGGCGCCGGCGATCTGGATCGCGCCCGAGAACAGCAGGAGCTTCTCCGTCAGCGTGGTCTTGCCGGCGTCGGGGTGGGAGATGATGGCAAAGGTGCGGCGGCGCCGGGTTTCTTTGGCGTAAGACACGATCTTGGGTACGAGGCCGCGCGGGTGCGCGCGGCGGCAAAGCGGTGGCGGGCGCGGCGGTGCGCGGTAAGCGGCCGATTTTACGGCGTTCCGTATAATTTCCCCCTTTCCGAGGAGCGTTGCAGCGCCCCCAGCATGGCGGGGCGCGAGGCTCGGAATCTCTTTCCTGCAACGACGCTCACCCACGCTGTGCCGGTGCGGTGATTCGTGTTTCAGGCGCCTGCCTGCGTGGTTCCGTTTCTTTTTGAAGGACCACACCATGAGCGCTGTTCTCTCCACTTCCCCCGAGCATGTGATTGCCGATATCAGCCTGGCGGGCTGGGGCCGCCGCGAGATCGCGATTGCCGAAACCGAAATGCCCGGCCTGATGGCCATCCGCGAGGAATTCGCCGCGAGCCAGCCCCTGAAGGGCGCGCGCATCGCCGGCAGCCTGCACATGACGATCCAGACTGCCGTCCTGATCGAGACGCTCAAAGCCCTGGGAGCCGAGGTGCGCTGGGCCTCGTGCAACATCTTTTCGACGCAGGACCATGCGGCCGCGGCGATTGCCGCAGGCGGTACGCCGGTGTTCGCGATCAAGGGCGAGTCGCTCGCGGACTACTGGGATTACACCCACCGCATCTTCGATTTCGGCGCGCGGGGCAGCAAAGGCGAAGGCCCGAACATGATTCTGGACGATGGCGGCGACGCCACGCTGCTGATGCACCTGGGTCAGCGCGCGGAGAAGGATGCCTCGGTGCTCGCGCATCCCAAGAGCGAGGAAGAGCGCATCCTCTACGCCGCGATCAAGGCCAAGCTGGCGCAGGACCCGGGCTGGTACACGCGCAAGAGCCTGGACATCGTCGGCGTGACCGAAGAGACGACGACCGGCGTGCACCGACTGCACCAGATGTCGGCCGCGGGCGAGCTGCTGTTCAGGGCGATCAACGTCAACGACTCGGTCACCAAGAGCAAGTTCGACAACCTCTACGGCTGCCGCGAGAGTCTGGTGGACGGCATCAAGCGCGCCACCGACGTGATGATCGCGGGCAAGGTGGCGCTCGTGGCCGGCTACGGCGACGTGGGCAAGGGCTGCGCGCAGGCGCTCTCTGCCCTGCGCGCGCAGGTCTGGGTGACCGAGATCGACCCGATCAACGCGCTGCAGGCGGCGATGGAGGGCTACAAGGTCGTGACCATGGAGGATGCCGCCGACAAGGCCGACATCTTCGTGACCACCACCGGCAACCGCGACGTGATCCGCCACGAGCACATGGCGGTGATGAAAAACGAAGCCATCGTCTGCAACATCGGCCACTTCGACAACGAGATCGACGTCGCCTCGCTCGAAAAATACCAGTGGGAAGAGGTCAAGCCGCAGGTCGATCACATCATCTTCCCGGATGGCCACCGCATCACGCTGCTGGCCAAGGGACGGCTGGTGAACCTGGGCTGCGCCACCGGCCACCCGAGCTATGTGATGAGCTCCAGCTTCGCCAACCAGACGCTGGCGCAGATCGAGCTCTTCACCAAGCCCGGCGAGTACGAAAAGGGCAAGGTCTATGTGCTGCCCAAGCTGCTGGACGAAAAGGTGGCGCGGCTGCAGCTGAAGAAATTGGGCGTGCAGCTCACCACGCTCACGCCCGAGCAGGCGGCCTACATCAACGTGCCGGTGAGCGGGCCGTACAAGGCTGACAGCTATCGGTATTGAAAGCATAGCTCGCAGCGCTTGATACACAAGCGCTGCAGCCATTTTCAGCATGAAATGGAGGACGGCATGGGCGTGCCGGTCAGTTTTGAATTCTTCCCGCCCAAGACCCCTGAAGGGGTGGGCAAGCTGCGCGCCGTGCGCGAGCAGCTGTACGCACTGCGCCCGGAGTTCTGCTCCGTCACCTACGGCGCGGGCGGCTCCACGCAGGCGGGCACGCTGGCCACGGTGCGCGAGATCCTTGCCGAGGGTGTGCCCGCCGCCTCGCACTTCTCGTGCATCGGCGCCACGCGCGAGACGGTGCGCGCGCAGCTTGCCGAGCTGCGGGCCATGGGCGTGAAGCGCCTGGTGGCGCTGCGCGGTGATCTGCCCAGCGGCTACGGCATGGGTGGCGAGTTCCAGTACGCGAGCGATCTCGTGGCCTTCATCCGGGCGGAAACCGGCAGGCACTTCCATATCGAGGTGGCCGCCTACCCCGAAATGCATCCGCAGGCGCGCTCGCCCGAGGCCGATCTCAAGGCCTTCGCGGTCAAGGTACGTGCGGGGGCGGATTCGGCGATCACGCAGTATTTCTTCAACGCCGATGCGTACTTCCGTTTTGTCGACGAAGCGCGCCGCGCGGGGTTGGATGTGCCTGTCGTGCCGGGCATCATGCCCATCCTGGGCTCCACGCAGTTGCTGCGATTCTCGGACGCCTGCGGCGCCGAGGTGCCACGTTGGCTGCGCCTGCGCCTGCAGGGGTTTGGCGATGATGTGGCGAGCATCCGCGCGTTCGGGCTCGACGTCGTCACGCGCCTGTGCGAGCAGCTCGTGGCCGGCGGTGCGCCCGCGTTGCATTTCTACACCATGAACCAGAGCGTGTCGACGCTGCAGCTGTGCCACCGTGTGGGGCGGGTGAAGCAGGCCTGATGGCGTGGCGCGGACCGGCCCGGCTCGCAAGTGCCAGCGCGCTGGCCTTGCTGCTGATCGCCTGCACGGCGCCGGTGCGGGAAGAGAAGTTGCCTGAGCCGGCAACAGGCGTCACGACCCCGGCGCCGGCTGCGGCGGCCGAACCGATGGCGCCTGCGGCTGTCCAGACGCCGACGCCCGCGCCCGAGACGGCATCCGCGGGCGAGCCTGGGCAACCCGGCGGTCTTCTGCTCGACCAGGGCCTGGCCTCCTGGTATGGGCCGGGGCTGCACGGACGGCGCACCGCCAGTGGCGAGCGCTTCGACCGCTCTGACTTCACGGCGGCGCACCGCACGCTGCCGTTTGGCACGCGGGTGTGCGTGCGCAGCCTCGTGACAGGTAAGACGGTGATGGTGCGCATCAATGATCGCGGGCCGTTCGGCTCGGGCGATCGCGTCGTCGATCTGAGTCAGGCAGCCGCCCGCGAGCTCGGCATGATCGGGCTGGGGATCAAGCCGGTTCAGCTTTGGCAGGCCGATGAGGGCGACACGGGCTGCGTGCCGGCGCTCGGCGGCGAGGCCTTGCAGGCGGGCAGCGACGGGGCCGCATCGCCCGCGGATACGGGGCCGGTCTCGGCGCAGCTTCTGGCGCCCAAGGACAGCGGCAAGCGCCGATAGCGCCGCGTGCAGATGTCAACCGGCCTGCAGACTGTAGCCGGCGTGCTCGTCCTGCCCCAGCAGTTCGACCATTTGCGGCAGCGCCGCTTCCAGTTGCGCGTGCAGGGTGTAAGGCGGGTTGACGAGAAACATGCCGCTGCCGGGCAGTCCCGGGCGCTGCTCGCTGCCGTCGTCCAGTTTGCGCAGGCGTGCCGACTTCACGGTGAGCGTGGCGTGCAGCCAGGGTTTGCCCGCGCGCACGGCCAGCGCCTTCAGGCGCCGCGGCAGCTCGTGCGCCTCGGGGCGCGCGATCACCGGGTACCAGATCGCGTAGCAGCCTGTGGCGAAGCGCTTGAGCGCCTCCTGCAGAGTCGCGTGCACGCGCGTGTAGTCGCTCTTTAATTCATAGCTTGGGTCGCAGAGCAGCAAAGCGCGGCGCGGCTGCGGCGGCAAGAATTTCTTGATGCCCTCGAACCCGTCCTCGGAGAGCACGGCGATCTGGCTGCCGGCCTCCAGTTGCGCCACGTTGCGCACCAGCGTGGGCAGATCGCTCGGGTGCAGCTCGAACAGTCGCAGGCGGTCGTGAGGACGCAGCAGGCGCTGCGTGATGAAGGGCGAGCCGGGGTAGATGCGCGGGGCGCCCTTGCCGTTGAAGCTGCGCACCACGTCCAGGTAGTCCTGTAGCGCCGGCACGAGCGCCGGGGCCTGCGGCAGGCGCAGGATGCCGTCCGCCGCTTCGCCGGTGGTGCGCGCGTAGTCGCCGTCGAGCCGGTACAGGCCAGCGCCCGCGTGCGTGTCGATCACGGTGAGCGCCGTCTCCTTTTGCGTGAGGTGGCGCAGGCAGGCGATGAGCACGGTGTGCTTGAGCACGTCGCCGTGGTTGCCGGCGTGAAAGGCGTGGCGGTAACTGAACATGGGCGGCAATGGTAGCGGCAAGCCGGTGCCGGCGGCATGCCCGCGGCTTCTGTGCGATGCTTGATCCCTGCAGAAAGGAAACCATGCGCACCGCGATATTGAATCTTGAAGGATCGAAGATCCGCGAAGTGGCCAACGTCGGCATGGGGCGTGCCGACGTGCTGCCGTTCTGGTTCGGCGAGAGCGATGAAGTCACGCCCGAGGTCATCCGCGCCGCCGCCGTCGCGTCGTTGCAGGCGGGCGAGACCTTCTACGCCCACAACATGGGCCTGCCCGAGCTGCGCGAGGCGCTGGCGGGCTACACCAGCGGGCTGCACGGCCCGGTGGCGGCCGAGCGCATCGCCGTGACCTCGGGCGGCGTCAATGCGCTGATGCTGGCGATGCAGGTGCTGGTCGATGCGGGCGACGAGGTGGTGGTGCTCACGCCCGTCTGGCCCAATCTGACCGGGCAGCCGCGGATCATGGGCGCACGGGTGCGCTGCGTGGCGCTCGAGCCGCAGGCCGATGACGCCTGGACGCTGAACCTGTCCCGGCTGCTGGCCGCCATCACGCCGCGCACGCGCCTGCTGGTGCTCAATGCCCCCAACAACCCCACGGGCTGGACCTTGAGTCGCGAGGAGCAGCGGGCCATCCTCGCGCATTGCCGCACGACGGGCACCTGGATTCTGGCCGACGAGGTGTATGAGCGCCTGTACTACCGGGGCGACACCGCGAGTGGCGCCGCGCCGTCGTTTCTCGACATCGCGGCGCCCGACGACAGGCTCGTCGTGGTGCAGAGCTTTTCCAAGGCGTTTCTGATGACGGGCTGGCGCCTGGGCTGGATGGTGATGCCGCCCGCGATGGCGGCGCAGATGGGCAAGGTGATCGAATTCAACACCTCGTGCGCGCCGGTCTTCGTGCAGCGAGGCGCGCTGGCCGCGCTGCGGCACGTGGCCGAGATCACACCGCGCATCGTGGCGCACATGCGCGCCTGCCGCGATGCGCTGGTGCCTGCGCTGCAGGCGCTGCCCGCTGTGCACACCAGCAGCGCGCCGGGCGGGATGTACGCCTTCGTGCGCATCGACGGGCAAGCTGACTCGCTGACCTTGGCCAAGCGCCTGGTGCTCGAAGCCGGGATCGGCCTGGCGCCGGGCGCGGCGTTTTCCGCCGAGGGCGAAGGCTGGCTGCGCTGGTGTTTCGCTTCGAAGGATGTGGCGCGCCTGGCGCAAGGGGTGCAGCGGCTGGCCGATTGGCTGGCGCGGGGCCGCGCGCCGGCGGGCTCGGGCGCTGAGCGGCGCAGCTGACCCATGGCCGAATCGTTCAGCGGCCTTGCGCAACGCCGCACGAGCCCCGACGCCGGGCAATGGGCCGGGTAGGTCCGCGCGCCAGCAGCCCGAGTTCGCGCAGCCGCTGTGCCAGGCCCTCGGCGAACTGCCGGTAGTCGCCGGCATTGGCGTGCACCTGGTCGGAGCGCAGGCGCGTGTCACCGAGCACCCCCCGACCGGCCCCCCGCATACAGAGGGATGTGCAGCTCGCCCGCCGGCTCGGCGTAGAGCGGGTGGTCGCTCAGCCTGCCCGTACTGGCGGCGAGCAGCGAGAATTGCGGCACCGCGATCAGCACCACCGGCGCACCACGGTCCTGCGACATCCGGCAGGCCACGCGGAGGTTTTCCTTGGCGGCGGCGCTCATCCGGCGCAGGAAACCGTTGCCACCCAGGCCGACCCGCACCACCGCCGGATGGTGCTTGGCCAGCAGCCGGGGCAGGCGTTCGGGCGCCTGCGCGCTGATGTCGCCCGAGACGCCGGCATTGACCACGTTCCAGCCGCTGAGCGCCTGCAGAACGGCCGGATAGGCGTGCTGCGCATCGGCGCACACGCCCTGCGTCAGCGAATCCCCCAGCGCGAGCACCGTGGCGCCCGCGGGGATGGCCCCTGCAGCCCGGGCGCATGCCGACTGCAGGCGGCCACGGCACCGAGCGCCAGCGTGGCCATCAGCGGCAGGCGGCGCCGGTCGGAGGGGATGGGCATGCAGAAGCCTTCAAGCAAAATCGGGCTCAAACGCTTATGCAGAAAGCATGAGTAGCTATACTTTCAGTGAACCCGCATGCCGGGCTGCGCGCCGGGGAAGGGTTCGAGCACGTAGATGCCGGGGTGCGCCTTTTCGTCCGCATGACTGGCGGCGAGCACCATGCCTTCGCTCACGCCGAACTTCATCTTGCGTGGCGCGAGGTTGGCCACGAGCACGGTGAGCTTGCCTGCGAGCTGCTCGGGTCGGTACATGCTGGAGATGCCCGAGAACACGTTGCGCAGCCGCCCCTCGCCCGCGTCCAGCGTGAGCTGCAGCAGCTTGGTCGAGCCCTCCACCGCCTTGCATTCGACGATCCTGGCGATGCGCAGATCGACCTTGGCGAAGTCGTCGATCTTGATCTCGGGGGCGATGGCCTCTCCACCAGGGAGGACCTTTTCCGGCTCGGGCAGGGCGAAGAGAGCGTCGAGTTGCTCGACGGTCACGCGCTGCATCAGGTGTTGATAGGTGCCGATGGCGTGGCCCGCGCCCAGCAGGGTTTGCGCGTCGGCAAACGCGAGCGGCGCCACCTGCAGGAAGCTTTCCACCTGCTGCGCGACGAAAGGCAGCATGGGCTTGAGGTAGATGGTGAGGACGCGGAAGGCCTCGATGCAGGTGGAGCACACGTCGTGCAGGCGCGCGTCCTGGCCTTCCTGGCGCGCCAGCTCCCAGGGCTTGTTGGCATCGACGTAGGCGTTCACCCTGTCGCACAGCAGCATGATCTCGCGCGCGGCGCGGGCCGTGTCGCGGTCTTCGTAGGCCTGCACGATCGCGGCCGCGGGCGCGCGCAGCAGGGTCAGCAGCTCCTGTCCATCGCCCGAGACGGCGCCGAGTCGCCCGCCAAAGCGCTTGGCGATGAACCCGGCCGCGCGGCTGGCGATGTTCACGTACTTGCCGATCAGATCGGCGTTGACGCGCGCCATGAAATCCTCGGGGTTGAAGTCGATGTCTTCATTGCGCCCGTTGAGCTTGGCGCCGAGGTAGTAGCGCAGCCACTCGGCGTCCATGCCCAGTTCCAGGTACTTGAGCGGATCGAGCCCCGTGCCCCGGCTCTTGCTCATCTTCTCGCCATTGTTCACGGTGAGAAAGCCGTGCACGCAGATCTTCGTGGGCGTCTTGCGGCCGCTGAACCTGAGCGTGGCGGGCCAGAACAGCGTATGAAAGGTGATGATGTCCTTGCCGATGAAGTGCACCTGCTCGAGTTGCGGATCGGCCATGTAGGCCTCGTAATCCTCGCCACGCCGGTCCAGCAGGTTCTTCAGGCTCGCGAGGTAGCCGATGGGCGCATCGAGCCAGACGTAGAAGTACTTGCCGGGGGCGTCGGGAATCTCGATGCCGAAGTAGGGCGCGTCGCGCGAGATGTCCCAGTCATCCAGGCCAGTGCTCGTGGAGCCATCGGGATTCGTGCGCGTGCCGAACCATTCCTTGACCTTGGCGGCCACCTCCGGCTGCACATGTACGCCGTTCTGCGTCCACTCCTTGAGAAATTCGACGCAGCGCGGATCCGAGAGCTTGAAGAAGAAGTGCTCCGAGGTCTTGAGCTCGGGCTTGGCGCCCGAGAGCGCGGAGTAGGGGTTGATGAGCTCGGTGGGCGCATACACCGCGCCGCAGACCTCGCAGTTGTCGCCGTACTGGTCCTTGGCGTGGCAGCGCGGGCATTCACCCTTGATGAAACGGTCGGGCAGGAACATGGCCTTCTCGGGGTCGAAGAACTGCTCGATGGTGCGCGTCTCGATCAGGCCGTTCGCCTTGAGGTCCAGGTAGATCTGCTGCGCCAGCGCGTGGTTTTCCGGTGCGTCGGTGCTGTGCCAGTTGTCGAAGGCGATGTGAAAACCGTCCAGGTACTCCTTGCGCCCGGCGGCGATGTCGGCCACGAACTGCTGCGGTGTCTTGCCCGCCTTTTCAGCCGCGATCATGATGGGCGCGCCGTGAGCGTCGTCGGCGCCGACAAAGTTCACCCGTGCGCCCTGCATGCGCTGCGCCCGCACCCAGGTATCGGCCTGGATGTATTCCATGATGTGGCCGATGTGGAATTTGCCGTTGGCGTAGGGCAGGGCGGTGGTGACGAAAATCTTGCGGGCGGACATGGCGATCAAACGGACAAGGCGAAACCGGACATTGTAGGAAACGCCGTCAGGACGGATTCACCGGGCGCGGCTCGATGCCTTGTGCCGGTACATGTCTTCGTCGGCGTATTTGAGCAAGGTGCTCGGGTCGGTCGCGTCGCGCGGATAGAGCGCGTAGCCTATGGTCGCGCCCACCGTGGCCGATGCGCCCGCCGCGGCGCCCTGCAGCGTGCGCAGCGGCTGCGCGATTGCCTCCTTCAGCTGCTCGCAGGTGGCGCGCGCCTGCGGATCGCTGTCGATGCCGCGCACCACGGCCACGAATTCGTCGCCCCCGAGTCGTGTCACGATGTCGTCCGCCCGCAGCCGTTCGCGCAGGCGTTGAGCCACCTCGATCAACGCCAGATCGCCGTTGTCGTGCCCCCATCGGTCGTTCAGCGGCTTGAAGCGATCGAGATCGATGAATAGCAGCGCAAAAGGCGCCGGCGCCGGCCCCGGGCTCGGACGCGTTAGGGCTTCCAGGATGTGCTGCAAGGCGCCGCGGTTGCTCAGGCCGGTCAACGGGTCGGTGAACAGGCTGTGGCGCATGTGGCGGAAGTTGCGCGCGAGCTCGCCGATTTCGTCATTGCGCGCCACCGTGATCGGGGTGTCGATGTCGCCCTGGCCCACCCGGCGCACCGCGGTCGCCAGCTGGCGCATGTCGCTTGCCAGCCCGCCGAAGATGCGCCAGCCTATCATCAGCGCCACGCCGAGTACGAGCAGCCCGAGCGCCAGCATCAGGGTGACATCGCGGCGTATGCCCGCGAGCATGTCCTTGTGCGGCAGCGCGACGACGGCCAGCCAGTTCAGCCCGGCCGTGTCGCTGATGCGCTGGTAGGCCACTTGCACCGCCTGGCCTTGCACGTCGACCGCGATCGACTCGCGGTGCCCTGGCGTGCTGGTGTCGAACGACTGGCGCAGGGCATTGAACGTGGCCGCCAGCGCGGAGTTGCCGCTGTAGTCGACCTGCACGCGCTCCGGGGTGCCATCTGGCGAGATGCGGACATTGGGCATGCCGGAAATCGCCACGATGGAGCCATCGGGCTCCAGAATCATCGCCTGCCCGCCCGAAGTGATCGGCAGTTCGGCGACGAACTTCTGCAGTGCATCGAGAAACAGATCGGTGGCGACCGCGCCCTCGAAGGCACCGCTGGCGGACAGCACGCGGCGTGAGCGCGTCATGACCAGAAAACGCGAGTTGAAATCGATGTAGATCGGTGTCCAGACGTCGCCCTGCGCCTGGCGTGCAGCCACGAACCAGGGGCGGGTGCGTGGGTCGAAGTGGGCGCTCTCGACCGAGGCCGGTTCGGGCGTGCCGGTGATGCCGTCGAGCCGGTAATACGTGCGCGGGTCCTGCTCGCGGGTCTTCAGGCGCACTTCGGCTTGTGTGGCATTGGTGCGCAGCAGCCCGATGCTCTGCCCGGCGATGTTGCCGTAGTGCACGTAGTCGCCCGTGCGCCCGCTCAGCGACGTCGCGGCCCAGAGGCGCTGGCGCAGCGCCGGCAGATCCTGCGCGATGTCGGGACTGGCGGGCAGCCCGGTGGGGAAGGCCGTCTCCAGCATGGCGCCAGACATGTGCACGTTGGAATCGATCGCCAGGCTGATGCGCTCGACCATTTCATCCATCAGCTGCTGCGACAGATTGGAGATCGTGCGCGTCCCCGTCCAGTACCAGAGCACTCCGATCATGCCGGTCAGTAGCGCGATCAGCGCAACGAACGGCAGGATCAGCGACAGTCGCAGCCTGGAGTAGCGCAAGGTGCCGAATGCAAGGCGCATGGGCGGGTGCAGCCTCCTCGTGTGTCAGCTCAAAGATGACGCGTTCGCATCCGGTTCGCTCCAGCCGAAGAAAGCCATGACCTCTTCACGGCGGGCATTCACGTCGGAGCGACCCAACGCAATAAGTTCCTGAGTGTAACTTTCTTCGAACAAAAGGTAACTGGCAAGCGCCGCGCTGCGGATTTCCTGCTGGTGCGAGGACACGCCTATGGCGCCCAGCAGGGTCCGCAGCGTGACAGGCAGGTATTGCACGTGGCGCGCCGCGATGGCGTCCAGGCGCTGCGATGGCGCAATGACCAGCAGTTGCATGGGCCGCAGCGCGCTGTTGGTGCGCAGTTCAGGTGGAATCAGCGACAGCGTCTTGTTGATGCGCTGCATGCGTTCCACGTCCACCCACAGCGCGTCCAGGAAGATGTTGGAGAGCGCGTGCCCGGCAATCTGGGCCAGGCTCGGGTAGCCTGTGGAAGGCGCGGCCGTGGGGTCGCGCCCCGACTCGTGCATGCGCCCGGCGCCAATCACCAGGATGCGTTCGGCCCCAAGATGGATGGCCGGGGCGATGGGCGCGGACTGGCGCATCGAGCCGTCGCCGAAATACTCGGTGGCGCCGTCGATGTCGATGCCCTGGGCCGGAAAGATGAAGGGAATGGCCGAGGAGGCGAGCAGGTGGTCGTGGCGGATTTCGTCGCGTATCGAGCGCCGCTGCGAGCGCACCCAGGGCACGAGCCGGTCGCCCGCTTCGAAGAACGTGATGTGCTCGCCCGAGCTGTAGCTCGACGCGGTGATGGCCAGCGCATGCATGTGCCCCTGGCGCATCATCAGGGGCAGGCGCACGAGCGGCACGAGCTGCTGCAGCAGCTCGTTCAGTGGCGCGTTGTCCAGCAGCGAGCGCGGGCGCAGGCGCTGCCAGCGCGCCACCATCCAGCCCAGCGAGAGCAGGGTCAGCCAGCTGGCCCCGCTGCGCAGCATGCTGATGGAGTCCGATCGATACACGTGGTGCGCGTGAAAATGGCTCCACACGCGCGCCACGCGGCGCACGGCGCGGTCGAACTGGTCGGCGCCGCAGGCCAGCGCCGCCGCGTTGATGGCCCCGGCCGAGGTGCCGGCCATGATGGGAAAGGGGTTGCCGCGCGCGCCCGGCTCGCACACGCGGCGCAGCTCCGAGATGGCCTGCAGTACCCCCACCTGGTAGGCCGCGCGGGCGCCGCCGCCGGTGAGCACCAGCCCGGTCAGGGGCGTGGCAGGGGTCTCGGCGTTCGGAGGCTGGCGTTGCATGAAGGGCGGCGCGTGGCGCCGTGCGGGGGAACTGTGGTCGTTATAGGGGATTTGGCCTTTCGCGACCAGATCGGGAGAATACCGAGTGACGGCAGGTAAAATCGCGCCTGTTGCGGATGGCGCCGCACCATCCGTGTGGCGCGCATCGCCGCCGATCCGATCCCACCAGGAGAGTGCATGCTGTTTGGAAAATTATTGCCCCGCGAGGGCAATTTTTTTGAAATGTTCAACCAGCACGCGCATTGCATCGTGCAGGCATCGCAGGCTTTTTCGGCCCTGGTGGCCAATTACGCCGATCCGCGCCAGCGCGAAAAATACCAGCAGGAGGTTGACGACGCCGAGCGCGCGGCCGACCGGGTGACGCATGAAGTCAACCGCGCGCTGCACCGCACCTTCATCACGCCGATCGATCGCGAGCAGATCCACTCGCTCATCAACACCATGGACGACGTCGCCGACCTGCTGCAGGACACGGCCGAGGCCATGGCACTGTACGACCTCCAGCACGTGACCGAGGAAGTCCTGCAGCTCACCGATCTCTGCGGCAAGTGCTGCGCCCTCGTGCTCGACGCCGTGCAGATGCTCGGGCGCATCGCCGATCCGGCCGTGATCGAGCGGGCGCTGAAAGTGTGCGAGGAAATCGACCGCATCGAGGGTGATGCCGATCGCGTGCTGCGCAGCGCCATGAGCAAGCTGTTTCGCGACGCGGTGGATGCGCGCGAGATCATCAAGCTCAAGGAAATCTATGAGCTGCTGGAGACGGTGACGGACAAGTGCGAGGACGTGGCCAATCACATCGAGGGCGTGATCCTCGAAAATTCCTGAATCCCACGCCCCTTTCAACTCTTCCTTCTCGCACATGGAACCCGTACAGACCGCCCTGTGGGTCGTGATTCTGCTGGTGGTGCTGGCCATCGCCTTCGACTTCATGAATGGCTTTCATGATGCCGCCAATTCGATCGCCACGGTGGTCTCCACCGGCGTGCTCAAGCCCACGCAGGCCGTGGTCTTCGCCGCCTTCTTCAACGTCGTCGCCATCTTCGTCTTTCACCTGAGCGTGGCCGCCACCATCGGCAAGGGCATCGTGGACATCCACGTGGTGGACACGCACGTGGTCTTCGGCGCCCTGGCCGGGGCGATCACCTGGAACGTCATCACCTGGTACTACGGCATCCCCAGCAGCTCCTCACATGCGCTCATCGGCGGCATCGTGGGCGCGGTGATCGCCAAGACCGGCGCGGGCGCGCTGGTGGCCAGCGGCATCTTCAAGGTGGTCGCCTTCATCTTCATCTCGCCCTTGCTCGGCTTCATCCTGGGCTCGATGATGATGGTGCTCATGGCCTGGCTGCTCAGGCGCGTGCGGCCGCAGCGCATCGACCGGTGGTTCAGGCGCCTGCAGCTCCTGTCGGCCGGCGCCTACAGCCTTGGGCATGGCGGCAACGACGCGCAAAAGACCATCGGCATCGTCTGGCTGCTGCTCATCGCCACGGGCTATGCATCCGCCAGCGACGCCGAGCCGCCCATCTGGGTGATTGGCGCCTGCTACACGGCCATGGGTCTGGGCACGATGTTCGGCGGCTGGCGCATCGTCAAGACCATGGGGCAAAAGATCACCAAGCTCAAGCCCGTGGGCGGCTTCTGCGCTGAGACGGGCGGCGCTCTCTCGCTGTTCCTCGCCACCTGGCTGGGCATTCCCGTCTCGACCACGCACACCATCACGGGCGCCATCGTCGGCGTGGGCTCGACCCAGCGCGCCAGTGCCGTGCGCTGGGGCGTGGCCGGCAACATCGTCTGGGCCTGGATCCTGACGATTCCCGCCAGCGCCTTCATCGCCGGCGTGGGGTACTGGGTCAGCCTGCAGCTGTATTGACGTGGTCGGCGACCCGCCATCCTCACTGCGACATCTTGCGCGCTTGCGCCAGCTGGTATTCCCAGAAGTGCTCGAAGCCGAAGGCGATGGTCGCCATCAGCACGCCCGCGCCGACCAGCAGCGATGCGGCCACGGCGAAGACCGTCAGCCACCAGGTCTCGCCAGCCGGGTCCTCGGGCGCGGCCTGGGGGTTGAACCGGGCGTTCCATTTCTCGCAGGGCATGAGGCCGTAGATGATGGCGGTGAGGGCACAGGCGGCGATCATCAGGCCTAGCAGCGGCACCAGCAGCCAGCTGAGTTCGTCGTCCACGCCGAACTGCTGCAGGCGCTGCACGCCAAAGAGGCCGATGGCGGTGGGAATTGGCAACAGCCAGCCAAACCAGTCGCCCAGACCGTGCAGATAGAAGCGATGCAGGCCCAAGGGACCCCCGAGGAAGGCGAGCCAGGTGGCCAGCGTCTTGTTTTTCATGGTGAATCGGTGAATCGAGATTATTCGTTATAATGACCGGCTTTGCTGCGTGTCGCTGGCCGGGTGGCCAGTTGCGTGTCTCAAACGCCGCAAGAACAGCCGCATCGGTCACCGGCGCGGCAACCACCCGAAGGATACAACCATGGTCGTGATTCGACTTTCTCGTGGCGGCGCCAAGGGCCGTCCGTTTTTCAATGTCGTCGTCGCCAACAAGCGCGAACGCCGTGACGGCCGTTTCATCGAACGCGTCGGCTTCTACAACCCGTCCGCCAAGGAGGGTGAAGAAGGTCTGCGCCTGGTGCAGGACCGCATCACCTACTGGAAGAGCGTGGGCGCGCAGGCTTCGCCGACGGTCGACCGTCTGCTCAAGCAAGTCGCCAAGCAGGCCGCCTGAAGCGCAGGCATCGCGCGCGACGCGGGCTCCGTTGGCTGGTCTGACGGGCCCGTTTTGTTTTTGTTCAAACCATGAGCGACTTTCCCCAACTGCCAGCGGCCAGCCTCCCGGACGATGCGGTCGAGGTGGGTCGCATCGGCGAGGCCTGGGGCGTCAAGGGCTGGTTCAAGGTATTTGCCCACAGTAGCGAACCCGAGGCGCTCCTGAGCGCCCGCGAGTGGTTTTTGCTGCCTGCGTCGCACGGTCCGAAGTGCCCGTTCGATGGCACGGTGCGGCTTGCGATGCGCGAGGTTCGTGAGCATGGCAGCGTCCTGGTGGCGCAGGCCGATGGCATTGATGACCGGGCCGTGGCCGAGCAGTTGCGCGGCGCGCGCATCCACGTGGCGCGCTCGGCTTTTCCCGTGCCGCAAGATGGCGAATACTATTGGGTGGATCTGATCGGCCTGACCGTCGTCAATCGCGAAGGGGTGGCGCTTGGCGTGGTCAGGGAGCTGCTGCCGTCCGGGCCCCAGACGACACTGATGCTCGAAGGCGAGCCGCAGGATGGCAAGCCATGCCAGCGCCTGATCCCCTTTGTCTCGGCCTTCGTTGATCAGGTGGATCTGAAGGCGCGGCGCATGACGGTGGATTGGCAACCGGATTTTTGAGTGCGCTTCGACCTGATCACGCTGTTTCCCGAGCTGTTCGCGCCATTTCTCGCGAGCGGGGTCACGCGTCGTGCCTACGCATCGGGTCAGGTGGATGTGCGGCTGTGGAACCCGCGGGATCATGCCGAGGGTCATTACCGCCGCGTGGATGACCGGCCCTTTGGCGGCGGCCCGGGCATGGTGATGATGGCCGAGCCTCTGGCGCGCTGTCTCGCGGCCATTCGCGCCGATCGCGGCGAGGCCCGTGATGCCGAGGCGCCGCTCGTGCTTTTTTCTCCCGTGGGCGCGCGTCTGGATCAGGCGGGGGTGCAGGCCTGGGCCACGGGCAGCGGCGCCATCCTGCTGTGCGGGCGCTACGAGGGGGTGGATCAGCGTTTCATCGACGCCCACGTGCAGCGGCAGATCAGCCTGGGGGACTTCGTGCTCTCGGGGGGCGAGGTGGCCGCGATGGCCCTGCTCGATGCGGTGGCGCGCCTGCAGGACGGCGTGTTGCACGACGCGGACAGCGCGTTGCAGGACAGCTTCAGCCCCGGGCTCGGCGGCTTGCTCGACTGCCCGCACTACACGCGCCCCGAGATCTGGCGGGGCAGGGCGGTGCCGCCGGTGCTGCTGTCGGGCAATCACGCGGAGATCGAGCGCTGGCGCCACGCCCAGCGCCTGGAACTCACGGCGCGCGAGCGCCCCGACCTGCGCATGCCGGATGATGACTGCGCCTTGCGGGCGCCAGGGCCGGGGAACGACGACGCATTGTTATAATGCGGGGCTTTTTGATCCTCTGCCCGGCCGCCGCGCACTCGAAGCGCGGCATCCTAGGCGCCATGGTGGCGCCACAGCCAATCACGGCGCGGACATGATCGATGGATGAAGCCATGAACCTGATCCAGACCCTCGAGCAAGAAGAAATTGCTCGCCTCAACCGCACGATTCCGGATTTCGCGCCCGGCGACACGCTCATCGTGAGCGTCAACGTCGTCGAAGGCACGCGCAAGCGTCTGCAAGCCTACGAGGGTGTGGTCATCGCCAAGCGCAATCGCGGCCTGAACAGCGCCTTCACGGTGCGCAAGATCTCCAACGGCGAAGGCGTGGAGCGCACTTTCCAGACCTACAGCCCCCTGATCGCCAAGATCGAGGTCAAGCGTCGCGGCGACGTGCGCCGCGCCAAGCTCTACCACCTGCGCGCGCTCAGCGGCAAGAAGGCCCGCATCAAGGAAAAGCTGCCTTCGCGCGTGAAGGTCGGCAACACCGCCCAAGGCTGATTCCGTCCGTGCTGCGCCCGCAGCACCGGCGTAAACCGCTACAGTGCTGCCGGCCTGTAGCGGTTTTTTGTTGCCTCATTGATTTTTCGTGCGAAAGCCTGTCTCTCCCGATTACGTTCTGCCGCACTTCGATCCGCGCGCACTACCCTTTCTGAGGGGAGGCGAGCCGCTGCCCCCGGTAGCGTCGCGGGCGCAGACGCCAGAGGCCTTGCGCGAGCGGTTTGCCAGACCGCCCGTGTGGACACCCGAAATCCAGCGCGAACCCAGGTACGCGGCGCGCGATGCAGCCCACGCGGCGGTGCTGGTGCCCATCGTGCTGCGCGAGCAGCCCACGGTGCTGTTGACCGAGCGCACGCGGTCTCTGTCCACCCATTCGGGGCAGGTGGCGTTTCCCGGCGGGCGCAGCGACCCGGCGGATACCGACGCCGCTGCCACCGCGCTGCGCGAGGCGCATGAAGAGGTGGGGCTGGAGTACGACGGCGTCGAGGTGCTGGGCACTCTGCCGGTTTACGTCACGGGCTCTTCCTTCATCGTCACGCCGGTGGTGGCGCTGGTGCAGCCGCCGGCGCAACTGCATGCCAACCCGGCCGAAGTGGCACAAATTTTCGAGGTGCCGCTGCGCTTTCTGCTCGATCCCGCGCACCATCGTCGCCAGAGTCTGACCTGGCGAGGCCAGCGGCGCGAGTGGTATGCCATGCCGTACCAGGATGGGCCGAGCGAGCGCTTCATCTGGGGCGCGACGGCAGGCATGCTGCGCAATTTTTATCGTTTCATGGCCGCGTGACGCGTGGGCCGATGATGCGCCTGGACGCACCGCTATCATTGTCGGCATGAGCTTTTTCGCGATCGTGCTGGCCCTTTTGATCGAACAGGCGCGTCCGCTGGCGCGCAGCAACCCGATCCACGAGGGCCTGCGCGCCTGGGCGCTGTCGGCGCGGCGCAATTTCGATGCCGGCACGAAGGCGCACGGCTGGATCACCTGGACCCTGGCCGTGGGTGTGCCGCCGCTGGCGGTGCTCACGGTGTACTGGGCATTGCTGCACTTCATCGGCTGGCCCCTGGCGCTGGCCTGGAATGTGCTCGTGCTCTACATCACGCTCGGTTTTCGCCAGTTCAGCCACCATTTCACCGACATTCGCGACGCGCTCGAAGATGGCGACGTGGCGCTGGCGCGCGAGCGCCTCGCCGAGTGGAAGCAGGTGGAAGCAGAGCAACTGCCGCGCAGCGAGATCGTGCGCCATGTCATCGAGTATTCCGTGATTGCCGCGCACCGGCACGTGTTTGGCGTGTTGGCCTGGTTTGCCGGGCTGTCCATGCTGGGCCTGGGGCCGAGCGGCGCGGTTCTCTATCGCATGGCGGAGTTCGCCTCGCGCCACTGGAGCCCGACGGCCGCGTTGCCCGAGCACCCGCCGAGCGTGGCTCTCGTCGATGCGGCGGCGCGTGCCTGGACGGTGATGGACTGGCTTCCCGCGCGACTCACGGCCTTGTGTTTCGCGGTCGTCGGCAGCTTTGAAGAGGCGATCGAGGGCTGGCGCTTTCACGCGCAGCGCTTCCCTGGTGACAACGATGGCGTGGTGCTCGCTGCCACGGCAGGCGCCATCGGCGTGCGCCTGGGGGGCGTGGCACTGCGCAGCCGCGGCGATGCGGGTGCCGCTGCCTTCGAAGCCGGTGGGTCGCTGGGCGACAGCGATTCAACCCCGGGGCAGGAGCCGCAGCTCGGGCATTTGCGCAGCGTCGTCGGCCTGGTCTGGCGCTCGGTCGTGGTCTGGCTGCTGATGCTCGCCTTGCTGACACTGGCGCGCTTGTTGTAATGCCTTTTATCGCGTGATGAGCGGGCGTTTCAGCCGCTTTTCATCAATATTCCTTGGCATTCAGCTCAGCGAACAGCTCTCGGTAGATGTGGTGGCGTCGCGTGCTGATGGCGCCGGGTTCGTTCCGGTCCGACACCTGCGCCAGCACCGAGCAGCCGGGCTCGTGCAGGTGCGTGCAATTGTAGAAACGGCAGCTCCCTTGGTGCACCGCGATGTCCGGCATCAGCTGCGCCAGCTCGGTGGCTTCGATGTGATTGAGTCCGAAGGACTGAAAGCCGGGCGAGTCGATCAGCGCGCTGCGCCGCTCGGCGTCGAGCCAGTACAGCGTCGTCGTCGTCGTGGTGTGGCGGCCTGACGCCAGCGCGCGCGAGAGCTCTCCGGTCAGCGCGGCGGCTCCCGGCACCAGCAGGTTCACGAGCGTGCTCTTGCCCACGCCCGAGGGCCCCAGCACCAGCGTGGTCTTGCCGTCGAGCAGGCCGAGCAGCATCGCCCGGTCCACGTCCTTCGATTCCTTGAGGGAAAGCGCCAGCACGCGGTAGTGGTGCGCGTCCCGACCCTCGCCTCCCATGTGCCGGTAGGGCCAGAGCCGCTGCCAGGCGGCGGCGAAGGAGGTGACCAGGTCGCTCTTGTTGAGCGCGATGAGGGGGGTGACGCCCGCCGCCTCGCTGGCGATCAAGGCGCGCGTGAGCAGGCTTTCGGAGAACGTCGGTTCGGCCGCGATCAGGATCAGCACCTGATCCAGGTTGGCTGCAAACGACTTGCTGCGCACTTCGTCCTGGCGGTACAGCAGATTGCGTCTTTCGATCACTTGCTCGATCGTGCCTTCGCCGTCGCCATGGCGCGCGCTCAGCCATAGCACGTGATCACCAACGACGGCCTGGCTCTTCTTGCCGCGCGGATGGCAGATGCGTCGCGTGCCGTCGGGGGTTTCGACGACGCAGTGGCGCCCGTGGGCCGCCACGACCAGGCCGCGGGAGGGTGTCACGTGAGCAATGCGTCGATCTTGCGCGCGCACTCGATGTCGGTGGCCGAGATGCCTCCCACGTCGTGCGTGTTCAGGCGCACCACGCAGCGGTCGTAATGCACCGAGAGGTCGGGATGGTGATCCTGCACGTGCGCGATCCAGGCCACGGCGTTCACGAAGGCCATGGTCTCGAAATAATTGGCGAAGCGGTAGGTCTTGGTGATGGCGACATTCGCGCCGTCGCCATCGAGCGCCCAGCCCTCGATGTGGGTCAGTTCCGCCACGATTTCAGTGGCCGACAGCGCGCGCCGCGGTTGCGTGGACCAGTCTTTCCTGGGGAGCATGGATGTCATGAGGGTACGTGGGCCAGATGCGCCAGGCGCTCGGTGGCCGGAGGGTGGGAATAGTAAAACCGCGCATAGACCGGGTCGGGCGTGAGCGTGGAGGCATTGTCCTGATAGAGCTTGAGCAGCGCGCTGCGCAGGTCGCCGCGGCTCGCCTGCCGGGCCGCATAGGCATCGGCCTGGAACTCATCGCGGCGCGAGAGCTGTGCGAAAAGCGGTGTGATGAACACTGTGAACACCGGCACCACCAGCATGAAGAGCAGCAGCGCGAGCGCGTTGTTTGGCGCGCTGCCGTCAAGCGTGAGATTGGGTTGCACGCCCAGGCCGGTGTAGAACCAGCCGCACGTGGCCAGCCACCCGAGGAGCGCCAGCCCCGCGAGGCTGAGCACGAACACGCCGGCCATGCGTCGCAGCACATGCCTGTGCTTGAAGTGCCCGAGCTCGTGCGCGAGCACCGCCTGCACCTCGTCGGGCGAGAGCTGCCTGAGCAGCGTGTCGAAAAACACCACGCGCTTGGCATGCCCGAGCCCCGTGAAATAGGCGTTGGCATGGGCGCTGCGCCGACTGCCATCCATCACGAAGAAGCCCTTGGCGGTGAAACCGCAGCGCCGCATGAGCTCGCTCGCACGGGTCTTGAGCGCCTCGTCTTCCAGTGGCTGAAACCGGTTGAACAGCGGCGCGATCCAGAGCGGATAGACGATCATCATCAGCAGATTGAACACCACGAGCACGCCCCAGGCCCAGAGCCACCACAGTGGCCCCGCCGCCTGCATGATCCAGAGCACCAGGGCGGCGAGCGGCAGGCCGATCACGGCGGCCACGAGCGTGGACTTGACGAGGTCGACCAGCCACAGGCGCGGCGTCATCTGATTGAAGCCATGGCGCTGCTCGATCACGAAGGTCTGCCACCACTGCAGCGGCAGATCGATCACGCCGCCGATGAGCGCGAAACAGGCCAGCAGCGCCAGTTGCTGCACCATGCCGCCGCCGAGCCAGCCGAGCAGCGCCTGGTTGAGCGCATCGAGCCCCCCAAGCAGCGTCCAGCCCAGCAGCACACTGCTCGCCAGCGCCAGCTCCAGCAGGCCGAAGCGCACCTTTTCCATGGTGTAGTCGGCCGCGCGCTGGTGCGCTGTGAGCGTGACGTGGCCTTCGAAATCGGCCGGCACGGCCGCGCGATGGCGCGCCACGCTGCGGATCTGGCGGCTGGCGAGCCAGACCTTCAGCAGCAGGCCGAGCACGAGCGCCGCCGTGAAAACGTAGGTGAAAAGCAGCGATGGAGATAGAAGTGAAGGCATGAGGCAGGCGTGCAAGCAATCAAGTTTAGGGCATGGTTCACAATCGCGCCCATGACTGAATCGACCCACGAATCCCCCGCGCAACTTGCCAAATCCGATCAGAACCTGGTCTGGCTCGACTGCGAAATGTCCGGCCTGGACCCTGAAAAGGAGCGACTGCTCGAAATTGCCATCATCGTCACGGGCCCGCAGCTCGCGCCGCGCGTGGAGGGGCCCGTGCTCGTCATTCATCAGGGTGATGAATTGCTGGGTGCGATGGACACCTGGAACAAGGGCACGCACGGCAAGAGCGGCCTGATCGACAAGGTGCGTGCGTCCATGCTCAGCGAAGCGCAGGCGGAAGAGGAAATCCTCAAGTTCATCAAGCGCTACGTGCCCAAGAACAGCACGCCAATGTGCGGCAATACCATCGGGCAGGACCGGCGTTTTCTCGTCAAGTACATGCCCAAACTGGAAGCCTATTTCCACTACCGCAACATCGACGTGAGCACGCTCAAGGAGCTGGCCAAGCGCTGGAAACCGCAAGTGGCGGAGTCGTTCAAGAAAGCGCAGAGGCACACGGCGCTGGCCGATGTGCACGAGTCGATCGACGAGCTGGAGCACTACCGCAAGCATTTTCTGAACGCTTGAATCTTGCGGGTAAACCCGTATCGTGTGATAATTGCAGCCTTGCGCTAAACAAGCGCATTTGTGCATCTCCCTTCTCACACCGGGTTTGCCGGCCGCAAGGCCAGCGTGAACAGCCCGCCAGAGCGTCATTGAAGAGCGCTCGGTCCGCGTCAGATGGTTGATGTTTTTCCGTGAACCACTGACGGCCGCTGCAGGCAAGCTGCGCGGCCAAGGACACCATGACAAACACCGCTATTCCTGCGGGCGCCGTCGCGCCCGCTGCTCCCGCCGTTGCCACCAACGGCTTCACCCCCTTGGGCCTGGCGCCCGAGCTGATGCAGGCCGTGGCCGACCTGGGCTTTACCGAACCCACGTCCGTGCAGGCGCGGGCCATTCCGCTGGCCATGGGCCATGGCGCCGATCATGAAGGTTTCATCGATCTGATGGTGTCCAGCCAGACGGGCAGCGGCAAGACGGCGGCCTTTCTGCTGCCGGTGCTGCACACCCTGCTGGCCCAGCACGTGCGGGCCAAGGCCCAGGAGCACGAGGCCTTCGAGCGCGCGTGCGCCGAGGCCGAGGCCGCTGGTCAGCCCCTGCCCAAGCGTCCCAAGCGCAAGAACCCTTTGATGGCGCGCCATTTCCAGCCTGCGGTGCCCGGCGCGCTGGTGCTGTGCCCCACGCGCGAACTGGCGCAGCAGGTGGCGCACGACGCGATCGAGCTGGTGCGACACTGCAAGGGCCTGCGCATCGCCAGCGTGGTGGGCGGCATGCCCTACCAGCGCCAGATCGCGCAGTTGCAGAACGCCAACCTGGTGGTGGCCACGCCGGGGCGTTTGCTCGATCTGCAGCGCTCGGGTCAGCTCAAGCTCGAAGAGGTGCAGTTCCTCGTCGTCGACGAGGCCGACCGCATGCTCGATCTGGGGTTTTCCGACGATCTGGCCGAAATCCATCGCCTCACCGCGCACCGCCGCCAGACCATGATGTTCTCGGCCACGCTCGCGCCACGCATCCAGCAGCTCGCGATGCGCGTGATGCACGAAGGCGGCAGTGGCGTGCAGCGCCTGCAGATCGACACGCCTCAGGAAAAGCACGAAAACATCAGGCAGGTGCTGTACTGGGCCGACAACGCCCAGCACAAGCGCGCGCTGCTCGACCACTGGCTGCGTGATGCCGAAATCGACCAGGCCATCGTCTTCGCCAGCACCCAGATCGAGTGCGATGCCCTAGCGGAGGATCTGCAGCAGGCCGGCTTTTCCGCCGTGGCCCTGCATGGCGCGCTGAGCCAGGGTCTGCGCAATCGCCGCCTGATGGCGCTGCGTCGCGGCCAGGTACAGATCCTCGTGGCCACCGACGTGGCGGCGCGCGGCATCGACGTGCCCACCATCACCCACGTCTTCAACTTCGGACTGCCGATGAAGGCCGAGGACTACACGCACCGCATCGGCCGCACCGGCCGCGCGGGACGCCAGGGCCTGGCGGTCACGTTCGCGGAATTCCGCGACCGTCGCCGCATTTTCGACATCGAGGCCTTCACGCGCCAGCCCTTCAACACCGCCGTGGTGCCGGGGCTGGAGCCGACGCAGCGCGCGCCGCAGCCCATGCGCGCGGGGCGCCCGGGTGGGGGCAACGGCCGCGGGCATGCAGGCCCGCGTGGAGGTTTTGGCGCGCGCCGTGAGGGCACGGGTTATCGCGCGGGTG
>JAIOIA010000235.1:0-11738 GCA_019912745.1 Comamonas sp. | reverse complement strand
GAGCCCGGCCATGAGCAGCGCGGCAAACGCCAGGTAGGGGTTGGCCAGCGGGTCCGGAAAGCGCACCTCGACGCGCCGCGCGACTGGATTGGCCACGTAGGGAATGCGGATCGAGGCCGAGCGGTTGCGCGCGCTGTAGGCGAGTTTGACCGGCGCCTCGTAGTGCGGCACCAGTCGCTTGTAGCTGTTGGTACCCGGGTTGGTGATGGCGTTGAGCGCGCGCGCATGCTTGATGATGCCACCGATGTAGAACAGCGCAAACTCACTCAGACCCGCGTAGCCGTCACCGGCGAACAGGTTCTTGCCGTCCTTCCAGACCGACTGGTGCACGTGCATGCCCGAGCCGTTGTCGCCCACGATGGGCTTGGGCATGAAGGTGGCCGTCTTGCCGTGGCGGTGCGCCACGTTGTGGATCACGTATTTCTGCAGCTGCAGCCAGTCGGCGCGCTGCACCAGCGTGCTGAATTTCGTGCCCAGCTCAAGCTGGCCGGCCGTGGCCACTTCGTGGTGGTGCACCTCGACGGGGATGCCCAGCGCCTCCAGCGTCAGGCACATCTCGGAGCGCATGTCGTGCAGGCTGTCCACCGGCGGCACCGGAAAGTAGCCGCCCTTGACGGCGGGGCGGTGGCCGGAATTGCCGTGGGCGTATTCGGTGCCGGTGTTCCAAGCGGCTTCTTCCGACTCGATCTGCAGGAAGCAGCCGGACATGTCGGCATGCCAGCGCACGCTGTCGAAGACGAAGAACTCGGGTTCGGGGCCGAAGTAGGCGGTGTCGCCGATGCCGCTGCTCTTGAGGTAGGCCTCGGCGCGGTGCGCGAGCGAGCGCGGGTCGCGGTCGTAGGGCCGGCCGTCGCTCGGGTCGTGCACGTCGCAGCTCAGGATCAGTGTGGGCTCCTCGAAGAAGGGGTCGATGTTGGCGGTGTTCGGGTCGGGCACGAGAATCATGTCCGAGGCTTCGATGCCTTTCCATCCGGCGATCGACGAGCCGTCGAACGCGTGCCCCGCGCTGAACTTGCCTTCATCGAACGCGGACACCGGCACGGTGACGTGCTGCTCCTTGCCACGGGTGTCCGTGAAGCGCAGATCCACGAACTGCACGGCCTTGTCGGTCATCATCTTCATGACGTCGGAAACGGTTTTTGCCATCTGAGTGCTCCATCCAGGGTAGGGGTATGAACCCTTTAGAGCATGAGCCGTGCCAGGCTGCCGTCCCTGACGACAAGAACGTCTTTCGCGGGTGATTGCACCAGAATTGCACATCTTATGCACTTGTATGGTGCATTGAGGGCATGTATGCCCAAAGTGAGTGCATCTTTTTCCAGATCGGCAATCGCTGGCTGCATTTGCGGTTTTGTCTCTCTCGGGACAAACTGCGTTGCGAACGACGCTTAGACTCCGCAAAAAGCACGATCGTACTTTTTTGGCGTTTCGTTTTGACAAGGAAGACAGCATGACGGCAAGCTACCAAGTACACGGCGATGTGGCCGTGATCACGCTCAACAATCCGCCCGTGAACGGGCTGGGCTTGGCCACCCGCCAGGTGCTGGCGGCGGGGCTGGACAAGGCCCAGCAGGACGCTGCTGTCAAGGCCGTCGTCATCACGGGGGCGGGCAAGGCCTTCTCGGGTGGCGCGGACATCACCGAATTCGGCACTGAAAAAGCCTTTGCCGAGCCCAACCTGCACACGGTCATCTCATTGGTGGAGCAATGCGCCAAGCCGGTGGTGGCGGCCATTCACAGCGTCTGCATGGGCGGCGGCCTGGAGCTGTCGCTGGCCTGCCACTACCGCGTGGTGGCGCCCGGCTGCAGTGTGGCGCTGCCTGAGGTCAAGCTCGGCCTGCTGCCCGGCGCGGGTGGCACGCAGCGCCTGCCGCGAGTGCTCGGCGTGGAAGCGGCGCTCAACATGATCGTGAGTGGCGAGCCGGTCAAGAGCGAATTCATCGCGGGCGTGCCGGGGCAAAAGCTGTTCGACAAGCTCACCGCCTCCGCCGAATCGCTGATGGACGAGGCGATGGCGTTTGCGCGTGGCATCGCCGATGCCCGCCCACTGCCGCTGGTGCGCAACCTGCCGTGCAAGCACCCGCAGGGCGATGCCTACTTCCAGTTCGCGCGCAACATGGTCAAGGGCATGGCGAAGAACTTCCCGGCGCCCGCCAAGTGCGTGGACGCGGTGGAAGCGGCGACGAAGAAGAAATTTGCCGACGGCCTGCTGGCCGAGCGCGACCTGTTCACGCAACTGATGTGGTCGGCCGAATCGCGCGCATTGCGCCACCTGTTCTTTGCCGAGCGCGCCGCGAGCAAGATTCCTGACGTGGCGGCCGACACGCCGCTGCGCAAGATCGAGCGCGTGGCGGTGATCGGCGCGGGCACCATGGGTGGCGGCATCGCGATGAACTTCCTCAACGCCGGTATCCCCGTGACTCTGCTGGAGATGAAGCAGGAAGCGATCGAGCGTGGCGTGGGCGTGATGCGCAAGAACTACGAAGCGCAGGTCAAGAAGGGCAAGCTCAAGCAGGACAAGTACGAGCAGCGCATGGCTCTCTTGAAGACCACGCTGAGCTACGACGATCTGAAGGACGCCGACCTCATCATCGAGGCGGTGTTCGAGGATATCGGCGTGAAGGAGCAGGTGTTCAAGCAGCTCGACGCCGTGGCCAAGCCCGGAGCCATTCTTGCTTCCAACACCTCCACGCTGGACGTGAACAAGATCGCCGGTTTCACCCAGCGCCCCCAGGACGTGGTGGGGCTGCACTTCTTCAGCCCGGCCAACGTGATGAAGCTGCTGGAAGTGGTGCGCGGCGAGAAGACCGCCAAGGACGTGCTCGCCACCGTGATGGTGGTGGCCAAGAAGATCCGCAAGACGGCGGTGGTCGCGGGCGTGTGCGATGGCTTCATCGGCAACCGCATGATCGAGCAGTACGTGCGCCAGGCGGGCTTCCTGATCGACGAAGGCTGCACGCCACAGCAGGTGGACAAGGCCATCGAGAAATTCGGTTTTGCCATGGGGCCGTTTCGCATGGGCGACCTGGCGGGCAACGACATCGGCTGGGCGATCCGCAAGCGCCGTGCGGTGGAACACCCCGGCATGAAGTACAGCAAGACGGCCGACCTGCTGTGCGAGCAGGGGCGCTTTGGCCAGAAAGTGGGCAAGGGCTGGTACGACTACGTTCCCGGCAAGCGCGACGCGATCCCGAACGCCGACGTGGTCAGGATGATCGAGGACTACCGCAAGAGCGAAGGCATCACGGCGCGCAAGGTGCCCGATGAAGAGATCGTGCAGCGCCTGGTGTTCAGCCTGGTGAATGAGGCGGCGCACATCCTGGAAGAGGGCATCGCCAACAAGGCGAGCGACATCGACGTGGTCTACATCTTCGGCTACGGCTTTCCGGTGCATCGTGGCGGGCCGCTGAACTACGCCAACGAATTCGGCCTGTTCAACGTGGTGGCGGCGATGCAGCGCTTTGCGCAGAACCCGCGCGATGATGCGGCGTTCTGGCGGCCCGCGCCATTGCTGGCCAAGCTCGTGGCCGAGGGCCGGCAGTTTTGACGTTGGGCGTCTGGCGTTGAGCGTTTGGCACGCTCCACGCCAGCTCGCTCCACGCTTCACGCTCAACACACAACAGGATTTTGAACATGACATCCGCAGTAATCGTTTCCACCGCCCGCACCCCGCTTGCCAAGAGCTGGAAGGGTTCGTTCAACATGACCCATGGCGCCACGCTCGGCGGCCATGTGGTGCGCGCCGCCGTCGAGCGCGCGGGCATCGAGGGTGCCGAGGTCGAAGACGTGATCATGGGCTGCGCCAACCCCGAGGGCGCGACCGGCATGAACATTGCGCGCCAGATCGCGCTGATGGCCGATCTGCCCGTCACCACCAGCGGCATGACGGTCAACCGCTTCTGCTCCTCGGGCCTGCAGACCATCGCGCTGGCGAGCCAGCGCATCATCACGGGCGAGGGCGATGTGTATGTGGCCGGCGGCGTGGAGAGCATCTCCTGCGTGCAGCAGGAGATGAACATGCACATGATCTTCGACTTGGCCTTGCAGAAGAAAAAGCCCGAAATTTATTGGAGCATGCTGCAGACCGCCGAGCAGGTGGCCCAGCGCTACCACATCGGCCGCGAAGCCATGGACGAGTACGGCGCCGCCAGCCAGCAGAAGGCCTGCGCCGCGCAGGCCGCGGGCCTGTTCGAGGCTGAGATCGCGCCCATCACCGTGACCGCAGGCATCGCCGACAAGACCCTGGGGCTGATCACGAAGCAGGTCACCGTGAGCAAGGACGAGGGTCTGCGCGAGGGCACGACGGCGGCGGGCATCAGCGGCATCAAGCCCGCGCTGCCCGGTGGCCTGGTGTCCGCGGGCAACGCCAGTCAGTTCTCGGACGGCGCCGGCGCCTGCGTGGTGGTGAGCGAGGATTACGCCAGCCGCAGGGGCCTGAAGCCGCTGGGGCGCTTCCTCGGCTTCGCGGTGGCCGGTTGCGAGCCTGACGAGATGGGCATCGGCCCGGTGTTCGCGGTGCCCAAGGTGCTGAAAAAACTCGGCCTGACGGTGGATGACATCGGTCTGTGGGAGTTGAACGAAGCCTTCGCGGTGCAGGTGATCTATTGCCGCGAAAAGCTCGGCATCCCGGCCGACCGCCTGAACGTGAACGGCGGTGCGATCGCCGTCGGTCACCCCTACGGCGTGACAGGCCAGCGCCTGACGGGGCACGCGCTCATCGAGGGCAAGCGCCGCGGTGCCAAGCGGGTGTGCATCACGATGTGCATCGGTGGCGGCATGGGCGCGGCCGGGGTGTTCGAGGTGTTGTAAGGTGCGCCGGGCGCAAGCCCGAAATCGATCTGCGGGGCCGAATCATTCGGCCCCTTGCTATTTGGCTTGTACGCGTTTGAGCAGATTTGCCAGATAGGCGTCAAAGAGCTCTTGTGACGATTGCCCGAACATGCGGATGCGTCCTGTGTGGCTCATCACGAGCAGGCCGACGATGTGCGCGAAGAGGGCGGTGACTTCCCGGGTTGCCGCAGCGCTGCTCATGCCCATGGATTGCAGCGCGCCGTGGCAGGGTAGCAGTGCATCGCGCAGGCGGGTGTTGAGCCGGGTGTTGAGTTCAGGCGTCAGGCCGCGTGGCGCCATGCCTTGAAAGAGGTAGAAGCCCAGATCCAAGTCATGCGAGTTGGCGCGGTAGAACTCGAAGAAGGCCGTGGCGGCAGCGCGCAGCCGGTCGGCCTCGCTCGGCGCATCGATCAGGGCCTGTTGCACACGGTCGTTCAGGCGTTCGAGCGATTCGCCCAGCAGCGCGCCATAGATGTGCTCCTTGCTCGGAAAGTAGCTGTAGAGCGCCCCCGGCGTGTAGCCCGCGCGCCGCGCGATTTCGCGGATGCTGGTCTTTTCCATGCCCAGTTCAAAGAAAACCGACCGCGCCGCATCCAGCACCAGTTCCTGCCGGACGTCGGCGAGCTTGCGCCGGCGCTCGTCACGTTGTGTGTGGGTGGAGATGGGAGGTGCCGAGGGTTTTTTTTCTGGAAGAGGCATACGGCTCATTGTAGGATTGACAATAACATTGAACACTGTTCAAATATATTTATGTTTGTTTGAGGAGAAGAGTCATGGGCATGAACATAGACGCCGCGCCCGAGCGGGTGGCCTTGATGACGGGGGATGCCTACCGGGAATCGCTCAGACGCCTCAAACCCCGCGTGTTTGTCGATGGCAGGCGCATCGAGAGCGTGGCCGATGCGCCCGAACTCGTGCCGGGGGTGAACGCGCTGGCCTACACCTACGACTTCGCGCTCAAGGAAGAACTGGCGCCAATCGCGCTGGCCACGCAGACGAGTCGCGGCCGCATCGTGCCGCGCATGCTGCATGTGAATGAGGCGGCCGGTGATCTGCTCAACAAGCTTGAAGCGGTACGCGTGCTCTGCCAGGAAACCGGCTGCGCCCAGCGCTACCTCGCGCACGATGCGCTCAACGGCCTGGCGCAGGCCTGCGCGGCGATCGACGATGCCACCGGCACCCACGAGGCGGGCGACAGATTTCGCAACTACCTGGTGCATGCGCAGGACAACGACTTGGCCATAGGCATCGCCATGACCGACGCCAAGGGCGACCGCACGAAGAAGCCCCACGAGCAGGCCAACCCGGATGCCTACGTGCACGTGGTGCGGCAGAACGGCAAGGGCGTGTGGATCAGCGGCGCCAAGGCCATCGTCACCGGCGCGCCCTACATGCACGAACTGCTCGTCATGCCGAGTCGCAACATGGGCCCGCAGGATGCGGCGTTTGCCATCTGCTGCGCGGTGGCCGTCGATGCGCCGGGCATCACCATCGTCTCGCGCGTGGCGGGGCGGCCAAGCGAAAAGCCCGAGCATGGCGAGCCGCTGTTTTCGCGCAAGTACGGCCAGTCCACCGCCGTGGTGTTGTTCGAGGAAGTCTTCGTGCCCTGGGAGCGGGTGTTCTACGCCAACGACTGGGAGCGCAGCCACATCCTGACCTACAGCTACGCCACGCACCATCGCCACAGCTGCATCGCCGCGCGCGCCGGCTTCGGCGATCTGCTCATCGGCGCGGGCGCGCTGATGTGCGAGGCCAACGGCTTCGACGACCCGGGCAAAGTGAGCAGCCTGCGCGAGCCCATGGTCGAGCTCATCAAGATCGTCGAGGGCTTTTACGCCTGTGGTGTGGCCGCGAGTGTCTACGCGCAGCCGGATGAGCACAGCAAGACCTTCATGCCCGAGCCGGTGTATGCGAACATCGGCAAGCTGCTGATGTCCACGCAGATCTACGACATGCACCGCCTCGCGCACGAGGTCTCGGGCGGCCTCATTGTCGCGCTGCCCGGGCCGGATGAGGACCACAACCCCGAGACGGCCGCGAAACTCTCTGACGTGCTGCGCGCCAGCCCCACCGTGCCTTACGACAAGCGCATCGAGGCCGCGCGTTTCATCGAAGACCTCACCGCTTCCTACCAGGGCGGTTGGTACTCGCTCATCAGCCTGCACGGCGGTGGTTCGCCCGCGGCGATGAAGCAGGAAATCTGGCGCAACTACCCCGTGGGCAACAAGGTGCAGCTCGTCGAACGCCTGCTGGAGCGCGGCGTGATGCACGACCCGGACCGCCCGATCACGGCGAACACCCAGCCTGGCAAGTGCTGCGACAGCGGCTGCGGCGCGCCGGGGCAGGGGATCATGCAGCCGATGACGGTGCGTCGCACCCGCGAAACCGGCTGAATCCGTGGACCGCGGATCAGTTGCGCATGGTGCCCGGCAGCCAGAGTGCAATTTGAGGCCAGAACATCACCATGCCCATCACGGCAATCATCAAGACCACGTAGGGCATGGCGCCGCGCACGATGGTGCCCAGAGGGGCATTCGTGATGGCCTTGATCGTGAACAGGTTCATGCCCACGGGCGGAGTGATTTGCGCCAGCTCCAGGTTGATGACCAGCAGTACCCCGTACCAGACGGGGTTGATGCCAAGATGGTGCATCACCGGAAGAATCACCGGCGTCGTGATCAGGATGATGGAGATGGATTCCAGGAACATGCCGAGCACGAAGATCAACGCCATCATGGTCAGCAGGAAGCCGATCGCCCCCATGTTGGCGGCTGTCACCAGCTCCACGATCTGCTGGGGGATGCGCAGCTTGGTCAGCACGTGTCCGAACACCGAGGCGCCGGCAAGGATCATGAACAGCATCGCGGAGATCCGGCTCGCATCGACGGCTGCTTCCCAGATGGCGCGCAGGTTCAGCGTGCGATAGACCAGTACCCCGATCAGCAGGGCCAGCCAGGCGCCTGCGGCGGCGGCTTCGGTGGCGGTGAACAGGCCGGCGTACATCCCGCCCAGCACGAACACGGGCAAGGACAGCGCCCACAGTGCCTTGCGCAGGGCATGCAGCGCTTCGCCGAAGCTGGCGCGCGGCTCGCGCCGGATGTGGCGGTGTTTCATGGCGGTGGTCGCCATGCTCCAGGCGATGAAGACGGCCGCCATCAGCAAGCCCGGCACAACCCCTGCCATGAACAGAGCGCCAATCGAGGTGTCGGTGATCACGCCGTAAAGAATCATCGGGCCGGAAGGCGGAATCAGAATGCCCAGGGTGCCACCCGCCGCCACCAGGCCGTAGGCCGCGCGCGGGTCGTAGCCGTAGCGCACCATTTGCGGGATCGCCACGGCGCCTATGGTCAGCGCGGTAGCGACGCTGGAGCCTGAAATGGCGGCGAAGACGGTGCATGCGGCGATGGTCGCGATCCCGAGGCCGCCCGGGAGATGGCGCGTCAGCGTGTACGCCGTCTGGTACAGGTCGTCCACGATCTTGCTGCGGATCATGAGGTAGGCCATGAAGGCGAACAACGGGATCGCCACGAGCAGGTAGCGGTCCATTTCGCCGAACATCACCTCGGCGACGGACCCGAGCTCGCCCTGTGTGATCAAGAGCAGCGCGCCGCCGAAGGCCGCCAGTCCGGCGAAGATCGGCAGGCCGGTGAACAGCAGCAGGAGCAGCGCGGCAAAGAGCAGCGTGATCGTCATGGCGCGTCCTTCGGCGCTGCCGCGGTGCTGGCCGGTGCGAAGCGCAGCGGCTGGTTGGCGCAGGTGCGCCACAGGACTTCGATGGTGGCCAGCAGCAGCATCGCGCCGCCCAGGGGCAGCAACAGCATCAGCCACCATGTGGGCCATTCGAGGTGGCCTTCGGTGACCAGGCCCAGGGTGCGGGCCAGCATGGAGGTCTGCCATCCGCTGACGATGAGCACCAGTGCCACGGCCCCGGACGTGATGGCAGCCCAACCCACGGCCCAGCGCTTGCCGGTGGCGGGCAGCCTCTCCACCAGCACGTCCACGCCGATGTGCTCGCCACGCCGAAAGGTCTGGGCCACGGCCAGCATCACCGTGGCGACCAGCAGATGCCCCACGAACTCGTCGACCCAGACGGGCGCGGCATTGAAGAAATAGCGCATCACTACCGCCCACCCGATCAGCGCCAGCGACACGAGGATCGCCAGTGCCGACAGGGCCATGGCGGCGTTGCAGGCGAAGGCCACGGCCCGGCTCAGGATGCGCAGCGCGGTGCTTTCGCCGCGGGTGTCAGCGTGTGGCTGCATGGGGGAATCCTTCGTCCCGGGTGGGACGGTTCACAGCTTGTCGATCAGCTGGAGCAGCTTCTCGCCGTCGGCTCCGGTTTCGCCGAGGAAGGCCTTTTTCACCGCCGGTTGCATGGCCTTGGCCATCGCGTCTTCCTGCGCCTTGGTCAACGCGATCGCCTGCATGCCGTGTTCGTTGAGCACCTTCAGGTCTTCGGCGGGGATGCCGTCCTCGGGCCGGATCGAGCGCTGCACCGCCTGGTCGGCGGCCTTCTGGATGGCGTCGCGGATGTCGGCGGGCAGGCTCTCCCACCAGGCGGGATTCACCACCAGGTTGTCGAACGCGAGGATGATGTTGGATGCCACGCCGTACTTCTGCACTTCGTAGAACTTGCGGCTGTAGGCTGCTTTCACGCCGGTGAAACCGGCATCGAGCACGCCGGTCTGCAGCGCCTGGTACACCTCGGAGCCCGGCATCGCCGAAGGCTGTGCGCCCATGGCCGATAGGCCGGTGTCCCACAGCTTGTTGAGCCCGCGGATTTTCAGGCCGGAGAAGTCTGCCGGGGTGACCAGCGGTTTTTGCGCCGAGGTGAAGATGCCGTCGTTGGCATCGACGATCCAGGCGATATTTCTGACCCCGCGCTGGGCCATTTTTTTGTCCAGCAGCTGCGCCGCGTCGGAGCCGATGAACGCCTTTTGCTTGGCGACCGAGTTGATCAGGTAGGGGATAATCGTGACGCTCATCTCGGGAATCGTGCCGCCCCACTGGAAGCTCAGGATGGCCGCGGCTTCTATCTTGCCGCTGGCCACCGCCGGGTGGTTCTGGTTGGGCTTGTAGAGCTGGGCCGCGCCGAACAGCTGCACGTCCACGCGGCCCTGCGTGGCGGCCTCCACGTCTTTTTCGAACTGGACCAAGTTGACCGCGGTCTGGTGCGTGGGCGGAAACTGATGGCTGATCCGCATGGTGTAGTCGGCCGCGCACGCGATGCTGCTGGCCGTGGCGGTGAGCACCACGGCGCCCAGGGCGCGGCGGATCGAGAGAGGAAGGTGGGGCATGGGTGGTCTCCTTTGTGGTTTTCGGTGGTCGTTGGGCAAGCGATCAGGCGACTGCGTGCCGTGCGCGCAGCGCGTGAATTTCTTCGGGCGTGTAGCCCATGTCCTGCAGCAGCGTGTCCGTGTCCTGGCCTGTGCGCGGCGGATCCTGCCGCGAGGGCAGGCGCAGGCCGTCCATGGTGAGGGGGAACAGCGGTGCCTGCGCGGATTCGCCGGCGCGCGGCCCGTCGGGCAGCGTCACCTGCGCGAAGCCGCCTGTCTGCAGCAGGTGGGGGTCGTCGTACAGGTCCTCGGGCCGGCGGATCGGTGCGAAGGGCAGGCCGGCGTCTTCCATCAGGCGCGCGAGCTCTGCCGCGCTGCGTCCGGCCAGCCGCTCGCGCAGCGTGGCGAGCAGCCGCGGCCGCTCGCGCACGCGGTCGTTGTTGGTGGCAAGCGACGGGTCCTTCGCCAGGCCCTGCAGGCCGAGGACGCGGCAGAAGGCCTCCCATTGGGTATCGCTGACCGCCGCGAGGAAGATCTGCTCGCCGTCCTTGACCGTGAACACGTCGTAGACGGCCCAGGGGTTGTCGCGGGCCGGCAGCGGCGCCGCGGGTTTGCCGGTGAGAGCGTACTGCAGCATGTGCTGCCCGACGAGGAAGACGTTGTTTTCGAAGAGCGCGCTTTGCACCTGCATGCCGAGGCCGGTGATGCCGCGCTGGATCAGGGCGCCGAGCACGCCGATCGCGCCGAACAGCCCGCCCATGATGTCGTTGACGCTGGTGCCGGCGCGCAGCGGGTCTCCGGGGCGGCCGGTCATGTAGGCCAGGCCACCCATCATCTGCACGACTTCGTCCAGCGCCGTGCGGTGCTCGTAGGGGCCGGGCAGGAAGCCCTTGTTCGCCACGTAGATCAGGCGCGGATTGGCGCGCGAGAGCGCCGCGTAGTCGAGCCCGTACTTGTCCATGGTGCCGGGCTTGAAGTTCTCGATCACCACATCCGCGCCGACCGCGAGCCGCCGGGCCACGGCCGCGCCTTCCGGCTGGTGCAGGTCGATCGAGATGCTTTTCTTGTTGCGGTTGAACATCGGGAAGAAACCGGCGCCGGCGCCGAGCAGGCGCCGGGTGCGGTCGCCGCCTATGGGTTCGACCTTGATCACTTCCGCACCCAGGTCCGCGAGCATCAGCCCGCACGTCGGGCCCATGACCATGTGGGTGAATTCGACGACGCGCAGCCCCGCCAGCGGCTGCGGTGCCTGGGGTGTGGATGCGCTCATGCCAACGTGCTCGCTGCTGCGGGCTGCAAGGTCTTGGGCAGTCCGGCGCGCCAGAGCGTGCCATGCAGCGTCTCACCTTCGAGCCATTGCGCCACGCGCGAGCGCAGCGCGAGCAGTTGCGTGATGTCGACGCCCGTGGGCACGCCCATGCTGGCGAACAGGTAGGCCAGGTCTTCGCTTGCCACGTTGCCGCTGGCGCCGGGCGCATGCGGGCAGCCGCCTATGCCGGCCAGGCTTGCGTCGAAGCGCCGAATGCCGGTGTCGAAGGCCGCCACCACGTTGGCGATGCCCAGGCCGCGCGTGTCGTGGAAATGCCCGCAGCCCAGGCGCTCGCCCGCGATGTCGAAGGCCTGGTGGAACAG
>JAIOIA010000234.1:0-29675 GCA_019912745.1 Comamonas sp. | reverse complement strand
CGCTTGACCAGAAAGGGTTACAGCCGTATTTTGTCTGAATTCGCGGTCAGCGGGCTGTGCCGCCGCCTGCGCTTGGGCAGCGACGGCGGCGTCGATCACGCGCAGGTTGGCCGGAACGAGCGGGCGCAGCCAGCCGCCGATGCGATCCATCCACCGCTCGCCCGGGCGCAGGGCCTGACCCAGCGCCAGGCGATCGCCGCGCAGCACCGAGGGCCGGGCGATGACCATCGCGTCAAAGCCCAGCGTGGCCAGCGCGTCTTCGAGTTCGCCCTTGACGCGGCTGTAGAACACGCGCGAGCGCGGGTTCGCGCCGAGCGCGCTCACCAGGCCCAGGCGTGTCGCGCCCGCCGCGTGCGCGGCACGCGCCACGGCCAGGTTGGCGTCGAAATCCACCGCGCGAAACGCCGCCTGGCTGCCTGCCGCCTTGATCGTCGTGCCCAGCGCCAGATACACCTCGTCGAGCGCGGGCAGTGGCGCCAGCGCCGTGAAATCCACCTGGTGCGCGATGAGTTTGGCGTGATGCCAGTCGGGCGCGCGGCGTGCGAGCGCGTGCACCGCCGCCACCGACGGATCGGCGCAGAGCAGGCGCGCCAGCGTGCGTCCGACGAGCCCTGTCGCGCCCGCCACGGCGACGATCCGGTGGGCGCTGGGTGGTGTGGTCATGGCATGTTCCGCGTGCAGTCGGGTGGCATCGCCGCGCGGTCAGCGCAGCACGATGGCCGTGAGTTTCCAGCCCAGGCCACGCCGGCGCAGCACGAACTGGCTGACGCCCGCGCCTGCCCGGGTTTGAACGACGAAGGTGCCGGGCGAGGTGTAGGACATCGACGCGCCCGCCAGGGGCTGGTCGTGCTCGGCGCGGGCGCCGTCCCGTGGCGCGCCGCGCCCCGCATCCTCGCGAGGCGGCTGGCCATCGAGCAGCTCGATCACGCCTGCCGGGGTGACATACCAGTCGACCATCTTGTCGACCATGGCGCCCGCCAGCGGCGCGACCAGTGCCGCCAGCGGGTTGTCCTGCAGCTGCCCGCCATCGGTCATTTTCCGCATGAACCTGGCGTTCAACTGGTCCTTCAGGCTGGCGCGCACGCTCGGGAAATCGACGTGTTCGGCCAGGGCGACGTCGTCATGTGCCTGCGCGGCGGCCTTGATCTGGTAGACGGTGATCCAGGGCGCGGCGACGAGGTAGGCCAGCACCAGCGCCGCGAGCGATCCGAGGATGATGAATTTGCGCTTCATGGTGTATGCGTTGCACACCGGTGCCGTGTCACGGGCGAATGGGCAGGAACCACAGGATACAGCCAACGGGCCGCGCGCCGCGGCCGCCGCGCTGGCACAATGACCGGCTCATGTCTGACATGCTGCTGCTCGACATCCGCGATCTGGTCAAGAGCTATGGCGGCACGCGCGTCGTCGATGGCGTGTCGCTGGCCATTGCGCCGGGCGAATGCCTGGGCGTGATCGGGCCCAACGGCGCGGGCAAGACCACCACCCTTCGCCTGGCCCTGGGGCTGAGCGCGCCCGATTCGGGGCAAATCCACTACTTTGCGCGCGCCGATGGCACGGCGCTGGAGATGCCGCGCGACGCGCTGGCGATCAAGCAGCGGCTGGGCGTGGTGTCGCAGTTCGATTCGCTCGACCCCGACTTCAGCTGCGTCGAGAACCTGTTTGTCTTTGGCCGCTACTTTGGCTTGGGCCGCGCGGCCCTGGCCGAGCGCGTGCCGCGGCTGCTCGACTTTGCGGCGCTGGCGCACAAGGCCGACGCGCGACCGGCCGAGCTGTCGGGCGGCATGCGCCGACGCCTGTCGCTGGCGCGCGCGCTCATCGACGACCCCGACCTGCTGCTGCTCGACGAGCCGACCACGGGGCTGGACCCGCAGGCGCGCCACCTGATGTGGGAGCGGCTGCAGATGCTGCTGGCGCAAGGCAAGTCCATCCTGTTGACGACGCACTTCATGGACGAGGCCGAGCGCTTGTGCCAGCGCCTGCTGGTGATCGACCGCGGCCGCAAGATCGCCGAAGGCGCGCCGCGCGCGCTGATTGCCGAGCACCTGGAGCCCGAGGTGGTCGAGCTGTATGGCAGCGGCGCGCTGGCGCTGGCCCGCTCGCCGCTGGCCGATCACGCCGCGCGCGTGGAAACCAGCGGCGAGACGGTGTTTTTCTACACCCGCCACGCGCATGCGCTGCTGCGGGCGCTGGAAGCGTACCCGCAACTGCGCACGCTGCACCGGCCGGCCAACCTGGAAGATTTGTTCCTCAAGCTGACGGGCCGGCAGATTCGCGACGATGGCTGAGAAGCCGCGAACGAACCCCTTCCAACATGAACGATCTTTCCCTCTGGGCCCCGCCGCGCCCCTCGATGCGCTGGTGGCCGGTGTTCCGGCGCAACTGGCTGGTGTGGCGCAAGCTCGCGATTCCCAGCCTGCTGGCCAACATCGGCGAGCCGCTGATCTGGCTGGTCGCCTTTGGCTACGGCCTGGGCAGCATGATCGGGCAGGTGGCCACGCACGGCCAGCAAGTGCCCTACATCCTGTACCTGGCCAGCGGCTCGGTGTGCATGAGCGCGATGAACGCCGCCAGCTTCGAGGCGCTGTACTCGGCCTTCTCGCGCATGCACGTGCAAAAAACCTGGGACGGCATCTTGAACACCCCCGTGCAACTGGACGACGTGGTGCTGGCCGAGATGCTGTGGGCAGGCTTCAAGGCGCTGTTCTCGGTCACCATCATCCTGGGGGTGATCTGGGCGCTGGACATCAGTCGCGCGCCGCGCATGTGGCTGGCGGTGCCCATCCTGCTGGGCGCGGGCATCACCTTTGCCAGCATGGCGCTGGTGTTCAATGCCAAGGCGCCGGGTTATGACTTCTTCACCTATTACTTCACGCTGGTGCTCTCGCCCATGATGTTTCTCTCGGGCGTGTTCTTTCCGCGCGAGCAATTGCCCGAGGCCGCACGCGTGGTGACGGATTGGCTGCCGCTCACGGCCGCGGTCGAGCTGGCGCGCCCGCTCTTCCTGGGCCAGTGGCCCGAGCAGCCCTGGCGCTGGACGGCGGTGCTGGCGGCCTATGCCGTCGTCGGGCTCTGGGTGGCGCTGGCGCTCACGCGCCAGCGTTTTCGGCGTTAGGGCGACCTGAACAAGTCCCTCGCGCGCGGCCCGGGCGCTTCACCACACGGGGCGGTGCCGCTCCAACGCCTCGCGAACGGGCTGCCCCACCGCGAAGCCGTCCCCGTGCTTTTCGGCCAGTTGCGCCGCGCGTTCCAGGAAAACATTGACCCCGGCGCCGTAGATGAACTGCATCGCGCCTCCCGTCCAGGCGGGAAAGCCGATGCCGAAGATGGAGCCGATGTTGGCGTCGTGCACACTGGTGAGCACGCCCTCGGCCAGGCAGCGCGCGGTTTCGATCGCCTGGCGGTAGAGCAGCCGGTCCTGGATATCCGGCACGTTCCAGGCGGCGCCGGGCTGCTCGAACAGGGCCTTGAGTTCGGGCCAGAGCGTCTTCCTGCCGCCCTGTGGGTAGTCATAGAAGCCGCCGCCGCCCGCGCGGCCGGGGCGTTTGAGCTCTTTCACCATGCGCTCGACCAGCAGCTCGCCCGGCGTGGCGTGGTAGGGCTTGCCCTCGGCGGCGAAGTCGGCGCGGGTCTGGTCCATGACATGCACGCTCAGGGACAGCGCGGTTTCATCGAGCACCGCCAGCGGCCCCACGGGCATGCCCGCCTGCATCGCGGCGTTCTCGATGACGGCGGCGGGAATGCCTTCGGAGAGCATGGTGGCGCCCTCCATCACGTAGGTGCCGAAGGTGCGGCTGGTGTAGAAGCCCCGCGCGTCGTTGACCACGATGGGTGTCTTGCCCAGGGCCTGTACGTAGTCGAAGGCGCGCGCCACGGTGTCGTCGCTCGTTGCCTTGCCGCGGATGATCTCCACGAGCTGCATCTTGTCCACGGGGCTGAAGAAGTGGATGCCGATGAATTTCTCGGGCGCCGCGCTGGCCTTGGCCAAGCCGCTGATGGGCAGGGTGGAGGTGTTGCTGGCGAAGAAGCCGCCCGCAGCGAGTTGCGGCTCGGCCTCGCGCGTGACCCGGGCCTTGAGCTCGCGGTTCTCGAACACGGCCTCGATGATGAGATCGCACCCCGAAAGTGCCCGCACGTCGGCCGTGGGCGTGATGCGCGCCAGCAGCGCCTGCGCCGCCTCTTCGGTCATGCGGCCCTTTTCGACGCGCTTGTGCGCCAGCCGCGCGCTGTAGGCCTTGCCCGCCTCGGCCTTTTCCACACTCACATCCTTGAGCACGGTGGCGATGCCGCGGCTGGCCTGCGCCCAGGCAATGCCCGCGCCCATCATGCCCGCGCCGAGGATGCCGACCTTCGCGGGTTTGAAGCGCTCGGCCGCCGCCGGGCGCGACTTGCCGCTCCTGATCGCGTTCAGGTCGAAAAAGAAGGTGCTGACCATGTTGCGCGCGACCTGGCTCGTCATGATCTTGGCGAGGTAGCGGCTTTCGATGCGCAGCGCGGTGTCGAAATCGACCATCGCGCCCTCGACCATGGCGCTGAGCGCCGCCTCGGGCGCGGGGTAGCGCCCGCGCGTGGTCTTGCGCAGCATCGCGGGCGCGACGGCCAGGGCGGCAGCGATCTTGGGGCTGGCGGGCGTGCCGCCGGGCAGCTTGTAGCCCTTTTCGTCCCAGGGGTGGCGCGATGCGGGGTGCGCGGCGATCCAGGCGAGGGCGGCGGGCCGCAGCGCGCCGGCGTCGGCCACCAACTCGTGCACCAGGCCCAGCTCCCTGGCCTTTTGCGGGTTGAACAGCTTGCCTTCCATGACCCAGGGCTGCGCGCCCATCAGGCCCAGCAGCCGCACCATCTTGGTGATGCCGCTGGCGCCGGGGATCAGGCCCAGCGTGACCTCGGGCAGGCCGAGCTGGATCTTCGCGTCATCGACGGCGATGCGGTGGTGGCCGATCAGCGCCACCTCCCAGCCGCCGCCCAGCGCCGTGCCGTTGAGGCAGGTGGCGACGGGCAGGCCCAGCGTCTCCAGCGTGCGCATCTGCCGCTTCATGTGCTCGATGCGCTCGAAGGCCCGCGGCGCGTCGGCCTCGCTCATCTGGAAGATGGCCTTGAGGTCGGCCCCGGCGAAGAAGCTGCTCTTGGCCGAGGCGAGCACGATGCCCTTGAGCGCCGCGCCGAGTCGCTCGCGCTCGGCCAGCACCTGCGCGGTCACGGCGGCCAGGTCGTCCTGCCAGCGCTGGCACATGGTGTTGACGGGTGAGCCTTGCTCGTCGAAGGTGATGAGCGCCACCTGGCCTTCGCCCTGCGCGGCAATCAATTCGTAGCGGATGGTGTCCATGGTGTGTTCCTTGTTCAGACGCGCTCGACGATGGTCGCGATGCCCATGCCCCCGCCCACGCACAGCGTGACCAGGCCGTAGCGCAGCTGGCGCCGGTGCAGCTCGTCGATCAGAGTGCCCAGCAGCATCGCGCCGGTGGCGCCCAGCGGGTGGCCCATGGCGATGGCGCCACCGTTGACGTTCACCTTCTCGTGCGGCACCCCCATCTCGCGCATGAAGCGCATGGGCACGGCGGCAAAGGCTTCGTTCACTTCAAACAGGTCGATCTGATCGACGGTCATGCCGGCGCGGGCGAGCGCCTTGCGCGTGGCGGGCATGGGGCCGGTGAGCATGATGGTGGGGTCGGCTCCGCTCACGGCGGTGGCGACGATGCGCGCGTGCGGCGTGAAGCCATGGGCCTGGGCGGCGGCCTCGCTGCCGATCAGCACGGCGGCGGCGCCATCGACGATGCCCGAGGAATTGCCCGCGTGGTGCACGTGCTGAATTTGCGCCACCTGCGGGTAGCGCTGCAGCGCCACGGCGTCGAAGCCCATGTCGCCGAGCTGCGCGAACGAGGGCTTGAGCGTGGCCAGCACCTGCAGCGTGGTCTGCGGCTTGATGAATTCGTCTTCTTCCAGAATGGTCTGGCCGAGGAAGTCGCGCACCGGCACGACCGAACGCCTGAAGTGCCCGGCGGCGCGCGCGGCGGCGGCGCGTTGCTGCGAGGCGACGGCGAAGGCATCGACGTCGCTGCGCGTGAAGCCGTCGAGCGTGGCGATCAGGTCCGCACCTATGCCCTGGGGCACGAACAGCGTGTCCATGTTGGTCGCCGGGTCCTGCGCCCAGGCACCGCCGTCGCTGCCCAGCGGCACGCGGCTCATGCTCTCCACGCCGCCCGCGACGACCAGGTCTTCCCAGCCGCTCGCGACCTTCTGCGCCGCCAGGTTCACCGCCTCCAGGCCCGAGGCGCAGAAGCGGTTGATCTGCACGCCCGCGCACGTCCAGGCCCAGCCGGCCTTGAGCGCCGCCACCTTCGGCAGCACCGAGCCCTGTTCGCCCACGGGCGAGACAATGCCCATCACCACGTCATCGACGGCGGCGGTGTCGAAGTCGTGGCGCGCCTGCAGTTCGTGCAGCAGGCCCACGGCCAGGTCGATGGGCTTGACCTCGTGCAGATGGCCGTCCTTCTTGCCCTTGCCGCGCGGAGTGCGCAGGGCTTCGAATACGAAGGCGGATGTCATGGAGTATCTCCGGTTTGAATAAAAAAAGTCCGCCGACGCTTATGCGACAAGCGCGGACAGCTATCAATAGACAAGTTCAACTCAGCGACCACCCAGGCCCATGCCGCGCGAGATCACTTCTTTCATGATCTCGTTGGTGCCGCCGTAGATGCGCTGCACGCGCGCGTCGGCCCAGGCGCGGGTGATCGGGTATTCCCACATGTAGCCGTAGCCGCCGAAAAGCTGCACACACTCGTCCATCACCTTGAACTGCAGGTCGGTGGTCCAGGACTTGGCCATGCTCGCGGTCGCGGTGTCCAGCTCGTCCTTGAGGATCAGCTCGCAGCATTTGTCGACGAACACGCGCGCCACCTGCACCTGCGTCTGCAGATCGGCCAGCTGGTAACGCGTGTTCTGGAAGGCGGCCACGCTCTGGCCGAAGACCTTGCGCTGCTTGACGTAATCCACCGTCCAGTCGATCGCGGCCTGCGCGGCGGCGACGGCGGTGATCGCGATCTGCAGCCTCTCCCAGGGCAGCTGTTCCATCAGGCAGATGAAGCCCTTGTTCTGCAGCGCCGCGCCGCCCAGCAGGTTCTCGGCCGGTACCTGCACGTCGTTGAAGAACAGCTCGGAGGTGTCCTGCGCCTTCATGCCGGCTTTCTTCAGGCGCTGGCCCTTCTCGAAGCCGGCCATGCCGCGCTCCACGAGCAGCAGGCTCGTGCCCTTGGCGCCCGCGGCCGGGTCGGTTTTGGCGACGACGATGACCAGGTCCGCATGCCAGCCGTTGGTGATGAAGGTCTTGCTGCCGTTGAGCACGTAGTGGCTGCCGTCCGGCGCGAGCAGCGCGGTGGTCTTCACGCCCTGCAGGTCGCTGCCGGCCGCGGGCTCGGTCATCGCGATCGCGCCCACCATGTCGCCGCTGGCAAGCCGGGGCAGGTATTTGCGCTTTTGCTCCTCGGTGCCGTAGTGCAGGATGTAGGGCGCGACGATCTCGCTGTGCAGCCCGAAGCCGATGCCGGTGCAGCCTGCGCGCGCGATCTCCTCCATCTGCACCACCGAGTAGAGCTTGTCCGCGCCCGCGCCGCCGTAGGCCTCGGGGAGGCTCAGGCACAGGAAACCGTTGGCGCCGGCCTTGTTCCAGACGGCGCGGTCCACGTAGCCCTGCTCTTCCCAGGCGGCGTGGTGCGGGGTGACTTCCTTGTCGATGAAGCGGCGAAAGCTGTCGGCGAACGCCAGGTGGCCGGAATCAAACAGGGTGCGGGCGATCATGGTATTTTTCCAAAGCAAATGCTTGGTCAAATTCTGACAGCTGGCCGGCAAATTGCAAGTCGCACAAACGACAAACCGCCCGAAGGCGGCTTGCGTGCAGGTGAGAGGGCGCCTACTTGGTGTGGTAGGGCGAGACCACCTTCCACTTGCCGTCCTCGACCTGCGACAGGCGCCACGCCGTGCTGCCCAGGTGGTTGGTGGCGGTGTAATGCGCGGGGGCGCTGCCGAAGATGTCGGTCGGGTAGCTCATGCCGTCCATGGTCTTGATGAAGGCGTCGGTCGTCAGGTTGGGCCCGGCCTTGGCGACGGCCTGCAGGAACATGTCCATGACGATGTAGCCATAGGCCGAGAAGATGCCGCCGTCCTCGTTGTACTTGGTCTTGTACTTGGTGGCCCAGAACGCGAGTTGCTTGTTGCTGGCGTCATCGGCGTAGGGCACCTGCGCGGCCATCGTGGCGTAAAGGCCATCCATGGCCTTGCCGCCGAGCTTGGGGATGAGTTCGCTGTACGACGCGGCCGAGCCCAGGAACACCGGGTTGTAGCCCATCTTCCTGGAGGTGGCCACGGTGCCTATGGTCTCGCGGATCACACCGCCCAGCGTCACCAGGTCGCAGCCCGCGGCCTTGGTCTTGGCCACCTGCGATGAGAAATCGGTGGCGCCGCGCTTGAAGCTGGCTTTCTCCACGAGCTGCATGCCGATGTCCTTGAGGCCGTCCTCGGTGCCCTTGAGCACTTCGGCGCCGAACTCATCGTCCTGGTAGATGGTGCAGACCTTGGAGAGCTTCTTTTCCTTCACGAGCTCGGGCACCGCCTCGCGAATCTGCTGGTAATAGGGCGCGATGAAGGCGTAGGTGAGTGGGTTCAGCGGCTCGTACATCTCGCGCGCGGCGGTGAGCGGAAGGAAGTTGATCACCTTCTTGGGGAACATCACCGGGAAGGTGGCCAGGTTGGCCGCCGTGCCGATGTGGCCGACGATGGCGAACACCTTCTCCTGGTTCACCAGTTTTTGCGCCGCCAGCACCGCGCGCTTCGGATCGTAGCCGTCGTCTTCCACCTTGAAGACGATCTTGCGGCCGTTGATGCCGCCCTGCTCGTTGGCCTCGTCCACGCGCAACTGCATGCCATCGCGCGCCTGCTTGCCGATGGGCGCCAGCGGCCCGGAAAGGTCCTGAATGGTGGCGACCTTCAGTTCGGTCTTGCTCACGCCCAGGTTCTGCGCCAGCGCCGTGCCGGCAAAGCCCAGGGCGCAGGCAGTGGCCAAGAGGGTGGTCTTCAAGTGCATGGTCGGATCTCCTTGGTTCAGTGAAATGATTGTGGGTGCTCTTGCCTGGGTGCGACTCAGGGTTTACCCGCGCCGCCGCCATACATGGCGTCGATCTGCGGCGCGTATTTTTTCTCCACGAGCTTGCGCTTGAGCTTCATCGTGGGCGTGAGTTCTTCGTCTTCCGCCGTGAGCTGGGTGTCGAGCAGGAAGAACTTCTTGATCTGCTCCACGCGCGCGAACTTGCCGTTCACCTCGTCGATCACGTCCTGGATGAGCGCCTGCACTTGCGGCGCCCGTGTGAGGCTGGCGTAGTTGGAGAAGGGCACATCGTTGTCCTGCGCGTACTTCTCGACGTTTTCCTGGTCGATCATGACGATCGCCGTGAGGTAGGCGCGCCGGTCACCGATCACCACCGCGTCGGTGATGTAGGGGCTGAATTTCAGTTCGTTCTCGATCTCGCTCGGGGTGATGTTCTTGCCGCCCGCCGTGATGATGATGTCCTTCATGCGGTCGGTGATGCGGTAGTAGCCATCGGCGTCCACCGTGCCCACGTCGCCGGTGCGCAGCCAGCCGTCCTCGGTGAAGGTCTCGGCGGTCTTGTCCGCGAGGTTGAGGTAACCGGCGAAGACGTTGGGGCCCTTGACCTGGATCTCGCCCGTGGCCGGGTCGATGCGCACCTGGTTGTAGTGCGCGGCCGGGCCGATGGAGCCGGGCTTGATGCGGCTGGCCAGCATCGCAGTCGAGACGCCGCAGGTCTCCGTCATGCCCCAGACTTCGAGCATGGGGATGCCCAGCGACAGATACCACTTGATGAGCTCGGGCGAAATCGGCGCGGCGCCCGTCACGAGGTGGCGCGCGCGGTGGATGCCGATCATCTTGCGCACGTTGTCCAGCACCAGCCAGCGCGCCAGATGAAAGCGCCACTTCAGGCCCGCGGGCACCGCCTCGCCCGCCAGCACCTTGTCGGCGATCTCGCGCCCCACGCCGACGGCCCAGGCGTAGGCCGCCTGCTGCAGCCGCGTGCTTTCCTTGAGCGAGATCATCACGCCCGAATAGAACTTTTCCCACACGCGCGGCACGGCGACGAACACCGTGGGCGCGATCTCGCGCACGTTCTCGGGCACGGTGTCGGGGTTCTCGACGAAGTTGAGCTTGCAGCCGGTGTACAGCGACAGATATTCGCCCCCCATGCGCTCGGCAATGTGGCACAGCGGCAGGAAGGCCATGGCCTCGTCGTCCTCGCCGCGCGCGATGATGGTGTTGAGTCCGCGCGCCGTCTGCACCAGCGCGTCGTGCGTGTGCATCGCGCCCTTGGGCTTGCCCGTCGTGCCCGAGGTGTAGACGAGGATGGCAAGATCTTCGGGCTTGATCGCCGCCACGCGCGCCTGCAGCGCGCCCGGGTGCTGGGCATTCCAGTCGCGCCCCAGCGCGCGCAGGGCATCGAGGCTCATCACGCCGTCGTCGTGCAGCTGGTGCAGCCCCTCCATGTCGAAGACGATGATCCTTGTGAGCAGCGGCAGACGCTCGCGCACCGCCAGCGCCTTGTCCAGCTGCTCGTCGTCCTCGACGAAGAGAATGCGGCTGTGCGAATCGTGCGTGAGGTAGTGCACCTGCTCGGCCGCGTCCGTCGGGTAGATGCCGCTGGCCACGCCGCCGCACGAGAGCACCGCCAGGTCGCACAGCACCCATTCCAGAATGGTGTTGGAGAGGATGGACGCGGTGTGCCCGGCCTCGAAGCCCAGCGCCATCAGGCCGCCCGCGATCTCGCGCGCCGCCTCGCCCACCTGCGTCCAGGTCCGGGCCTGCCACAGGCCAAGCTTCTTCTCGCGCAGCCACACCTTGTCCCCGCGCGCGGCCACGGCGTTCCAGAACATCGTGGCGATGGTCTCGCCGGGCATGGCGATACCCTCGCGCGGCGCGCAGTCGGGGTTCCAGAGCACGCTCATGCCGTCATCTCCAGGTCTTCTTCCTTTTCCAGCGCCGCTCGCCGCGCATGCCCGTGTCCTTCATGCCGAGGTAGAACTCCTTGATGTCCTCCTTCTCGCGCAGGCGCTCGCAGCGGTCTTCCATCACGATGCGGCCGTTTTCCAGCACGTAGCCGAAATCGGCGGCGTTCAGCGCCATGTTGGCGTTTTGCTCGACCAGCAGGATGGTGGTGCCGCGCTCGCGGTTGATGCGCACCACGATCTCGAAGATCTCCTTGGTCAGGCGCGGGCTCAGGCCGAGGCTGGGCTCGTCCAGCAGGATGAGCTCGGGCGCGGCCATGAGCGCGCGGCTGATCGCCAGCATCTGCTGCTGCCCGCCCGAGAGCAGCCCCGCGTCCTGCTGCATACGCTCCTTGAGCACGGGAAAGTAGCCGTAGACCAGCTCCAGGTCGCGCGCCACCGCGTCGCGGTCGCGCCGCGTGTAGGCGCCCATCATGAGGTTGTCGCGCACCGACAGAAGCGGGAAGACCTCGCGCCCCTCGGGCACATGCATCAGGCCCAGGCGCACGATGCTCGTCGGGTCCTGCGCGGTGATGTTGCCGCCCTTGAAATGCACGCTGCCCTTGAGCGGATCGATGATGCCCGAGATGGTCTTGAGGATGGTGGTCTTGCCCGCGCCGTTGCTGCCCAGCACCGTGGCGATCTCGCCGGGATGCACGGTGAGGCTCACGCCGCGGATGGCCTTGATTGGGCCATAGGCACTCTCCACGTTCTGCAGTTGCAGCAGCGGTTGCGCGCTGGTTTCCGGCGCGCTCATGCCCGGCCTCCCACCTGCTGCCCGGCCGGGCGGCGCAGATTGCTCACGTCGTCGATGGTGCCCAGATACGCCTCGATCACGCCCGGATGCGCCTGCACCTCGGCCGGCGTGCCCAGCGCCAGCACCTCGCCCTGGTTCATGGCCAGCACCCGGTCGGAGACGCGCGAGACCAGCGACATGTCGTGCTCCACCATCAGCACGGTGATGCCCAGGTCGCTCGCGATGTCCTCGATCCAGAACGCCATGTCGTCCGTCTCCTCCACGTTCAGGCCCGAAGAGGGCTCGTCGAGCAGCAGCAGCCGCGGCTCGGTCGCCAGCGCGCGGCCCAGCTCCACCACCTTGCGCACGCCGTAGGGCAGGCCGCCGACCAGCGTGTCGCGGAAGTGCTGCAAGTCCAGGAAGTCGATCACTTCCTCGACCTTCTCGCGGGCACGCACCTCGGCGGCGCGTGTGCGCGGCGTGAACAGCAGCTCGCGCCACAGGCCGGTCTCGCGCCGCGTATGGCGGCCGATCAGGAGGTTGGCCAGCACGCTGGCGTGCTCGAACAGTTCGATGTTCTGGAAGGTACGCGCGATGCCCAGCTGCGCCACCGTGTGCGGCGCCTGCTCGGTGAGTCTGAGCTCGCCGTGCGGCCCGGCCCAGGTGATGTGTCCGCTCGTGGGCTGGTAGATGCGGCTGATGAGGTTGAACACCGTCGTCTTGCCCGCGCCGTTGGGGCCGATGAGCGTGAAGACTTCGCCTTCATGCACATCGAAGCTCACGTCGTTGACCGCCAGCAGGCCGCCGAAGCGCACGCTCAAGTTGCGGGCCGAAAGCAGGATGTCGCCGCCCGTCATCTCAGGCGCTCCGATTTCTGGAAACTCTTCTGGCGCTTGAACATGCCGCGGCGGTAGAAGGGAAAGAGCTGCAGCCAGGCGCGCACCTTGATCCAGCGCCCGTAGATGCCCAGCGGCTCGAACATGACGAAGGCGATCAGCACCGCGCCGTAGACGAAGGTCTGCAGGCCCGGCGACTGGCCGATCGATTCGGGCAGCCAGTCCTTGCCCAGGCCGATGAGCTGCGGCATGAAGATGAGAAACATCGCCCCGAGGAAGGCGCCGTGCACCGAGCCCAGTCCGCCGATCACGATCATCAGGAGCAGGTCGATGGACTGCACGATGCCGAACTGCTCGGGCGTGATGAACTGCAGCTTGTGCGCGTACAGTGCCCCGGCGATGCCCGCCAGCGCCGCGGAGAGCGCGAACGACAGCGTCTTGTAGTACGCGAGGTGAATGCCCATGCTCTGCGCCGAGATCTCCGAATCGCGGATCGCGACGAAGGCCCGACCCGTGGATGCGCGCAGCAGGTTGAGGATGGCCAGGGTACAGACCACGGCGATTGTCAGGCACAGGAAATAGAACGCCTCGGACGACTCGAACGCATAACCCATGATCTGCGGCGGCTGCAGGAAGATGCCCTTGTTGCCGCCCGTCACCGACTCCCAGCGCGCGAAGCTTTCCTCGACGATGAAGCCGAACGCGAGCGTGGCGATCGCAAGATAAATGCCCTTGACGCGCAGCGCCGGCAGCCCGACGATGATGCCCACGGCCGCGGCCAGCAGCGCTGCGCAGGCCAGCGCCAGGAAGAAGGGCCAGCCCATCGCCGTAAGTAGCGCCTGCGTGTACGCCCCCACGCCGAGAAAGGCCGCGTGCCCGAGCGAAAACTGCCCGGTGTAGCCCGACAGCAGCATCAGCCCCAGCCCGGCGATGCCGTAGATCAGCACGAAGGTGAGTTGCGCCAGCCAGTACTCGGGCAGCCCCCAGGGCGCGGCCAGCAGCGCCAGACCCAGCAGCCCGTACCAGAACACGTGCCCGCCGTGCTTGGCAAGCCGTATGTCCTGCGCGTAGCTGGTCTTGAAGATGAAACGCATGATCGTGGGCCTATACCTTTTTGACCAGGCGTTCTCCGAAGAGCCCGTTGGGTCGCACCATCAGCATGATGAGCACCACGACATAGGCCGCCACGTCCTTGAAGCCCTCGGGCAGATAAAAGCCCGAGAGTGATTCGATGACGCCGATCACCAGTCCGCCGACGATGGCGCCCGGCAGGCTGCCGAAGCCGCCGACCACGGCTGCGGGAAACGCCTTCAGGCCGATGAAGCCCATGTTGGCGTAGACGAAGGTGATGGGTGCCAGCAACAGACCCGCGACGGCCGCCACCATGCCCGCCAGTGCCCACACGAGGCCGTTGATGCGCTGCACCGGAATGCCCATGTAGTACGCCGCGAGCTGGTTCTGCGAGGCCGCCTGCATGGCCACGCCCATGCGCGTGTAGCGAAACATCACGAACAGCAGCGCGCACAGCACGGTGGTCACCGCGATCACCGCGAGCTGCTCGGCGCCCAGGATCAAGGAACCCCAGGCCATCGTCACGTCCTTGTAGGGGACGTCCAGCGTCAGTGTCTCGGTGCCCATGCCCGGGATCATCGTCACCAGCCCGCGCAGCAGGTAGCCGATGCCTATGGTGAGCATGACGATGGAAAACGCGGGCTGCCCCAGCACCGGCCGGATCACCACGCGCTCGAGCAGCAGGCCCAGCAGCGCCATGGCCGCCATGCTCGCGATCACGGCGAGCCAGAACGGGAATTCGAGGTAGGCCATGACGGCCACGCCGATGAAGGCGCCCACCATCATGAGCTCGCCCTGGGCGAAGCTGACGATTTCGGTGGCCTTGTAGATCAGTACGAAACCCAACGCGATCAGGCCGTAGATGCACCCTTGTGCGACACCGCTGATCAGAAGTTGGACAAACTGCACCGACGCATTCCCTTTATTTTTACAAAGCACGCGCTTTGCGTAAATGCCGATCATGCATGCTCGCGGCCGATTGCGCACCGCGTAATAACCCTGATGCGCGCGGCTGCCGGAGCCGGGCGGTGGGTTCCTGTGCGTTCGCCTGGATCAGGGAGTCTGCTGCACCGCGCGCGGGCGGCCCTCGTCGTCGATGGCCACATAGGTCAGGCGCGCCTCGGTCACCTTCACGTACTGGCCCTGCGCCCGGATGCGCTCGGCGAAGACCTCCACCTGTACCGTCATCGAGGTGCGCCCGATGCGCAGCACGCTGGAGTAGAACGAGAGCAGGTCGCCCACGCGCACCGGCTGCTTGAAGACAAATTCGTTGACTGCGACGGTCGCGATGCGCCCCTGTGCGATGCGGGCGCAGAGCACCGAACCCGCCAAGTCCACCTGGGACATGACCCAGCCGCCGAAGATGTCGCCATTGCCGTTGGTGTCGCTCGGCAGCGGAATCACCTTGAGCACGAGCTCCTTGTCGGTGGGCAGGCTGGTGTGGATGGCGTCGTCGCGGTGCGGCATGGGCTGTGATCGCCCTTGGAATACAAGCCGCCGATTGTCGGTCATGCGTGCTCGGGCGTCAGCGCCGCGCCGTGGTCAGGATGGCCAGCAGCGCCAGCAGCAGCGCGGCCAGCAGGTTGTGCGTCCACGTGCCGCCCAGCGGCAGTTGCTGTGCCACCAGGCCCAGGCCCAGCAGGATCTGCAACGCGGGCAGCGCCACGCAGGCGGCGGCCACCCAGGGCTTGTCCAGGCGCATCGCGCGCCACGCCATGAAGGCGAGAAACCCCAGCAGCGCCAGTGCCGCGGCGCGGTGCAGCAGATGGATCAGCGCGCCGCCGGCATGGCTCGCACTGGTGCCGGCCGCGGGCGCCAGCCAGGGGTTCAATGCCTGCCATGAGGCCTGCGACAGATCGCACATGCCCCATGTCGGGCAGGAGAGCCCGGCGTGCGTGCTGCTCACCATGGCGCCGAACGCGGCCTGCATGAAGGCCAGCGCCAGCGCCACCCAGGCCCAGCGCGCCAGGGGCGAGGCGCCCGTGCCGGAGTCGGCTGCATCGGGCAGACGCGCCAGTCGCACGCTGAGCACGATCATGCCCAGCCCGGCCAGCAGGTTGCCCAGCGTGACCGCGGGCAGGAGCGAACTGCGCGCGCCCGCGCCCAGCCCGGCCAGGAACAGGGCCAGCGCCAGCAGGGCAGCGGCGTGCCGCGCCTGCTGGTGCAATCGCCGCTTGAGGGCCAGTGCCAGCAACGCCAGGATCACGACCAGACTGCTTGACGCGATGACGCGATGCGCGGCGCGTGCCGTCGCGACGGCGGCCTGCGAAGCGCCGGCCTGCTCCCCGCCTGTTGCGTGGGTGCCGGGCTGCCCGTAGCATGCGGGCCAGGGCGTGCAGCCCACACCCGTATTGACGAGCCGGATAAAAGCTGAGAGGCTAGTAATGACCAGCATCATGACGGCGCACAGCCAGGCCAGGCGTCGCAGCCATGAGTGCGTGCGCTGGACGTCCGCGGTGGACGGATGCAAATGGGGAGGTGGCATATGAATTTCCCGGGGCTCGATCACGAACGGTACGCGAATCTAGCGCATGCCGCGTGGCGTGCGCGCAAGCCGCGGCCGTTGTCCAAGACGCGGTGGCATGGCGTCTGGATACCCCTGCGATGGGTGTGTACATCCTCTCACAACTTGATCCAGATCACGTTTGCGGACTTTCCATCCCTGTAGACTGCGGCGTCCCCAAATCCGGATTCTGCCGGCCTTGCCAAGGAGCAATCAGCATGAGCCAACACGACGAAGACGAGAACGAACCCATTCCCTTCATGCAGCGGCTGCTGGACAGCCCATTTCTGCTGCTGTTCCTGGGTGTGATGATCCCCATGGTTGTCTACAACCTCTGGGGCTTCATCGACACCTTGACCATTCCCCTGGCGAAATAAAAAGGAAGCGCCCATGACTGCAATACTGCCTCCTTCGGAGCGGCTGTGGTGGAAACACCCGATGGATCGCCAGGAGACCCTCTGGATAGCCATCGCCTTCGTCTGGTGCATGATCATGTTCGCCATGATGGTGGGCTGGCACTTCTTCGGCAAACAGAATCTCTCCACCGAAACCTACAAGGTCGATCCCGCCAAGTACGCCGAGCGTGCCGAGGCCTTCGTCGCCAAGTACACGGTGCGCAAGGAAACCGACCAGGAAATTCCGGTGGTGTCCGCGCCCGAGGGCTCCGATGTCTACATGATCGGGCGCCTGTGGAACTGGTGGCCCATCCTCGAACTGGAAAAGGGCAAGACCTACAAGTTGCACCTGACATCGATGGACTACAACCACGGCTTCTCGCTGCAGCCCACCAATATCAACATCCAGGTGGTGCCGGGCTATGAGCACGTGATCAAGATCACGCCCAATGAATCGGGCACCTTCTCCATCGTTTGCAACGAATACTGCGGCATCGGGCACCACGAGATGGTCGGTCGCCTGTACGTGAAGTAAAGCGAGGGAAACCGACATGACCGCCTCCACCACCTACCGTACCTGCCCTCGCTCCGGTCTGCAATTCGAAGACCAGGCCGAGAAGCTCATCAAGATCAATGCCTTTACCGCCGTCGTCGCCCTCATGGTGGGCGGCATCCTGGCGCTGGGTGTGGTGCTCACGCGCTGGCCTGCCGTGCACCTGCTGGCGGCCGACACCTTCTACATGGTGCTCACGGCCCACGGCCTGGACATGCTCATCTACTGGATGATCTTCTTCGAGGTCGCCGTGATGTATTTCGCGGCCTCCACGCTGCTGCGCTGCCGCATCGCGACGCCCAGGATCGCGTGGGCTGCCTACGCGCTCATGCTGGCGGGCGCCGTGATCAACAACATCGCGGTGTTCCAGGGTGAATCGAGCGTGATGATGACCTCGTATGTGCCCATGATGGCGCACTGGTCCTTCTACCTCGGCCTCGTCGTGTTCGCCGTCGGCGCGCTCGTCGCCTGTGGCGTCTTCTTCGGCACGCTGGTCGTCGCGCAGCGCGAAAAGACGTATGAGGGCTCGATGCCGCTCGTGACCTTCGGCGCCATGACGGCCGCCATCATCGCCGTGTTCACGCTGCTGTCGGGGGCCATCATCCTCGTGCCGACGCTCTTCATGTCTTGGGGTCTCGTCGATCACGTCGACCCGCTCGCCTACCGCATCATCTGGTGGGCTCTGGGCCACTCCTCGCAGCAGATCAACGTGGCCACGCACATCTCGATCTGGTATGCGGTGGCCGCCATCGTGCTGGGCGCCAAGCCCATGTCCGAGCGCGTGAGCCGTGGCGCCTTCCTGCTGTACATCCTGTTCCTGCAGCTGGCCAGCGCCCACCACATCCTTGCCGATCCGGGCGTGAGCACCGAGTGGAAGATCGTCAACACCAGCTACTTCATGTACTTTGCCGTGCTGGCTTCGATGATCCACGCGCTGTCGGTGCCCGGTGCCATGGAAGTGGCACAGCGCAACCGCGGGTTCAACAAGGGTCTGTTCGAATGGCTGCGCAAGGCGCCCTGGGGCAACCCGGTGTTCTCCAGCATCTTCATCTCGCTCGTGGGCTTCGGCTTCCTGGGCGGCATCACCGGCGTCATGATGGGCACCGAGCAGCTGAACCTGCTGATCCACAACACCATCTACGTGCCGGGGCACTTCCACGCCACCGTCGTGATCGGCACCTCGCTGACCTTCATGGGCCTGACCTATTTCCTCGTGCCCGTGCTGTTCAGGCGCGAGCTCATCAATCCCGGCCTGGCCCGGATCCAGCCCTTCCTGTTCGGCTTCGCGATGTACGCCTTCACCATCGTCATGATGGGCGCGGGCACGCTCGGGGTCTCCCGCCGCCACTGGGACATGGCCTTCAACGGCAACGCATTGGCCTATGAATGGCCCGGCGCGGCCTACCTGATGATGGGCCTCGTCGGCATCACCGGCGTGATCGCGATCATTGGTGGCGCGCTCTTCATCTACCTGGTGGTGGGCTCGTTGCTGTGGGGCAAGAAGCTCGACGGCGGCAAGGTGAGCAATACCTTCATCTTCCTCAACCGCGCCGCGCCCAGCGCGCCGCTGCAGACCTACGGCTCGGCGGGCTTCGTGGCACCCGGCACCTTCGTGCTCACCATGATCTTCCTGCTGACCTTCATCCTGTACTACTTCGTGAACTGGAAGTACCTCGGCCAGCTCTGGGGGCTCAGCTGAGCGTTTGCAGGGTGTCAGCGGATAATCGGACGATGGAACCCTCCACGCTTCAGGTGACCGGGCGCGGCATGGCGCAGGTGGCGCGAGACGTCATCTCGCTCTTCAAGCTGCGCATCGGCGTGCTCATCATGATCACCGCCCTGGTGGGCATGGTGATCACGCCGGGGCCCTCGGTGACCTGGTTGCAGGTGCTGGTGCTGGCGCTGTCGGTCCTGACGGCGTCGGCCAGTGCCGGGGCGTACAACCAGTACGTCGAGTTCGAGAGTGACCGGCTGATGAAGCGCACGGCCCGGCGGGCGTTTGCCACCGGGGCGCTGCCGCACCATCCGGGCTGGCTGGTGCTGATGGCCGTGATGCTGGCGGGCGCCGTGGCGTCGGCCTGGATGGCGTTCAACGGCGCGGCCGCGCTGTATGTCTTCCTGGGCGCGTTCTTCTATGGCGTGGTGTACACGCTCTGGCTCAAGCGCCGCACCTCCATGAACATCGTCATCGGGGGACTGGCGGGCAGCTTTGCCGTCCTGGCTGGCGCCGCCGCGATCGACCCGGCGCTCGGGCCTCTGCCGTGGCTGCTCGCGCTGGTGCTGTTCCTCTGGACGCCCCCGCATTTCTGGGCCTTGGCGATCGCCAACAGCCAGGACTATGCCCTTGCCGGTGTGCCCATGCTGCCAGTCGTGGTGGGTGCGCCGCGCGCGGCGCACATCGTCTTCGGGAGCACGGTGCTGCTGTTTCTGGCCTCGGTGGCGCCGGTGTTCTTTGGTGCTGGCTGGGTCTACGGCCTGGGGGCATCGGCAGGGGGGCTGTACTTCGTCTACAAGTCGTGGCGTCTGGTGCGTCAGCCCACGGTGCGCTCGGCGGCCATGGGCGCCTTCTTTGCCTCCCTGATTCAGTTGAGCGTGCTGCTCATCGCGGCGTGCATCGACGCGGCCCTGCGCTGAAGGAGCACGTCGTGTCCCAGCGAGCCACCCAGCGCCGATACTGGCGCCGCGTGCTGCTCGCCTGCGGACTCACGCTGACGATGGTCGCGCCTGCCTGGGCCCAGGGCCAGCATGCGGCCCGAACCGGGCTGGATGGTAGCTACGCCCTGCGCGTGAGCCAGGAAGCGGTGGGGCGCCAGATCGGCGAGCATGTCCTGCTCAACCGCGAGGGCAAGCCGGTGGCGCTGTCGTCCTACCGCGGCAAGCCGCTGCTGGTGAGCTTCATCTACACAGGGTGTTTCTCGATCTGCCCCACCACCACGCGGTCGCTGCAGAATGCCGTCAATGACCTGCAGAAGGCCGTGGGACCCAATCAGTTCAATGTGGTGAGCGTGGGCTTCAATCAACCCGAGGACAGCCCGCAGGCGCTCAAATCCTTTGCCAGGCAGAACGGCATCAGCAACCCGAACTGGGATTTTCTGAGTCCGCCGATGGCCAGCGTGGCGGCCTTGGCCAAGGATTTCGGCTTTGTCTACGCGGCCACCTCGGCCGGTTTCGACCATGTGCTGCAAGTCTCCGTGCTCGATGCCGAGGGACGCATCGTGCACCAGGTCTATGGCGAAAAGCTCGCCGCGGGCGATCTGGGCGAACCGCTGAAGATGCTGCTCGCGGGCAAGACCTACCGGCCATCGAGCGCGCTGCTCGACAACCTGATGGATCGCGTGCGCATCCTGTGCACCGTCTACGACCCGAGAACCGGGGGCTACAAGGTCGACTACTCGCTGCCCCTGCAGATTGCTGGCGGCATCACCTTCTTCATCGTAATGATGCTGTTTTTCTTCAATGAGTGGCGTGCCGGCAGGGCGCGCAGGAAAGGGAGCCGAGGCGCCACCTGACGCTCGTCCCATCGCCAAGCGTGCCAGGATTGGTGCCTCCTCCTTCAGCTCGGGATTCCAGCGTTTCGCCGCAGATCAGTGCGCTCACGCCGTGGGTGCGCGCCTTGGAGCATGTGTTCGACCGCCCCTTTGGCGGCGCCAATCCGCTCAAGCACCTGGGTGCGGTGGCCACGCTCCTGCTCTGGCTGCTGCTGGCGAGCGGGGTGGTGCTCTTCATGGTGCTTGACACGTCCGCCGCGGGCGCCTATGCCTCCATCGCAGGCCTCGCCGAGGTGCCGTGGGGGCTGGGCACGCTGCTGCGCGGGCTGCATCGCTACAGTGCCGATGCGCTGGTGCTGGTCCTGCTGTTGCATGTGGCGCGCGAGTGGGCGCTGGGGCGTTACACGCACGCGCGCCGCGCCGTCTGGCTCACGGGGGTGCCGTTGGTGCTGCTGATTTTTGCCAGCGCGATCGGCGGCTTCTGGCTCAATTGGGATCGCCTGGGCCAGTATTCGGCCATCTCCACCGCCGAGTGGCTCGACGCACTGCCGCTGTTCGCGGCACCGCTGGCACGCAATTTCCTCAGCGGACAGGCGCTGGGTGAGCGCCTGTTCACGCTCTTTCTCTTCGTGCACATCGGCATGCCCCTGATGCTGATGTTCGGCCTGTGGTTTCACGTGCAGCGCCTGGCCCGGGCGCAGGTGTTTCCTCCGCGCACCCTCACCGCGGGAATGTTGCTGATGCTGCTGGTGCTGTCGCTGGCCGCGCCGGTGGCCAGCCAGGGAGAGGCGAGCCTGGGAACGGCGGCGCAGGCGTTGCACCTCGACTGGCTGCTGCTCTTCATTCATCCGCTGGTGGATGCGACGTCGGCGCCGTTCGTCTGGGCCCTGGTGGCGGCCGCGTTGGCCTTGCTGCTGCTGCCCCCGTTCCTGCCGGCAGGCCAGCGGCCACCCGTGGCCAAGGTTTACCCCGAGCATTGCAGCGGCTGCGAGCGTTGTTTTGACGACTGCCCCTATTCGGCCATCACCATGGTGCCTCACGTGAGCGGCAGGCCGGGGGCGCTGATGGCGCAGGTGGATCCCGATCTGTGCGTGAGTTGCGGCATCTGCGCTGGCTCATGCCCGTCATCCACGCCCTTTCGCAGTATCCACGAACTGGTTACGGGCATCGACATGCCGCAGCTTTCCATCGATACACTTCGCGCCGAGCTTGTACATCGGCTCGCCCTGTTGCCCGGGCCGGGTAAGTTCGTCGTCTTCGACTGCGTCGAGGGAGCGCAAGCGCGCGTTCAGGCCCCTGATGTGGTTCACATGGATTTGATCTGCGCGGGCATGCTGCCGCCGTCCTTCGTGGAGTGGGCGCTGCGCGCCGGGGCTACGGGTGTGCTGGTCGCGGGCTGTCGTGAGGGGGCCTGCGCCTATCGTCTGGGCCAGCGCTGGACGGCCGAGCGTCTTGCGCGTGTGCGCGAGCCCAGGCTCAGGCTGCAGGTGCCGGAGCATGGCCTGGGCGTGGTCTGGGCGGATGTGGGTGACGAGGCGGCGCTTGCCGCCGCACTGGATGAATTGCGCCGGCAAACGGCGGGCGCAGTGGCTGGTTTTGAGGAGATGGCGTCATGAATCGCGCGTTGAACTGGGTGGGGCAGGCCGTGCTCTACGGCTGCTTTGCCGTCGCCTTGGGGGTGCTCTCGCGCTGGCCCACCTATCACCCCCTGCCGCCCGATACGGCGGAGATCAAGGTGAGCTTCCTGCACTACGGGCAGCGGCTGGAAGACTGCCGCCCCTACACCGAGGCGGAAAAGGCCAAGATGGCGCCGAACATGCGCCGGGCCATGAAGTGCGGGCGCGAGCGCTCGCCCGTGCATATCGAAGTGGATATCGATGGCCAGCCCGTGCTCAACCACACGGCCCGGCCTTCGGGCCTGTCGCATGACGGCGCCTCCACGATCTACCGCCGCCTGAACGTGCCCGCGGGCGAGCGCCACATCGTCGTGCGCTTTCAGGACAAGATGGGCACCGAAGAGTCGCTCAAGAGCATGGAGAAGACCGTCGATCTCAAGCCGGCGCAGGTGCTCGTGATCGACTACGACCAGGGCAAGGGAGGCATCGTCTTCCAATGAACACGAGCACCGTTTCCATGCACGGGTTTTCGGGCGCCGCCGCCGCACCCATGCCGGCACGCACGGGGGCCGACTACCAGCTGCGCATCGCGCAGGATGCGCGGGTGCGGCTGGCGCGGGGCTGGCTCTGGCTCGGAATCGCCGCGCTCATCGGCTCGGGCGTTTTTGCGATCTTGCTGGTGGCTTCTCGCACGCCGGGCGTCAACCAGTGGCTGCCCACGAGCAATTTCTTCCATGTGGCGCTGGTGCTGCACGTGGACCTCTCCGTCATTGTCTGGTTCGTCGCGATGGCCGGCATGCTCTGGAGCCTGTACGGGCGCACCGACGTGCGGCGCATGGGCTGGGCCGGGTTGTGGGTGACGGCGGCCGGCACGCTGGCGATGGCGCTGGCGCCCTTCATCGATCCGGGCGAACCAGTGATGTCCAACTACATCCCGGTGCTCGATTCGCCGGTGTTCCTCGCGGGCCTGGTGGTATTTGGCGCTGGGTCCCTGCTGCTGGTGCTGCGCAGTCTCAACGCGGCGCCGCGACTGGGCCTGCACTACGACGGCCATGGCGCGCTGCACTTCGGCCTGAGCGCGGCCGCGGTTTCGGCGGCGGTGGCATTGCTGGCCTTTGGCTGGTCGTGGTGGGTTCTGCGCCCCGACCTGGACGCGAAGACCTATTACGAGATCGTGTTCTGGGGCGGCGGGCACGCGCTGCAATTCACCTGGACGCTGCTCATGCTGGTGGCCTGGCTGTGGCTGGCGAGCGCCTGCGGCGCGCGCATCCGGCTCACGCCGCGCGTGGTGGTGCTGATGTTCCTGCTGGCGCTGGTGGGCGTCTTCGTCACGCCCTACGCCTACGTGTCGCACGACATCACTTCGGTGGAGCATCGCAACCTGTTGACCTGGGCCATGCGCCTGGGGGGTGGCCCGGCCATCGTGCCTCTGGGCATGGCGGTGGTGCTGGGTATCGCCACGGCGCGCATTCGCGAGCCGCTGCTGCGCCCGCTGCGCGCCGCCTTGCTTGCATCCATCCTGCTGTTCGCCGCCGGTGGCGTGATCGGCATCTTCATCAGTGGCAGCAATGTGCGCATTCCGGCGCACTACCACGGCTGCATCGTCGGCGTCACGCTGGCGCTCATGGGGGCGGTCTATCGCGTGCTGCCCAGCATGGGCTATCAGGCGCCGCAAAGCCGCCTCGCGGTGTGGCAGCCCTGGGTCTATGGCATCGGCCAGCTCATGCACATCATCGGCCTCGTGTGGTCCGGCGGCTATGGCGTGCAGCGCAAGGTGGCTGGGGCCGAGCAGGTGCTGCGCAGCGCGGGCGAGGTGGCCGGCATGGGCCTGATGGGGCTGGGTGGCTTGATCGCCATCGTCGGCGGTTTGTTGTTTGTCGTTGTGGTGCTGCAAGCGATGCGCGCCCCAGCCGGGTCGGCGCGTTGAAGGAGCACGGGGCATGATAGAAAAATTCCAAAGTCTGCTGCAGTGGATCTTCCTGCGCGTCGAAAACCTCTTCAACCTGGCGTTTGGCGATCGCATCAACCCCTACTATCACCTGGGGGCGATCACCTTCTTCCTGTTCTGGGTGGTGGCCGGCTCGGGCCTGTATCTGTACGCCTTTTTCGAAACGGGCATCACCGACGCCTATGCCTCGGTGGTGGCCATTTCAGAGGAGCAGTGGTGGCTGGGCGGCATCATGCGCAGCGTGCATCGCTACGCGTCCGACGCGATGGTGCTCACCATGGGCCTGCACATGCTGCGCTACTTCGCGTTCAATCGCTACCGCGGTTTTCGCTGGTTCTCGTGGATCACCGGCGTCGTCCTGATCGTGATGGTCTGGGCCTCGGGCATCAACGGCTACATGCTGCCCTGGGACCAGATGGCGCAGTATGTGACGGTGAAGAGTTTCGAGTGGCTGGACTGGCTGCCGATCTTCGATGGCACGCTGATGCGCAATTTCCTCTACTCGGATCGCGTGGGCGGGCGGCTCTTCACGCTGCTGTCCTTCATGCACATCGGCCTGCCGCTGATCGTGCTGATGATCATGTGGGTGCACGTGCAGCGCGTACCCAAGGCGCGCACCACACCACCGCGGCCCATCGTCTGGGGCCTGCTCGCGACGCTGCTCGTGCTCTCGCTGGTGGTGCCGGTGCACAGCCAGGGCGGGATCAGCGATCTGTCGCGCGCGGTGGCGAGCATCCAGCTGGACTGGTTCCTGTTGCCGCTGTTTCCCCTGATGTCCGAATGGCCGCTGGGCCGCGTGTGGGCTCTGGTCGTCGTCGTCGGCCTCTTCGTGGCCTTGCAGCCGTGGCTGCCGATCCGATGGCGCCGCAATCCGGCCAAGGAGGTGCACCAGGTGGTGGTGCATGGTCCGGGCAACGTGCGCGCGCAGTTCAAGGTGCGCCCTGGCGAGACCATTCTGGATGCCGGCCTGGGCGCGGGCATCGGCCTGGATTACGAGTGCCGCAATGGTGCCTGCGGCCGCTGCATCTGCAGCGTGGAGCAGGGCACCTACGACCATCGTTCCTACCAGCTCACCGCCATGAGCAACGACCAGAAGGCCAGGGGCATGGCGCTGATGTGCTGCGCCATCCCGCGCGTGGACATGGCCATCAACGTGGAGATTCTGAGCGCCGACGTCACGCACAAGGTCAGGGAGTATTCCGCCACCGTGCAGACGATGGAGCGTCTGGCGCCCGATGTGATGCATGTGGTGCTGCGCATGCCGGTGGGCGAGGCGGCGCTGGATTTTGCCGCCGGGCAGTATGTGAACATCCTGCTCGAGGATGGGCAGCGGCGCGCCTACTCGTTTGCCAACCGACCGGGTGTGAGCAACGATATCGAGCTGCACGTGCGTCACATGCCCGGCGGGCTCTTCACCACGCGGGTGTTCGAGAGCATGAAGGAGGGCGACTTCATCCGCTTCGAGGGGCCGCTCGGCAGCTTCACGCTGCGCGATGGTCCGGCCCCGATTCTGTTCGTGGCCGGGGCGACGGGCTTTGCGCCGATCAAGAGCATCGTCGAGGATGCCTTCGCCCGCGACGTCAAGCGCAGCATGCGCCTGTACTGGGGCGTGCGTCATCCGCAGGATCTGTACATGCTGGCGCTGTGCGAGCAGTGGCAGCGCGAGCATGCCAACTTCACGGTCGTGCCCGTGGTCTCGGAGCCTGTCGAAGGCGATGGCTGGCAGGGGCGTACCGGTCTGGTGCACGAGGCCATGCTGGCCGACTTCCCTGATCTGAGCGGCCACGAGGTCTATCTGTGCGGTTCGGTGCGCATGGTGGAGAACGCCGTGCCGGCCTTCATCGGCCAGGGTCTGTCCGAGGACGCCTGCTTCTCCGATGCCTTCGTGCCCGCGGCGGGCAAGCCGGTCGTGACGACCTGAGAGGGCCCCGGCCGGGGGGCCGGGTTGCCGCGAGCGACAGGGGCGCTGCCTGAGTGCAGCGCCGTTTCTTGCCATGGGCAAGAATCGGCCTGTTTCCGTAACCGGTCGACCGACATTCATGCGCCACCGAGGCCCCCCTTCTTCCTTCATCGACGTACCCGCCCACGCGCGTGGGGCGTCGGACTGGCGCACGCTCTCGCGCCTCCTGCCCTACCTGTGGGAATACAAATGGCGTGTGGTCGCGGCCCTCGCCTTCATGCTGGTGGCCAAGCTCGCGAATGTCGGCGTGCCCCTGCTGCTCAAGGACCTGATCGACGCGATGGACGTCAAGAGCGGCACGGCGGCCGCGCTGCTCGTGGTGCCGGTGGGCCTGTTGCTGGCCTACGGCGGATTGCGCCTGTGCACCTCCATCTTCAACGAACTGCGCGAACTGGTGTTTGCGCGGGCCACGCACGGCGCGGCGCGTTCGATCGCGCTGGCCACCTTCGTGCACCTGCACAACCTGTCGCTGCGCTTTCATCTGGAGCGCCAGACGGGGGGCATGACGCGCGACATCGAACGCGGGGTGCGCGGCATCGAGTCGCTGGTGTCGTTTGCGCTCTTCAACATCATCGCCACCCTGGTGGAGGTGCTGCTGGTGCTGGGCGTGCTGGGCGCGAAGTTCGACTGGCGCTTCGTCGCCGTAACGCTCACCGCGCTGGTGCTCTACATTGGCTACACGGTCTGGGTGACGGAGTGGCGCATCGAATTTCGCCGCGAGGCCAACCGTTCGGATTCGGCCGCCAACACCAAGGCGATCGATTCGCTGCTGAACTACGAGACCGTCAAGTACTTCAACAACGAGGCCTTCGAGGCCCGTCGTTACGACGAGAGCCTGGAGCGCTTTCGCCTCGCGCAGCTCAAGAGCCGTTCGTCGCTGGGCCTGCTCAACAGCGGCCAGCAGCTGATCATCGCGGTGGCGCTCGTGGCCATGCTCTGGCTGGCGACGCAGGGGGTGGTCGATGGGCGGCTCACGGTCGGTGATCTGGTGATGGTCAACGCCTTCATGATCCAGATCTACATCCCGCTCAATTTCCTCGGCGTGATCTATCGCGAAATCAAGCAGAGCCTGACCGATCTGGCGCGCATGTTCACGCTCATGGACAAGGAGCGCGAGGTGCGCGATGCGCCCGATGCCAAGCCGCTCGTGGCGCTGGAGGAGCCCACGGTGCGCTTCGAGGACGTGCACTTTGCCTATGCGCCCGACCGGCCGATTTTGCGAGGCGTGAGCTTCGAGATCGCGGCGGGCCGCACGGTCGCCGTCGTTGGCCCTTCGGGTGCGGGCAAATCGACGCTCGCGCGTCTGCTGTTTCGCTTCTACGACGTGCAGGCCGGGCGCATCACGATCGCCGGACAGGACATCCGCAGCGTGACGCAGGAGAGTTTGCGCCGCGCGCTCGGCATCGTGCCGCAGGACACGGTGCTGTTCAACGACACCATTGCCTACAACATCGCCTACGGCCGCACCGGCGCGACGCAGGCCGAGGTCGAGCAGGCCGCGCGCGCGGCGCACATCCACGACTTCATCGCCTCCACCCCGCAAGGCTACGGCGCGACGGTGGGCGAGCGCGGCCTGAAGCTCTCGGGCGGCGAAAAGCAGCGCGTGGCGATCGCACGCACGCTGCTCAAGAACCCGCCCATCCTGATCTTCGACGAGGCCACGAGCGCGCTCGATTCGGCCAACGAGCGCGCCATCCAGGCCGAGTTGCGTGCCGCGGCGCGGGGCAAGACCACGCTGGTGATCGCGCACCGCCTGTCCACCGTGGTCGATGCGCACGAGATTCTGGTGATGGAGCAGGGCCGCATCGTCGAGCGCGGCACGCATGACGATCTGCTGGCCGCGGGAGGACGGTACGCGCAGATGTGGGCCTTGCAGAGGAACTCAAGCGAAATTGCCGCCTGACGCTTGCTGGAAGGGCGCGGAATGCTCTCATTTCAGAGGGTATTTCGGCCTTCAACGGTGGATGCGCGCCAGCGTTTGGATCAGCGCCGCAGCAGCCGCTGCGCCGCCTGCAGCACCTTGTCCGCGCCGATGCGCGACTCGGCCTCCAGCACCGGCGCGTAGCCGACCGGAATGCGCGGCGCGCCCAGGCGCGCCACGCGAGCGCGCGTGTGCTCGGCCACCGTGGCGGCGATTTCGGCGCCGAAGCCTGCGGCCTGCACCGCCTCGTGCACCACGAGCAGGCGTCCGCTTTTCTCGGCGCTTGCCAGCACCGTCTCGCGGTCCCAGGGCCAGATCGTGCGCAGATCGATCACCTGCGCATGCACGCCCTCCTGGGTGAGCCGTTCGGCGGCCTGCACGCAAGCCTGCACCTGGCGTGACCAGGAGACGAGGGTGAGGTCCGTGCCCGCGTCGAACGCGATGCGGCAGGGGCCGATGGGCACGGGCGTGGCGGTGTCCACCTCGCCCTGCAGGCCCCAGAGCTCCTTGTGCTCCAGGTAGGCGACCGGGTCGTCGCCCGCGAGCGCGCTCTTGAGCAGGCCGTAGTTGTCCTGGGGCGTGCCGGGTGCGAGCACGACGAGGCCGGGCACATGCGCGAACCAGGCTTCCAGGGATTGCGAGTGCTGCGCGGCCGAGGCCGTCCAGATGCCGATGGGCATGCGCGCGACGAGCGGCACGCGGCCCTGGCCGCCGAACATGAAGCGGTTCTTCGCGGCCTGGTTCACCAGTTCGTCGATCGCGCAGAGCGCGAAATCGACCACGCGCAGCTCGACCACGGGGCGCAGTCCCGCGAGCGCCATGCCCACGCCCGCACCCATGATCGCGGCCTCGGAGATGGGCGTGTCGATCACGCGATCGGTGCCGAAGGTCGCTGCCAGCGGCCTGCCGTCGGTGGCGCGGTACTGGCCGAAGACGCCGCCGCGGCCCAGGTCCTCGCCGAGCGCGACCACCCGGGGGTCGGTGCTCATGGCTTCTTCCAGTGCCAGCGAGGCGGCCTGCGCGTAGCTCAGGATGCGCGCACTCATTGCCACACCCCCTGGCCGGCGGTGATGACGTCGGCGTAGGCGGCCTCCACGGCCGGTGGCGGGGCGTTCGTGGCCGTGGCCACGGCCACGGCGATTTCATCGCGCGCCTCGCGCTCGATGCGTTCGGCTTCAGGCCCCAGGCCTTGCGCCTTCAGGCGTTCACGGGCGTTCGCGATGGGGTCGTTCTTCAGCGCCGACTCGACTTCCGCCGCGTCGCGGTAGGCGGCGGCATCGACCGAGACGTGGCCCTTCAGGCGATAGGTGATCGCGTGCAGCAGGCGCGGACCTTGCCCTGAGCGGACCTCGGCGATCAGGCGTGCCGCAGCCGCGCTCACCGCCTCGACGTCGTTGCCGTCCACGCGCAGCGCCGGGATGTCCATGGCCTCGGCGCGGCGGCTGGCGGCGTTCTCGCCCGCGGTCATCGCAGCCGAGGGCGTGGTGGCGGAGATGCGGTTGTCCTCGCAGACGAAGAGCACCGGCAGGCGAAAGACCCGCGCCCAGTTCAGCGCCACGAAGAAGGGCCCGCGGTTGAGCGCGCCGGCGCCGACGAAACCGACGGCGA
>JAIOIA010000233.1:0-9161 GCA_019912745.1 Comamonas sp. | reverse complement strand
GTCCAGCGCCGTGGTGAACAGGCCCTGGAAGAAGTCGTCGGCGGCGATCTGGCGCGCGTTGGTGTGCACGGTGGCGCCCAGCGCCAGCAGCGCGGCGGGGTAGTCGGCAGCGGGGTCGTCGTTGGCGACCGAGCCGCCGATCGTGCCGCGCGCGCGCACCTGCTTGTCGCCGATGCCGCTGGCGAGCTGCGCCAGCGCCGGGATGGCGCCCGCGACGACGGCGCTTTCGGCCACGTCGCAGTGGCGTGTCATCGCGCCGATCACGAGGGCGTTGCCCTCCTTGCGGATGCCGGACAGCTCTTGGATGCCGCCCAGGTCCACGAGCTGCTCGGGCGCTGCCAGGCGCAGCTTCATCGACGCGAGCAGCGTCTGGCCGCCCGCGAGCAGCTTGCCGCCGCCCTGCACCAGTTTCAATGCCTCGGCCTGCGTGGCCGGGCGCTCATAGGTGAATGCATACATGAGTGGCTTCCTTTCAGGCTCGTTTGGCTTGCTGGATCGTCGCCCACACGCGGTCGGGCGTGGCGGGCATGTCGATTTCGGTCACGCCCAGCGGCTTGAGTGCGTCCAGCACCGCGTTGATCACCGCCGGCGGCGCGCCGATGGCGCCGGCCTCGCCGCACCCCTTGCTGCCGATCGGGTTGTGCGTGCACGGCGTGCACACGTGGCCGATCTGGATGTTGGGGAAGTTGGCCGCGCGCGGCATGGTGTAGTCCATGTAGCTGCCGGTGAGCAGCTGCCCGGACTCCTTGTCGTAGATGCCGTGCTCGTACAGCGCCTGACCCATGCCCTGCACCACGCCGCCCTGCACCTGACCCTCGACGATCATGGGATTGATGATCACGCCGAAGTCGTCCACGCACGAGAAGCGGTCCACGCGCACCACGCCGGTCTCGGGGTCGATCTCCACCTCGCAGATGTAGGTTCCCGCGGGGTAGGTGAAGTTGGTCGGGTCGTAGAACGCGGTTTCGTTCAGGCCCGGCTCCAGCTTGTCCAGCGGGTAGTTGTGCGGCACGTAGGCCGTGAGCGCCACCTGCGCGAACGGAATCTTCTTGTCCGTGCCCTTGACCTTGAACTCGCCGCCCGAGAATTCGATGTCCGCGTCGCTCGCCTCCATCAGGTGCGCGGCGATCTTCTTGGCCTTGGCCTCGATCTTGTCCAGCGCCTTCATGATGGCCGAGCCGCCCACAGACAGCGACCGGCTGCCGTAGGTGCCCAGGCCGAAGGGGATGCGCCCGGTGTCGCCGTGCACGATCTCGACCTGGTCGGGGTTCAGGCCCAGGCGCGCCGCGACGAGCTGCGCGAACGTGGTCTCGTGCCCCTGGCCGTGGCTGTGCGAGCCGGTGAACACCGTGACGCTGCCCGTGGGGTGCACGCGCACCTCACCGGCCTCGAACAGGCCCGCGCGCGCGCCCAGCGCCCCGGCGAGGTTGGACGGTGCCAGGCCGCAGGCCTCGATGTAGCTGCTGTAGCCCATGCCGCGCAGCAGCCCCCTGGCTTCGCTGGCCTTGCGCCGCGCGTCGAACCCGGCCACGTCGGCGAGCTTCTGCACCTCGTTCATGCAGGCGTGAAAGTCGCCCGTGTCGTACTGCAGCGCCACCGGTGTCTGGTAGGGGAAAGCCGTGACGAAGTTGCGCTTGCGGATTTCGTCCTGGCTCAATCCCATGTCCCAGCCGCAGCGCGTGACCAGGCGCTCGACCAGATAGGCCGCCTCGGGGCGCCCGGCGCCGCGGTAGGCATCGACCGGCGCGGTGTTGGTGAACCAGGTGTCCACTTCCACATAGACCTGGGGCGTCGCGTACTGGCCTGCCAGCAGCGTGCCGTAGAGGTAGGTGGGGATGGCGCTGGCAAACGTGGAGAGGTAGGCGCCCAGGTTGGCGTGGGTGTGAAAGCGCGCCGCGAGGAACTTGCCGTCCTTGTCCATCGCCATCTCGGCGTGGCTCACGTGGTCGCGCCCGTGGGCGTCGCTCACGAAGGATTCGCTTCGCTCGGCCGTCCACTTCACCGCGCAGTTGAGCTGGCGCGCCGCGTAGGTGAGCGCCACGTCTTCCGCGTAGAGGTAGATCTTGGAGCCGAAGCCGCCGCCCACGTCCGGCGCGATCACGCGCACCTTGTGCTCGGGCAACTGCATCACGAAGGCGGTGAGCAGCAGGCGCTCGACGTGCGGGTTCTGGTTGGAGACGTACAGCTCCACCTCGTCGGTCGAGCGGTTGTAGGTGACGTTGACCGCGCGCGGCTCCATGGCGTTGGGGATCAGGCGGTTGTTCACCACGTCGATTTTGGTGATGTGCGCGGCGTTGGCAAACGCGGCATCGACCGCGGCCTGGTCGCCCAGCGTCCACTTGAAGCACTGGTTGTCGGGTGCCTCGTCGTGCAGCGCCGGGCCGTCCTTGGCGCGCAGCATGTCGATCACCGGGGTGAGCACCTCGTAGTCCACCTCCACCGCCTCGGCGGCGTTCTTGGCGTGCTCGTGCGTGTCGGCCACGACCAGCGCCACCTGGTCGCCGACGTAGCGCACCTTCTTGCTGGCCAGCGCCGGGTGCGGTGGCTCGCGCATGGGGCTGCCGTCCGGGTAGTGGATCTGCCAGGCGCAGGGAATCGAGCCGAGCTTGCCCTCGATGTCCGCGCCGGTGAAGATGCGCGCCACGCCCGGCATCTTGCTGGCGCTAGCGGTGTCCACGCGCTTGATGAGCGCGTGCGCGTGCGGTGAGCGCACGAAGTAGCCGACCTTCTGGCGGTCGAGGTGAATGTCGTCGGTGTAGTTGCCCTGGCCGGTCAGGAAGCGCAGGTCTTCCTTGCGCTTGAGTGATTCGCCGATGTGCGGCAGCTTGGCAAATTCATTGGCACCCATGGTCTTGTCTCCTTGAAGTGGCTCAGAGCGCTCAGGCCGCCATCGCCGCCTGCGCGGTCTGGATGGCCTTGACGATGTTCTGGTAGCCGGTGCAGCGGCAGATGTTGCCTTCGAGCAGCTCGCGGATTTCGTGCTCGCTGGCCTTGGGGTGGTGCTTGAGCAGATCGATGCTGCTCATCACCATGCCGGGCGTGCAGTAGCCGCATTGCAGGCCGTGGCACTCCTTGAAGGCTGCCTGGATGGGGTGCAGCGTGCCGTCGGGCGCGGCCACGCCCTCGATGGTGGTGATGTCGCTGCCCGCCATCTGCACGGCCAGTACATTGCATGACTTGATGGAGCGCCCATCCGCCATCACGGTGCAGGCGCCGCACTGGGCGGTGTCGCAGCCCACGTGCGTGCCCGTGAGGCGCAGGTGTTCGCGGATGAACTGCACCAGCAGTGTGTTCGGCGGCACGTCGGCGCTGACGGCCTGCCCATTGACCTTGAGCTCGATCTGCATTGCGCTTGTCTCCTTGACGTCACGAGGGGGAAAAGCATCCATTCTTGGATCAAGACACCACACCTGACCTAGGACAAACCCTGAGACCGGGCCGATCTGCTTGCAATATTCTCAGAATGAGACGCCTGCCATGACTGCCTTGCACCACGACCCCCGTCTTTCCCAGATCGCCCTGGCACGCCGGGCGGTGCTGGAAAGCGGCGCCGAACTCACCGATGCCCTGGTGGGCGCCTGGGTCGATCGTGCCTGGATCATGCAGAGCTGGCGCCGGTGCCTCGCGCGCGGCGCGCTCCCCAACGCGTCCGTCGTGTTCGACGCGACGCCCGCGCACGCCGGCGCCGACGTGCGCGAGCAGCATGGCGCGCTGCTGGCCGCCGCGCGCCCCGAGCTGCTGCGCCTGGCCGCGCAGATCGCCCCCATCCGCTACTTCGCGCTGCTCACCGACGCCCATGGCACGGTGATCGACACGGCGGGCGCCATCGACCACCGCAACCGCGCCACGCATGCGATCGCGCGCGTGGGCGTCGATCTGAGCGAGCACTCGATCGGCACCAGCGCCATCGGCGCGGCGCTGAGCGAGCGCGCGCCCGTCTGGCTGCACCGGGGCGAGCATTTCTTCGCCGATACCAGCGTTTACAGCTGTGCCGGCGCACCGCTCTTCGGCCCCGACGGTGCATGCCTGGGCATGATCGACGTGACCGGTGTCGAGGCGCCCGAGCGCCCCGAGCTCAAGCACCTCGTCGCCCAGAGCGCGCGCCAGATCGAGGATGCGCTGATCCTCGCGCAACCGCACCGCCTGCGCCTGCGCCTCGCATGGCCGGCCGGCTGGCAGGTGAGCGGCGCGAGCAGCGCCGAGGGGCTGCTGTGCCTGGACGCGGACGGGCGCGTGGTGGGCGCCAATGGCACGGCGCGGCAGATGCTGCCCAGCCTGCACACGCTGGTCGGCGGTTCGCTGCACGCGAGCGACCTGTTCGCGCTGCCGTGGCACAGCCTGTTCGACGGCGCGGCGCTGGCCGAGCCGCGCACCGTGCCGCTGTGGTCCGGCCTGCGCATGCAGGTGTGCGCCGAGCGATCCGGGCCTGCGCCCGTGTCGGCGCGGCGCTCGCTCAAGGCGCTCGAGTCCGACCTGATCGACCAGGCCCTGCGCGACGCGGGCGGGCGCGTGGCGCAGGCGGCCAAGGCCCTGGGCGTGAGCCGGGCCACGCTGTACCGGCGCCTCGCCGCGGCGCCACGCGCGAGCGATTGACACCTGCCGGCCGGGCCATCGTTCTTTCGGACGATGGCCGGCGCATGGCGTCATCGTTCTTGTGCGCCTGGCGGCTAAGCCCATCGAAGGATGGTTCGGGAATTCGGTGCCGACTAATCTCGGTGCCGATGTTCAAAACAGTCCAAATTCCGGCATTCCCGGCCGCCTCCAGTGCCGATGACCGGCCCGCGCTGGCCGTGGCGCAGGCTCTCCTGGTCCTGGGGGCCGTGGCGTCGGTCAGGCGCTGCCTGTGCGTCCTGCTCGGGGTGCTGATGGCCTTGCTGGCGCAGCAGACGGCGCTGGCCGCGCCCCCGCGCCTGTCGCATTTCCTGCCGCAGATCACGGTGGGCAGCGTGTTCCCCGGCGCGGATCGCGTGGGCCCCGCGCGCGACGACCTGCCCGTGGCGCCCGTCTATGCGGGCGACAAGGTGCTGGGGCACCTGTACATCACGTCCGATTTCGTCAACACCCGCGGATATTCGAGCTTTCCCATCGACACCCTCGTGGCGCTGGCCAGCGACGGCACCATCGTGGGCGCCAAGCTGCTCGAGCACCACGAGCCCATCGTGCTGATCGGCATTCCGCAAGGCAAGATCGAAGCCTTCATTCGCGGCTATGTCGGGCGCAACTACGTGAAGAACCCGCCAGCGCCCGACGCCGGTCCGCAGGTGGACATCGTGAGCGGCGCCACCGTCACCGTGATGGTGATCGGCGACTCCATCATGCGCTCGGCCATGCTCGTGGCCCAGCGCCTCACCCAGGCCGAGCAGGCGCCGCAGGCGCACGGCGGCGGGCCCGTGCTGCTGCAGGAGCGGCGCGTCGTCAACATGGGCAAGGACACCGTCTCCGACTGGAAAACGCTGCTGGAGCAGGGCGCGGTGGCGCGCCTGCACCTGACGGTGGGCGACGTCAACAAGCGCCTGACCGAGAGCGGCCACGCGGACGCGGTGATCAAGGATGAAAAGCCCGGCGACACCTACGTGGACCTCTACACGGCGCTGGTGAGCGTGCCGTCCATCGGGCGCAGTCTGCTGGGCGATGCCGAATACGGCCACCTCAAGGAGCGCCTGCAACCAGATCAGCAGGCCATCGTGGTGGCGGGCAATGGCAGTTATTCGTTCAAGGGCTCGGCCTACGTGCGCGGCGGCATCTTCGACCGCATCGAGGTGGTGCAGGGCCTGCAGAGCTTTCATTTCACCGACCTCAACCACGAGCGCCTGGGCGACGTGCTCGCCCAGGGCGCGCCGCGGTTCAAGGAGGTGGCGCTGTTCACCGTGCCCACGCATTCCACGCTGGATCCGGTGGCGCCCTGGCGGCTGCAGCTGCTGGTGCAGCGCGCGATCTCCGACAACAACAAGGCCTTCGTCAGCTTCAACCTCAATTACGAATTGCCCGGCGACTACACGCGCATGATCGCGCAGGCGCCGCCCAAGGTGGCTCAGACGCAGGCCGGCGCGGGCAAGGCGGCGAAAGCGCCTGCCGACACCAGGGCGCCCGCGGCCGCCGCCGCCAGCGACACCAGCGCGCCGACGCAGCTGTGGAAGCACATGTGGCAGGCCAAGCGCGTGCAAATCGCGGTCCTGCTCGTGGCGCTGGCGATCCTGGCCACGGTCTTCTTCTTCCAGAACACGTTCACGCTCAATGAGCGGCGTTTCGGGCTCTTTCGCACCGGTTTCCTGATCTTTTCGGTGGTGTGGCTGGGGTGGTATGCATCGGCCCAGCTCTCGGTGGTCAACGTGCTGACCTTCGTGCATGCGCTGCGCGGCGACTTCCGCTGGGAGTACTTCCTGATGGACCCGATGGTCTTCATCCTCTGGGTGGCGACGGCGGTCTCGATCCTGTTCTGGAACCGGGGCGCCTTCTGCGGCTGGCTGTGCCCGTTTGGGGCGCTGCAGGAGCTGCTCAACAAGCTCGCGCGGCGCCTGCACGTGCCTCAGCTGAGCGTGCCCTACGGGGTCGGCTCGCGCCTGGCGACGCTCAAGTACGTGATCTTTCTCGGGCTCTTCGGCGTGTCGTTCTACGACATGGCGCTCGCGGAGCGGCTGGCCGAGATCGAACCCTTCAAGACCGCCATCATCCTCAAGTTCGTGCGTGAGTGGGGCTTCGTGATCTTCGCGCTCGCGTGGATCCTGCCGGGCCTGTTCATCGAGCGCTTCTATTGCCGCTACGCCTGTCCGCTGGGTGCGGGGCTGGCCATCCCGGCGCGCATGCGCATGTTCAACTGGCTCAAGCGCTACCGCGAGTGCGGCAATCCCTGCCAGCTGTGCGCCGTCGAGTGCCCGGTGCAGGCGATTGCGCCGGACGGCGAGATCCAGCCCAACGAATGCATCCAGTGCCTGAACTGCCAGGTGCTCTACCACAGCGAGGTGCGCTGCCCGCACGTCATCCAGGTGACCAAGCGGCGCCAGCGCAACAAGCCCGCGCCCGTGCAGGGCGCGCCCGCTGCCCCGGCGCTGCCGGCGGCGGCGAGCCAGGGCTGATCCACGGCGAGCAGACCGATGCGAACGCTCAAGACCCCCTTCACCAACCTTCTGTGCATCCATCCATGGGCATGCACCTTTGAACGCACGGATTTTTTCTGAGGAGAACCATGATGACTGATGAAAAAGGCAAGGAATCCACTGGGCTGAGCCGCCGCCAGTGGCTGGGCAGCGCGGCGCTTTCGGGCGCGATGGTGGCCGGTGCCACGCAACTGCCGCATGCGTTGGCCGCCGACGCGAAGAAAGGCAAGGACAGCAAGGGCAAGCAGGACGGCATCGTCGAACCTGGCGAGCTCGACGATTACTACGCCTTCAACTCGGGCGGTCAGTCCGGCGAGATCCGCATCCTGGGGCTGCCCTCGATGCGCGAGCTCATGCGCATCCCGATCTTTCACATCGACAGCGCCACCGGCTGGGGCCTCACCAACGAAAGCCGCAAGATCATGACCGAGGGCATGTCCCCGGCCTCGCGCGAGTTCGCCAAGCGCTTCGGCGGCGTGTTGCCCAACGGCGACGCGCACCACCCGCACATGTCCTTCACCAACGGCACGTATGACGGGCGCTACATCTACATCAACGACAAGGCCAATACCCGCGTCGCGCGCGTGCGCTGCGACGTGATGAAGTGCGACAAGATCATCGAGATACCCAACGCCGACGGCATCCACGGCCTGCGTCCCCAGCGCTACCCCAAGACCGGCTACGTCTTCTGCAATGGCGAGCACATCGTGCCCCTGCCCAACGACGGCACGGTGATGGATGACCCGCAGAAGAACTTCTGGGCCATCTTCACCGCCATTAATGGCGACACCATGGAAATCGCCTGGCAGGTGCTGGTCGACGGCAACCTGGACAACTGCGACGCCGACTACCAGGGCAAGTACGCGTTCTCCACCTGCTACAACTCCGAAAAGGGCCTGAACGTCACGGACATGTCGGCCAACGAGCAGGACTGGGCCGTGGTCTTCAATCTCAAGCTGATCGAGGAAGCGGTCAAGAAGGGCGACTTCAAGAAGATGAACGGCGTGCCGGTGATCGACGGACGCCATGGCTCCAAATACACGCGCTACATTCCCGTGCCCAATTCGCCGCACGGCTGCAACGCGGCGCCCGACGGCATCCACGTCGTTTTCAACGGCAAGCTCTCGCCCACGGTGACGGTGATCGACGTGCGCAAGCTCGACGACCTTTTTGCCGGAAAGCTCAAGGAGCGCGACGTGGTGGTCGCCGAGCCCAAGCTCGGCCTGGGCCCGCTGCACACCGCGTTCGATGGCCGCGGCAACGCCTACACCACGCTGTTCATCGACAGCCAGATCTGCAAGTGGAACATCGACAAGGCCAAGCGCGCCTACAAGGGCGAGAAGGTGGACCCCATCCTGCAAAAGCTCGATGTGCACTACCAGCCCGGGCACAACCACACCACCATGGGTGAAACCAAGGAGGCCGATGGCAAGTGGCTGGTCTCGCTCAACAAGTTCTCCAAGGACCGGTTCCTGAACGTCGGCCCGCTCAAGCCCGAGAACGATCAGCTCATCGACATCTCGGGCGACAAGATGCGCCTGGTGCACGACGGTCCGAGCTTTGCCGAGCCGCACGACATGCTGCTGGTGCGCCGCGATGTCGTGCGTCCCCGGCAGATCTGGGACCGCAACGACCCCTGGTGGGATGAAGCGCGCCAGATGGCCAAGAAAGATGGCGTCGATCTGGACAGTGCCTCCAACGTGATCCGCGACGGCAACAAGGTGCGTGTGTACATGACCGCGGTCGCGCCGGTGTTCAGCGTGCCCAACTTCGAGGTGAACCAGGGCGACGAAGTCACCGTCGTCGTGACCAACGTCGAGCAGATCGAGGACCTCACGCACGGCTTCACGCTCAGCGGCTACGGGCTGGCGATGGAGATCGGGCCGCAGCAGACGTCCTCGGTCACCTTCGTGGCCTCGCGCCCAGGGGTTCACTGGTACTACTGCCAGTGGTTCTGCCACGCCCTGCACATGGAGATGTCGGGGCAGATGTACGTCAAGGCCAAGAAGGCCTGAGCGGCGTATGTGGCGCGCTCGGCGGCTCTCTTGGGGGCTCGCGCTGTGGGCG
>JAIOIA010000232.1:0-2665 GCA_019912745.1 Comamonas sp. | reverse complement strand
GTCAGGGGCAGCGCCTGCGCGCCGCCCTCGTCCGTGGATTCGGTGGTGTGCGCGCGAAAGCCGCTGAATTCGCCTCCCTGCTGCGCCTGCTGCATCACTGCATTGACGATGTCCAGCACGCCGGGCGCGTTGCGCCGCGTGTGGTCGGTGGCCAGGCAGGCACCGCCGAGCGCCTGCACGATGAAGTCTCGCGCGGCGGCGAACACCTTGGGATCGGCGCGGCGAAAGCGATAGATGCTCTGCTTGGGGTCGCCGACGATGAAGACGCTGGGCGCCACCTGCCCGCCGCCCGCGCCCGCGTAGCCCGAGAGCCAGGCGTGCAGTGCCTGCCACTGCAGCGGGTTGGTGTCCTGGAATTCATCGATGAGCAGGTGGCGCGTGCGTGCATCGAGCCGCTCCTGCACCCAGGCGGACAACTCGTGATCGGCCAGCAGGCGCATGGCCGCGCGCTCGACGTCGTTCATGTCCACCCAGCCGCGCTCGCGCTTGAGCGTGGCGAAACACTCGGTCAGCACGCGCGTGAGGCGGGTCATGCGCTGCTGGTGCAGGCGCGCCTGCTGCTGCTCCCGCGCCGCGAGCACGGCCAGCACCTCCTGCTGCGCCGCGCGCACCGGCGCCATGCCCGGTATGTTCTTGCCGAAGGCGCGCGGCTCGCCTTTTTGCGTGAGCAGCGCCTCCTGCACCCCATCGAAGTCGCCGCTGTGCACGGCGGCGAGCAATTTCCTGCCGCACTCGGCAAAGGTTCTGGCAGCAGGAAGGAGTGCTTGGGCGGCTTCATGAAGCAACGCCCGGCCCGCGGCGCGCACGAGCAGCCAGTCGCTCGGCTGCGCCACGCCTGCCATGCGCGGGAACACCGCATCGAAATCGGGCACCGCGTCCTGCACCGGCGCGGCTTCGTCGGCCAGCGCGAACTCGGTGCGCCGCGTCAGCGCCGTGCGCAGCGCCTCGTGCGCTTGCGTGCGGCCCAGCGTGGTCACCAGCGCAGCGTAATCCTCGCGCAGCGCCTCATGCCCGGCCACTTCGTGCAGAAAGGGGCGCCAGACGTCGGCCACGGCCTGCGCCTCGTCTTCCAGCAGCTCGTAGCCCGCGGGCAGTCCCAGATCGGCGAGCACCGACAGCGGCGCCGTCTGCAAAAGCGCGGCAAACCATCCGTGAAAGGTGCGGATCTGCACCGGGCGGCCTTGGGCAAGCAGTGTTTCATACAAATTTTGTAGCTGCTCACGCTTTTCCAGAGCCAATTCTGGCGCTATTCCTCTTGAAACCAACTCGCCCCGCAGGCGCTCGTGCCACGCGGCTTCGGTCTCGGCCGGTCGGCCTGCTTGCAGGTCCGCGGGGCGGGGCCGGGCAAAGTCCTGCAGCCACTGGCGCAGCCGCTCGCGCATTTCGCCCGCGGCCTTCTTCGTGAAGGTGATCGCCAGAATCTCGTGCGGCGCGCAGCCATCGAGCAGCGCCCGCAGCATGCGCGAGACCAGCATCCAGGTCTTGCCCGCGCCGGCGCAGGCTTCCACCACCACGCTGCGGCGCGGATCGCAGGCCACGGCATAGAACGCCTCGCGGGTGCAGGGCACGCCATCGAGCTGATAGGCAGCCCATTCACTCATGCCAGAAATCCTTTCGGCACAGTCCGCGCACTTCGCACCAGTCGCAGACGCTGCCCTCGCCCAGCGCAGGAAGAGGTTCGCCCGCCGCGATGCGCGCCATGTCGTGGGCCATGCCGGCCTCGAGCAGTTCGGCCAGCCGCGCCAGCTCGGGCAGTTCGTGCAAACCGGGTTCTTCGCCCTCGGCCAGGTTGAGATAAGCCGCGCGCGGCGCCAGCGCGCCCGAGAGCAGGGCATAAAACGGCAGCTGCGTCTCTTCGCTGCCGGCCTTGACGCGACTGCGGGTCTTTTGCAGCGACTCGGTCTTGTAGTCGATCAGCAGCGCGCCACCGCCCGGCAGATGGTCGATGCGGTCGATTTTTCCGCTCAGCTGCAGCGCGCCGCGGCGCGTCTTGAAGGACTCCTCGCCCGCCGCGAACACCGCGCCGCCCGCCTCGTGGCCCGCCAGCCAGAGCAGGTAGGCGTCGCGCAGCTGCGGCCAGGCGACGGCAAAGGGCAGGAATTCGCCCTCTTCGTTCGCAAGGTGCAGCGTCTGAGTGGCCTGCTGCTGCGCCGCGTCCATTAATACCAGGCGATCGGCCCGCGGCGCCTCCTTCAGCCGTTGATGAAACTCGCACAGCACCTCATGCACCCAGATGCCCCAGTCGCGCTTGTCCACGTCCACATCCAGCTCGCCCTCATCGCGCAGGCCGAGCTGACGCAGCGCAAAGAAGCGGTAGGGACAGGCACGCAACTGCTCGTAGCTGCTGGCCGACAGCGGCTGCATCGGCAGGCGCGCGCCCACGGGCCGGGGTCGCGGGGTGGGAGCGGGCACGACTTCACACAGCACGCGGGCATCGCGGCCCGCATGCAGGCGCACACCCGGCCTCAGGCGCAGCGCCTGCACCAGCGGCGAGGGCATCACCGGCTCGCCGCTGTCATCGGCATGGCGGATGAGCACGTCCAGCTCGGGAGCGGACAGCGCCAGCGCCCAGGCCTCGGCCTGCGCGCGTTGGGCGTCTTCGCGTGTGGGCAGCCCCAGCGCCTGGCGCTGCGCCGCCGTCCACGGCCCCGGCGGCTCGGGGGCC
>JAIOIA010000231.1:0-17564 GCA_019912745.1 Comamonas sp. | reverse complement strand
GCACAGCCAGCACCTCGTCGTGCGGCGCCCGCGCGCGGCTTGGCCTGGCGCCGCACGACGAGGTGCTGGCTGTGCTGCCCGGCAGCCGCCGCGCCGAGGTGGCGTATCTGGCATCCGTGTTCTTTCAGGCTGCAGCGCTTGTGCAGCAAGCGCGGCAAGCTATCAAAATCGTTGTTCCTGCCGTGCCTGCCTTGCGCGCACGCATCGAAGCGGCGGCGCGCGATGCCGGGGTGTCGGGGCGGGTGCACATCGTCACCGGCCGCTCGCACGAGGTGCTCGCCGCGTGCGACGTGACGCTGATCGCCAGCGGCACCGCCACGCTGGAGGCCGCGCTCTTCAAGCGCCCCATGGTCATCGCCTACCGCATGCACCCGTGGAGCTGGCGCCTGATGCGGCGCAAGCAGCTGCAGCCCTGGGTGGGTTTGCCCAACGTCCTGAGCCGCAACTTCGTCGTGCCCGAGCTGCTGCAGGACGCGGCCACGCCGCGCGCGCTCGCCGATGCGGTGCTGAAATGGTTCGATGCGCCCGAAGCGGTGCAACAGGTGCAGCAGCGCTTTGCCGTGCTGCATGAGAGCCTGCGCCGCGATACCTCCACACTCGCCGCCGATGCCGTCGCACAGCTTCTGGCCTGAACAGGCGGTATTCGACTGGAGCGCGCAAGCCGCCGTGCTCGTCGCCGGCGTGGACGAAGCCGGGCGCGGGCCGCTCGCGGGGCCGGTGGTGGCGGCCGCCGTCATCCTCGACCCGGCGCACCCCATCGCGGGCCTGGCCGATTCCAAGCAGCTCACGGCCCAGCGGCGCGAGGCCTTGTTCGCGTTGATCCAGCAGCGCGCCCTGGCCCGCTGCGTGGCCGAGGCCAGCCGCGAGGAAATCGACCACCTCAACATCCTGCAGGCGACGATGCTGGCGATGCGCCGCGCCGTCGAGGGCCTCGCTGTGCAGCCCGGGCGCGTGCTCGTCGATGGCAACCGCCTGCCCCGGCTCGCCATCGCGGCCGAAGCCATTGTCAAGGGCGACGCGAAGGTGCCCGCGATCTCGGCGGCCTCCATCCTCGCCAAGGTCACGCGCGATCACTGGTGCCTTCGATTGCACGAGCGCTACCCGCACTACGGGTTCGACCGCCACAAGGGCTACGGCACGGCCGAACACCTGGCGGCCCTGGGCGAGTGGGGGCCCTGCCCCGAGCACCGGCGCTCGTTCGCGCCCGTGGCGCGGGCCATCGCGCTGCACGGCGGCGGACAATAGCGCGATGCACGCAGAGCCCACCTTCATCGCGTCGCGCGACAACCCGCTCGTCAAGCAACTCAGGCGCCTCGCGCACGAGAGCGGCGCCTACCGCAGGCAGGGCCGCGTCTGGCTGGAGGGCGAGCACTTGTACGGCGCGCTGCGCGCGCGCGGCCTGCGGCCCGAGCTGGCGGTGTTTTCAGAATCATTTTGGCCTCAAACGCCCGCCAGCCAAGCGCGAGAAGCTATCAAAACCGTGGTTGTGGCGGACAAGCTCTGGCGCGAGTTCACCGCGCTCGAATCGCCCGAGGGCATGGGTTGCGTGGTCGCGCTGCCCGAGCTGCCCGGCCTGCTGCCCGATGCGCCCACCGTCGTGCTCGACCGCGTGCAGGATGCGGGCAACGTCGGCTCCATCCTGCGCAGCAGCGCGGCCTTCGGTTTCACGCAGGTGGCGGCGCTCAAGGGCACGGCGCTGCTGTGGTCACCCAAGGTGCTGCGCGCGGGCATGGGCGCGCACTTCGGCCTGCGGCTGGTGGAAGGCCTGAGCGAATCCGATCTGCAGGGCCTGGTCGTGCCGCTGCTGGCCACGAGCTCGCACCAGGGCGAGTGGCTGCACCGCGCGCGCCTGCCCTGGCCCTGCGGCTGGCTGCTGGGCCATGAAGGGCAGGGCGTGAGCCCCGCGCTGCAGGCGCGCGCGGCCGCGCACATCCGCATCGCCCAGCCGGGCGGGGAAGAATCGCTCAACGTGGCGGCCGCGGCCGCCATCTGCCTGCACGCGAGCGCGGCCCTGCAGACTCGCGCATAAGCGCTTACAGTGCCGATCGCGCGCGGCCAGGCCGTGCTCCGCCGCCGACATGCCGCGCGTGACCCACAGCGTTGAAACATCACGAAAGGTTCTCCTCATGTCCATAGCAACCACAACGGCCCGTCTGCGCCCCTACGTGCTCGCGCTGCTGCGCCTGACGACGGCCTACATGTTCCTGCTGCATGGCTGGATGAAATTCTCTGGCGGCGTGGCCTGGGGCTCGCTGCCCGGCATTGCCATGTGGCTGGAGCTGATCGGCAGCACGCTGCTGATCCTGGGCCTGTTCGTGCGGCCGGTGGCCTTCATCCTCTCGGGCGAGATGGCGTTCGCCTATTTCATGGCGCATGCCTCGGCGGCCAACTTCTGGCTGCCGCTGCAGAACAAGGGCGAATCGGCTGCGCTCTTCTGCTTCATCTTCCTGTACCTGGCGGTGGCTGGCGGCGGTGCCTGCGCGCTTGACGGCCGACGCGGCGGGCAGCGCTGAGTCAGTCGCGCACGCAATGGCTGATCGGGGCACGGTGCTTGCCGTCGGGTCGTTTGACCTGGCGCCGCACGGGTGCGAGCATTCCAGCGTATTGCACTGACACGAGGACCTGACACGAGGACATAAGGCCATGGCTACCCACACGACTCCCATCTGGTTCATCACGGGCTGCTCGACCGGGTTCGGCCGCGTCGTGGCCGAGCAGGTGCTCGCGCGCGGCTGGCGTGCCGTGGTCACCGCGCGCCAGCCGGGCAGCATCACGCCGCTGGCGGCCCGCTATCCCGACACGGCGCTAGCGCTGGCGCTCGATGTAACGCAGCCGCAGCAGATCACCGCCGCGGTGGCCGCCGCCGAGGCGCGCTTCGGCGGCATCGACGTGCTGCTGAACAACGCGGGCTACGGCTACCAGTCCTCGGTGGAGGAGGGCGACGAAGCGGAAATCCGCGCGCTGTTCGACGCCAACGTGTTTGGCCTCTTCGCGCTCACGCGCGCGGTGCTGCCCCTCATGCGGCGCCAGCGCCGCGGCCACGTGTTCAACATCACCTCGCTGGCCGGCATCTCGGGCTTCGCCGCCTCGGGCTACTACGCGGCCAGCAAGCACGCGGTCGAGGGCTGGGCCGATTCGCTCGCGGTGGAGTGCAACCCGCTGGGCATCCGCGTCACCTGCATCGAACCCGGGCCGTTTCGCACCGACTGGGCCGGGCGCTCACTGCACCGCACGCCGAGCCGCATCGCCGACTACGACGACGTCGTCACCGCGCGCATGCGCCAGACCGAGGGCCACAGCGGCAAGCAGCCCGGCGACCCCGAGCGCGCCGCCGCGCTGCTCCTGGAGCTCAGCGAGCACGCGCAGCCGCCGCGCAACATCGCGCTGGGCGCGCGCGCCGTGGAGATGGGAACGCAGCGCCTGAAGGCCAAGCTCGCCGACATCGAGCGCTGGGCGATCGAGGGTCGGCGCACCGACTACGACACCTGATCTGGCCTGCCTGTGATCGGCCACATTCAAGGTCTTCCGGAATCTGGAAATTTTCAGAAACTTTTCGGCCTGTGACGTTTTTCTGTCAAGCGCGAGCAGCTATCAAAACAATGGCATCAAGACCGCTGCCTCACGCCGATGCCAGCAGCGCGAAAGCCCAGTACACTCCGATGGCCATCTGCACGGAAAACGCGGTGAAGCGGACCATCACCATGGGCACGCTCGTCGAGGCCAGGTGAACGAGCGACTGGAGCACGCGGGCGCCCAGGAACAGGTAGGCGAGCGGGTCCGTGACTGCCGTCCGTTGCGTGGCCATGGCGACCAGCAGCAGGCCGCCGAAGACCGGCAGGTTTTCCACGCAGTTGGCGTGCGCCCTGGCCAGCCGCCGCATGAAGGGCGACAGGCCGTCGTTGTCCGGCGTGAAACCGTTGGCGGGCACCTTGCCGCGCACCACGAGCTGCGTGCGGATGGCCTCCATGAGCACGAGGAGCAGCAGTGCCCAGGCCATGAATCCGGTCAATGCGATCGAGGTGGGAGAGATCATGGAAGTCCTCTCTGTTTGGGTTTGACGTTGGAATTCACCGGCGCGGCAGTCGTCCGTGTGGAACGATGGTTGAGGCGTCGAGTTCTTTGCGCCATGGCTTTCAAGCGGCTACCCCAAACAGGGCACCCACTCCAGCGGTCAACGCCATTGCCAACGCCCCCCAAAAAGTCACACGAATGACAGACACGATCACCGGCGCGCCACCTGTGCGTGCAGCCAGGAAGCCCAACAGCGCGAGAAAGAAGAGTGAGCTGCCTGCAACACCCCACAGCAGCGCAGACGCCGGAAGCAGGAGCACCATCAGAAGCGGCAGGACTGCGCCCACGGCAAACGTACCCGCCGAGGCCAAGGCCGCCTGCACGGGTTTTGCGGCCAACGCGTCGGATATGCCCAGCTCATCGCGCCCGTGTGCGGCCAGTGCGTCATGCTGCGTTAATTGGGCAGCCACGTCTGAGGCCAGTTTCTTGTCCAGCCCGCGCTTGACGTAAATGGCCGCCAGCTCTGCGCGTTCCTGCTCGGGATTCTCGGCCAACTCTTTGCGCTCTCGGGCGAGATCCGCAAGCTCGGTGTCGGCTTGTGAACTCACCGATACATACTCGCCAGCAGCCATTGACATCGCACCCGCGACAAGGCCGGCAACGCCTGCAACCAGAATACCCTGAGTGCCTGCGCCGGCTGCTGCGACGCCCAAGACAAGGCTGGCGGTAGAGACGATACCGTCGTTCGCGCCAAGAACAGCGGCACGAAGCCAGCCTGTTCGGTGTGTTCTGTGTCTTTCAGTGTGCCTCATGGTGTTTGTTATGTAACGGAGTCAATGCGACGCCTAACGCCCCGGTTCAGCCGCGGCTCGGGTGGAGCGGCGAAGCCGCGGAGGCCGGGACGTCGGCTGGAACCGATGGTTGGGCAGCATTTCTTCGATCCTCTAATTCGTAAAGAATTGGGTTTGTCAGCTTTTCAGACCGCCAGTGGGCTCGCAGACAATCGAACGCGAACTCAACCATCTTGGCCGCATCGCCCTCAGTTATCTCGTTCTGAGGGATAAGGATGCCGCTATCTCCCGAATCGACGTAAGTGGCAAGATTTTTTCTCTTGAAAGATTCTCCAACAGCCTTATTGGCAGATAGAAGCCACTCTAGATCTGAATCTCCAATTAGATCAGCGTCCAAGCCGAACGCGTAGTAATGCCCGTTCTGCGATCCAATCTTTTCCTCGTGGCTGTAGAACCGCTTTCCTACGTTCTTCCAGTTTGGGGTTTCGCCCTTCATGAGCTGTCCTATCACGCCCACGATAATGGGGATTTTTCCAAGCTCCTCGAAACAAAAGTGAGCAAGAAGATATGCGCGGCTGTGCATGCCGTGCGTAAGCAAAAGCTTCGCTTCTTTCTGGAGGGCTTCCGCATTGTCGAATATTGCAAGGCGGAGTTCATGCAGCTCACGCTCAGAGAGGGTTTTCATAACGCCCAACGCCCGAGGTAAGCGGCCGACGGCCCGCGCAGCGGGACGGCGGTCCGCTTGACCGAGTTGTTAGCCCGCTGTTCCATGTAGAGCTTTCATGATTGCCACGGGCGCCTCTTCGTTCTGGACTTTATATGCTAGCGATTCGATTTTTTCGCTCACGATGGAATGTACATGCTCGATTAGGTCACGTACCCCCATCTCACCTGCACTAGGCCAATACAGGTCAGGCTGGTTGAGCTCGTGATAGAGCCGAATGATGAGCTTTCCCTTCTTTGGGTCCGGGTACGCAGCAACAACCTTTGCGACCTCAAGCTTCTCGGCTCCACTATGAGCGGCAAAGTTGTGCCGAAACGACATGCACTCATCGTGGAGCTCATAAAACTCCGGCGCAAGTTTTGAGCGCTCCAGCTTGACACGTCGCCCCTCGCAACGCGTGAAACACTTGCCATAGAACGTTAGGATTGCAACAAACAGGCCTTTGATGATGTTGTAGTTTTCGCGGTTCTTCGCGTGTGCAAAGTGCTCGTTAGGATTGGTAGGCTGCTCGTCGTGCCGCCTGCCGATTTCGTCCAACCAAGCGAAGCAGCTCCTCAAGTCCTTCTCAATCAGCGTGTATCCAGCAAGCTGCTTGGCAACGTTTGATGTAAGAACGAGCCGATTACAGGGCTTGCGCTTATAGAAATACTTGCGATGAACCTCTCCGGTTCGCTTATCAAGGAAGTGCTTGCTCTCGAAGTAGTCGTCAGTCATGTCTTAAGGGCTAACGCTTGAGCTCAGCCGCCGGCAGCCCGCGTAGCGGGATGACGGTCGGCTGCAGCGAATTGTTAGCTTCGCTCCTGTTTATCCTTATCAATTACGCACGCACGCACAAATTGTTTACCTAGGTCCGTTAGTTCTATTTTTCGCTTCTCGATTTCAACCTTGGAGCCTTCGATCTTTGCAATGCTTTCCGTAATGGATTTGATCTGCGGATGTTCTTCTATTTCTTTGTATAAGTCTTCACGGATTAGGAACCTTTCTGGAATCTCGATCAGACCGAGACGCACAAGATTATCCAAGTAATTTGCCGCCAATGGGGGATATGCACACTGCGCTTTAATTCCTAGCAACGATACATGCCGATGCGTTGTGCGGAAATGGCCTTGGTCGTTGACAATTTGCTTGATGTTGATCACAGCCTGATCGCCGTTGAACGCAAGATACCGTATTATTCTTGCCTCGTCGGGCGACATGTTCTTGATCATGTCCACGAAACCAGGGTGTGCACGATACGCGGTTGCCTTGTCCATCGATGTCGCCAAAAGGTTGGCATACAGGTCGGCCAAATCGGATTCTTCACCGGTGTAGCGAAGAGCCTCGATCGCTGGTACGGCGATATGTGGCTTTGGAGCTTGGACATCTTCGGGCGGAACGTTGCCAAGCTTTGCTGCAACGCGCTCACGCACAAAATCTCGTATGCGCTCAACGCCCCAGACCAACCCCTCCACGGGTGTCAGCGCGGCATTCACTGCCCTAACCACGAGATGCAGCGATTTGCCGGCCTCTTTTGCCGCTGGCTGGACTGCGTCTTGATAGATCGGAACTGCCTTTGCCAGATCCGAAACGGCCTTGACCGTGCCGCTTACGGTGCCCCCGCTGTTTGTCGAGCTTTCTTCTACTGAACTCACCGAGATGTTCCCCTAGAAGCTAACGCTTGAGGTAACCGGCGCAAAGACCGCGTAGCGGGATTTGCGTCCGGTTGACCGAGTTGTTAGCCATTTGGCTGCAGACCACGCTGTACACGACTTGGCAAGATAAACAAGAACTCGGCAAGCGCCTTCGAAAAGTCGATGGCGCGTGACGCATCTTGTTGGTCGGGAAGCTCCTCGGCTTGGTCGGCATGCCGCTGGCCATTTGCATCGAGCCTTACTTCGTGAGCCCACGTTGCCATATCGGTTGTGATCAGGTGATCTGATGCTGCCTTCTCAATCCGAGCGTACAAAGAACCATCGACGTAGCCCTTGATCTTGAGCATGGCATCCACGGCGCTCGCACAAAGCATTACGGCGCCCGCGGGCGCATGGAGGCTTTCTTGGGCCTGTTGCAAGAACGCCTTGGCACGCTCTGGTACGGCTGCATCAACCTCAACAGAGGAAGGAAAGTACTCCGCGATCGGCTGGCCGAAGTTTTGTGCGCAAGCCGTTACAGCGCCCCCACAAGCACTGCATACGTAGATGCGCCATTTCCGTGGCTTGTTGCCACGATGATTATTTGTCTCAAAGCGATGGATCTCATGCAACAGAGGGTTGGCCACCGCGCAATGCGGGCAACGGCTGAGTTCCAAGTTTTGATCTAGATTCGGCATGTCTCTTCAAATGGCTAACGAACAAGATAAGCCGCCCGCAGAATGCGGGTCGGCTTGAGCGCCGGGTTAGACCCGAGGTGCAAAAACGAAAGCGACCGCACAGGCCACGGACTATGAAAACCAGAGCTACCTGCCCTATTGAAATAAGGGCCAGAGGCCAAAAAGGCTTGAAACTGGCACAACCCACGCAGGCGCAGCCCGAGCGAACGCCCAACACCCAGCGGATAAACACTTGCGAATGTAAATAGCGCTTGAATATTCATGGACTGAAATGGACAGAAATAAAAGGCAGGCTAACGCAAAGGTGACCGGCCCCTTGCCGCAACGTGTCCGAGTCGTCCGACCTCTTACAGAGCACGACCGCTCTCCTGGCCTTCCATGTACTTCTTCAGCTCTAGGCACACCTCGCAGTACGCGAAGAACCCTGAGGCGAAACTTCCGAGGTCGGGATTCCGAATTGGTATGTGGAGAATGTGTCCGATCGCGGAGAAGTGGCTACAGTCATCAATCTCGGCCAGCAAGCTCACCCGCCTCGCATCTAGGTAGATTAGCTGACCAAAGACACGGGCAATGCTTTCTCTGGTGCGACTCTTCTGAAAGTCGAAGTACTGCAGCCAGTTGGCGTTGTTGCCAATCGCGCCCATCACCAGAGGGGCCGCCGAATATGGCGCGATCTTGGAGAATGCCGCTGTGACCTCTTGCACAGTCAGCGTCTCAAGCGCGAGCGAGCATCCGGCCGCACGTCCAATGTCGCCGATCTGATGCTCACAGATGCCTACCACCCGGCTTGTGTGTCGGTTAATGTAGGGCGAGACGACTGCTCGGTCGCCTGTCTCCTTCAGATGAACCACCAGCAGGTAGAACACATAGCTAGCCACGACCGAAGCCAGGACGGCCTCGACAACAAGCCCCAGCTCGTGGATTGTTGTCGCGGAAGCAGGCCAACGGTTAAGAACAACAATCTTCAGCACCAACAGGGCGAGTGCTCCCGCCGCTAGGTAGCTGGCGGCCGGAGCGGCTGACTTAATCAGGTTGAAGAGGAAACGCATGCCCCGGTGCTCTCTAACGAACAAGATAAGCCGCCCGCAGTATGCGGGTCGGCTTGAGCACCGGGTTAGACCCAAAGCACAAAAAAGAACGTGACCGCACGGGCCACGGACTACGAAAACCAGAACTGCCAGCGCTTGCTGCACAAGGGCCAGAGGCCAAAAATACTAAAAACCCGCGTGACGACAGCAGGCGAAGCCCAGAGAAACGGCAAACCCAGCGCTGTACAACGCTGGAGAAATTGAATGCCGTTTGAATAAACATGAGCGAAATAAATTGGTTTTCAGTGGTGCTAACTGGAATTAGACGGCGCTCAGCGAGCGCCTCCTTCAACAATAACATGCCGCAACATCTGCCCATTTCCTCACAAACCCGAACTTGCCTTGCATTTAGGCAAACCTAAAATTTTGCGGATGGATGCATCAAGCTCCCCTCCGCCCGACGGCGCTGCGGCCGGCCCCAGGCCGCCCAAGCTGCTGGAGCGCATGCGCATCCACCTACGCACGCGGCACGACAGCATCCGCACCGAGCAGGCCTATCTGGATTGGGCGCGTCGTTTCATTCTGTATCACAACAAGCGCCCTCCGCAAGAGATGGGTGCACGGGAAGTGGAGGCATTCCTGAGCCATCTGGCGGTGGATAGACAAGTGTCGGCCTCCACGCAGAATCAAGCCAAGGCGGCGATCCTCTACCTCTACCGGCAGGTGCTGGCCGTCGAGCTGCCCTGGCTCGATGAGGTGGTGCAGGCGAAAAGGCCGCGGCGGCTGCCGGTGGTGCTCACGCCCGCCGAGGTGCGGCTGCTGCTGATGCACATGGACGGCACGATGGGGCTGATCGCGCAGTTGCTCTACGGCACGGGCATGCGGCTGATGGAGGCGCTGCGCCTGCGCGTGAAGGACGTGGAGTTTGCGCGGCGCGAGATCGTGATCCGCGAGGGCAAGGGCGGCAAGGACAGGGTGACGGTGCTGCCCGAGAACCTGATTGAGCCGCTGCAGGCGCAGTTGCGCAAGGCGCGGGCGCTGCACGAGAGGGATTTGGAAGCGGGGTTGGGGCGGGTGTATTTGCCGCATGCGCTGGCGGTGAAGTACCCGAATGCCGACCAGGCCTGGGCCTGGCAGTGGGTGTTTCCCTCGCCGGTGCGTTCGATCGATCCGCGCCCGGATGCGCGCACCGGCGAGCCGCTGGAGCGGCGCCACCACGTCTACCCGGAATCGGTGCAGCGCGCGGTGCGCGAGGCGGCGAAGCGGGCGCAGATGGTCAAGCCGGTGTCACCGCACGTGCTGCGCCATTCGTTCGCCACGCATCTGCTGCAATCGGGCTACGACATCCGCACGGTGCAAGAGCTGCTCGGCCACGCGGATGTGAGCACGACGATGATCTACACGCATGTGCTGAACAAGGGCGGGCGCGGCATCCTGAGCCCGCTGGATGCGCTGTAGGCGGCGCGCCGTTCAGGTGCGCGCCACGTCCCGCAGCGTCACGAACTCTTCCGCGCTCGTGGGATGGATGCCGATGGTGGCGTCGAACTGCGCCTTGGTGGCGCCGCATTTGAGCGCCACGGCAAAGCCCTGGATGACCTCGCCGGCGTCGGCGCCGACCATGTGCGCGCCGAGCACGCGGTCGGTGGCGTCGTCCACGACGAGCTTGACCAGGGTGCGTTCGCTGCGCCCCGACAGGCTGTGCTGCAGCGGCCGGAAGTCGCTGCGGTAGATGCGCACCTTGCCGAATTTCTCCCTCGCCTGCTGCTCGCTCAGGCCCACGGTGCCGATGGGCGGATGGGTGAAGACGGCGGTGGGCACATTGTCGTAGTTCATCGTGCGCCTGGCCTGGCCGGGCAGCGGACCGAAGAGCTGGTCGACCAGCGCCATGGCCTCGGCCAGCGCCACCGGGGTGAGCTCCAGGCGCCCGACCACGTCGCCCAGCGCGTAGACGCCGGGCACGCTGGTGGCGAAGTGCTGGTCGACGGCGATGGCGCCGTTCTCGGTCTGGCGCACGCCCACGGCCTCCAGGCCCAGGCCGGCGGTGTTGGCGCGCCGGCCGGTGGCGTAGAGCACGACGTCGGCGTCCAGCGCGGCGCCATCGCGCAGGTGCACGCGGCGCGCATCGCCCGCGGCTTCGATGCGCTGCACGTCGGCGTGCACGCGGATGTCCACGCCGGCCTTGCGCATTTCCTCGGCGGCGAAGTCGCGCACCTCGTCGTCGAAGCCGCGCAGGATCTGCTCGCCACGGTACAGCAGCGTCACCTCGCTGCCCATGCCGTGAAAGATGCTGGCGAATTCGCAGGCGATGTAGCCGCCGCCCACCACCACCAGGCGGCGCGGAAAGCGCGGCAGGTCGAAGACGTCGTCCGAGACGACGGCCAGTTCGCGCCCCGGCACCTCAGGCAGCCATGGCCGGCCGCCGGTGGCGATGAGCACCGTGGCCGCGCTGTGCTGCGTCAGGCGCCCGTCGTCGTGGCGCACCTGCACGGTGTGCGCGTCCACCAGGCTCGCGTGGCCCTGCATGCGGTTCACCTGGGCGCCCGTCATCAGGTTTTCGTAGATGGCGTTGAGCTTGCCTATGGCCTGGGCGCGGTTGGCCTTGAGCTGCTCCCAGTCGAGCACCGGCTGCGCCGGAAACTGCCAGCCGTAGCCGCGCGCGTCGGCAAAGCCTTCGGCGTGTTCGGCGGCGTAGCTGTAGAGCTTCTTGGGGATGCAGCCGACGTTGACGCAGGTGCCGCCCATACGCGCGCTCTCGGCCAGCGCCACGCGCACGCCGCGCTGCCCGGCAAAACGCGCGGCGCGCACGCCGCCCGAGCCGCCGCCTATCACGAAGAGATCGAAATCAAAACCGGCCATGCGTCTGCCCACCTGAAAAAAGCCACCGCCACAGTGTAGGCAGTCGGCGCGCGCCGTGCACCCGGGCGCGGGCAACCTCCCGCAGGCGGACGATATTTATCGTTGAACAATATCTTGTTATTGAGTGAACATATTCATGATATCGTTGAAAACCTTAATAGCCTTGACCGTGCGCAGCCGCTATTGTTCGCAAGCCGCTGCCGATACGGATTGGCAGCGTTTTATTTCTTTTCTGGCCAGGGAGACCCCATGAAACGTCGCGACTTTTGTGCCACCGCCGCGCTTGCCACCGGCTTCGGGCTGGCAGGCTCCGCCCACGCCGAGACCAAGTGGGATTTCGCCACCGCCTACCCGGCGATCAACTTCCACTCCAAGAACAACCAGCAGTTCGTCGATGACGTGGCCGCGGCCACGAAAGGCGCGCTCAAGATCCAGCCGCACTTCGGCGCCTCGCTGTTCAAGATGCCCGAGATCAAGCGCGCGGTGCAGACCGGCAACGCGCAGATGGGCGAGTTCTTCCTGGTCAGCTTTCAGAACGAGGCGCAGATCTTCGGCGCCGACGGCCTGCCCTTCCTCGTGAAGGACTACGACGAGGCGTTCAAGCTGTATCAGGCGCAAAAGCCCTATCTGGAGAGCATCCTGGACAAGCAGGGGCAGTCGCTGCTGTATTCGGTGGCCTGGCCGCCGCAGAGCATCTACAGCAACAAGCAGATCAACTCCGCGGCCGACCTCAAGGGCCTGAAGTGGCGTGTGTACTCGCCCACCACGGCGCGCATCGGCGAGCTGGTGGGCGCGCAGCCGGTGACCATTCAAGAGGCCGAACTGTCGCAGGCGCTGGCCACCGGCGTGATCGAGGGGCTCATCACGTCCAGCGCCACGGGCGCGGACAACAAGCTCTACGAGCACCTGAAGTACTTCTACAAGGTGCAGGCCTGGATTCCGAAGAACGCGGTCACGGTGAACAAGAAGGCCTTCGCGGCGCTGCCCAAGGCCGAGCAGGACGCGGTGCGCAAGGCCGCCGCCGCGGCCGAGGAACGCGGCTGGAAGTCGTCGCGCGAGGTCGATGCGCGCTCGCTGGAAACGCTCAAGAACGGCGGCATGCAGATCATCGAACCCTCGGCCCAGCTGATGGGCGACCTGGGCAAGGCGGGCGACGTCGTGGTCAAGGAGTGGCTGGAGAAGGCCGGCCCGGACGGCAAGGCGCTGCTGGACGCATTCAACAAGAGCAAGTAGGCGGTGGCCTTCGCCACCGGGCACCGCATGGAAGAATCGATGCGCAAGTGGCTTGATGCCCTGTTTTCGGCCAGCGCCTGGCTGGCCGGGCTGTGCATGGTTGGCGTGCTGGCGATGGTGAGCCTCACCATCGCCAGCCGCTTCTTCGGCTTTTCCGCCGCGGGCAGCGACGCCTATGCGGGCTATGCCACGGCGGGCGCGGGTTTCATGGCGCTCGCCAGCACGCTGAAAAAAGGCGAACACATCCGCGTGACGCTGCTGCTGGGCGCGCTCAGGGGCGGGGCGCACAAGGCGCTCGAAGTGCTGGCGCTCGCGATCGCCACGCTGCTCGCGGGCTTTCTCGCGTGGTATTCGGCCTACCTCGTCTGGCAGTCGTGGGAGATCAACGACATCTCGGTCGGCATCGACGCCACGCCGCTGTGGATACCGCAGATTCCGATGGCGCTGGGCACGCTGATCTTCTTCATCGCCTTCTGCGACGAGCTGGTTCTGGAGTTGCGGGGCAAGCGCGTGGCGGCGAGCCAGGAGGATGCGCACCATGAGTGAGATCGCCGCCAGCGCCACGCTGCTCGCGTTGCTGTTCGCGCTGCTCGCGGGCGGCGTCTGGGTGGGCCTGACGCTGGCGGGCGTGGCCTGGTTCGGCATGGCCTTCTTCACCGCGCGCGCGGCGGGCGACGCGATGGCCGTGACCATCTGGGGCTCGAGCAGCAGCTGGACGCTCACCGCGCTGCCACTGTTCGTCTGGATGGGCGAGATCCTCTACCGCACCAACCTCTCGGCCAACATGTTCCGCGGCCTGGCGCCCTGGGTCAACAAGCTGCCCGGGCGGCTGCTGCACGCCAACGTGGCCGGCTGCACCATCTTCGCGGCGGTCTCGGGCTCATCGGCGGCCACCTGCGTCACGGTGGGCAAGATGAATTTGCCCGAACTGCTGCGCCGCGGCTACCCCGAGGCGCAGGTGATCGGCACGCTGGGCGGCCCGGCCACGCTGGGGCTGCTGATTCCGCCATCGATCATCCTCATCATCTACGGCGTCTCAGCCGAGCTCTCGATCGCCAAGCTCTTCATGGCCGGCGTGCTGCCGGGGCTGCTGCTGGCGGCGCTGTTCAGCGGCTGGATCATGCTCTGGGCGCTGCGGCATCCCGATCAGGTGCCCAAGGCCGACACGGAGCTGAGCTTCGCCCAGAAGCTGGCCGAGGCGCGCCACCTGATCCCCGTGGTGCTGCTCATCGTCGCCGTGATCGCCTCGATGTACACCGGCATCGCCACCGCCACCGAGGCGGCCGCGATCGGCGTGCTGGGTGCGCTGGTGCTCTCGGCCTGGCAGCGCTCGCTCACCTGGCAGAACTTCCGCGATGCGCTCATGGGCGCGACGCGCCTGTACTGCATGATCGCGCTCATCCTCGCGGGCGCGGCCTTCCTCACGCTGGCCATGGGCTACATGGGGCTGCCGCGCCAGTTGGCAGAATACGTCGGCAACCTGCACCTGTCGCCCGCGATGCTGATCGTCGCGCTCGGCATCTTCTACGTCGTGCTCGGGTGTTTCCTGGACGGCATTTCCACCATCGTGCTGACCATGGGCGTGGTGCTGCCCATCATCCACGCGGCGGGCATCGATCCGCTGTGGTTCGGCATCTTCCTCGTGATCACGGTGGAGTCGGCGCAGATCACGCCGCCGGTGGGCTTCAACCTGTTCGTGCTGCAGGGCATGACGGGCAAGCAGATCACCTGGATCGCGCGCGTGTGCCTGCCCTACTTCTTCCTGATGGTGCTGATGCTGGTGATCCTGTGGTACTTCCCGGGGCTGGCGACCGTGCTGCCGGGCAAGATGTAGAGGCCCTGAAGGGCGGGGTCGGCGGGCCGTCCCTCGCCGGATATTGGCGGTCTTTGCGGCATTGCGTATGCTTGCGTGCCCCCATTCGACCACGAGGAGCTTCACATGACCGCAACCCGACCGATCCTGTTTTTGCTGCTGGCCGCCGGCGTCTGCACCTTCGCCTCGGCGCAGCCCCTGAAGCTGCGCCCCGGGCTCTGGGAACTGCAAACCACCATGAAGAGCTCCAGCGGCCAGATGGAGGCCGCGCTGGCGCAGATGCAGCAGCAGCTCGCCAGCATGCCGCCCGAGCAACGCAAGCAGATGGAGCAGATGATGGGCGGCATGAACCTGCCGTCGAGCGACGGCAGCCACACGATGAACATCTGCATGACGCAAAAGGATGTCGATCTGGATCACGTCGACATGCGCGAGGGCTGCACCCAGAAGACCACCCGGATCGACGCCAGAACCCTGAAGGTGAGTTTTCAGTGTTCGGCCCGGGCCGATGAACCAGCTTCATCCGGCGAAGGCACGATCACGATCGCCAGCCCCACGGCCTACAGCGGCAAACAGCAGGTCAAATCCACGGTGGACGGCAAGGCGGAGCAGATGAACATGACACAGACGGGCAAGTGGCTGGCCTCCGATTGCGGCAAGGTCAAATCCTGGAGCGAGAAGTAGGAAAGCGCGCCACGCTACGATCGCTCGCGTGCCCGTTCCCGGAAAACCCGCCAAGCCCCCCTGGTACTTCCCCGGCAGCTATTGGTTCCCGATCGCCGCGCTCTACGGCGCGCTCGTCCTCCCCTGGTCGGTGATCGGCCAGGCCGGGCTCGTGCACGCGCCCGTTGGCCTGCATGATGGGCTCGGGCATGCGCATGAAATGCTCTTCGGATTTGCGCTTGCGGTTGTGGCGGGCTACACGCTCAAACCGGGCACGCAAGGCGCGAGCGCGCTGCTGCTGCTGATCTGGCTGTGCGCGCGCCTGGCCTTCCTGCTGGCGCCCGCGAGCTACGCCGCGCTGGCGCTCAACGGCCTTTTCGCCGCGGGGCTGGCCCTGCTCGTCGCGCCCACCTATCTGCGCGCGAGCAAATGGAGCAACCGCTCGGTGGCCTTCATCGTCACGGGACTGGCGCTGGCGGCGCTGAGCTTTCATCTGGCGCGGCAAAGCCGCGATCTGCACACCGTCACGCTCACGGCCGTGCTGCTGCTGAGCAGCCTGATGTTCTTCATGGGCGGACGCATCCTCGCCCCGGCGGTGGCGGGGCACATCCGTACCCGGCGCTCGCCGCTCGTGCACGTGGTGCAGCCGCGCCTGGAAGTGACGCTGCTGGGCGTGCTGGCCATCAGCGTCGTCGCGGTGGCCTCGGGCCAGCCGCTGGCGCGCGGCGTGGCGGGCGCGCTGCTGCTGGGCGCGACGCTGCTGGCGCTGGTGCGCATCGTGCGCTGGCAGTTCTGGTGGTGCCACGACCAGCCTGACCTGCTGGCGCTGCTGGCCGGCTATCTCTGGCTCATCGCGGGCTGGGCCCTCACGGGTGGCGCGCTACTGCTGGGGCACTCGCCCATCACGGCCCTGCACGCCATCACCGCCGGAGCGCTGGGAACGCTGACCTACACGGTCATGCTGCGCACGCGCATGTTCCGCTGCGTCGGGGACGCCAACCGGCTGGGCTGGGCCTATGGCGGCGCACTGCTGCTGGGCGCGGCGGCCATCGTGCGCATCAGCGGCACCTCGGCTGTGCACCTGGTGCTCGCCAGCGCACTCTGGAGCACCGCCTATGTGGTGCTTGCCGGCCTGCTGTTGTGGCTGTGGCGGGCCAATGCCAGGCGTGGGCGGGCGCCTGGGAATTGAATTGCTTAATATATTGTTTTGAATATATTGAAATTATTCTATATCATAGATAAATATATAAAATGGCCGCATCGAGCTTCCGGAAACCACGATGCGTTTTTTTCGCCCTCTGCGGCACCTGTTGATCGGCACCGCCGCGGCGCTGTGTGCCGCCGTCACCTCCCATGCGGCCCCGCAGCTGCAGGTGGGCTACATGCCCATCATGCCGGACGCGCAGACCTTCGTGATTGCCGAGGGACTGACCCGGCACAACCCGCTCGCGCAGGCCAGACTGGTCATGTTCCAGAACGGCCCGGAGATCGTGCAGGCGCTGCTGTCCGGGCAGCTGGACGTGGCCTACGTCGGCTCCGGCCCGGCCATGGTGGCCCGTGCCAATGGCGCCGAGGTGCGCTTCGTCGCGGGCAACGCTCACGGCTCGGCCCACGTGCTGGCGCTGGGCAACCTGGCCAAATACTTCACGCCCGGCACCGCCGCGGCCGAGGCGATTGCGCGCTTCACCCAGGAAGAAGGGCGCAAACCCAGGATCACGACCTTTCCCATAGGTTCGGTTCCGTCCGCATCGTTGCAGTACTGGCTGCGCGACCAGACCAAGGCGGGCCTGGACAGCGTACAGATCATCTACCAGGGTGAAAACCAGGTGGTGCAGTCGCTGCTCACCGGTGCGGTGGACGGCACGCTATCGCCCGATCCGGCGGCGGACATCGTGCTCGCGCGCAAGCCCGACGCCAAGATCGTGGACGAAGTCACCCACGGCGCGGCCGGTGCTGGCCTGCTGGTGCGCGAAAAGCTCATCCAGGAGCAGCCCGAGCTGGTGCGCGCGCTGGTGCAAGCGCATTACGAGGCCTCGGAGCTGCTGCAAAAACAACCCCAGAAGGCCGCTGTGGCGGTACAAAAACACATAGGCGGCGGGCGCCTGCCGATCGCGGTGATCCACGCCGCGCTGCAGCG
>JAIOIA010000230.1:0-15695 GCA_019912745.1 Comamonas sp. | reverse complement strand
CTCTTGGCGAGCGCCGGGTCATCAAGACCTGCAGGCCCGCCTGGGCGTCATCGCGCAGCAGCAGCACCGTGGCTGCGGGCAGCAGCGCGGCTGGTTCGCGCTGCGGATACAGGTGTTGGCTCGGGCGTGGCATGGCGTCATTATGTGGACATGCCGCGCCATGCGTGTGGCCCCTCAGCTTCGCGGTCTGGCCGTGAGCAGCACCACGAGCGCAGCGGTGAAGTAGAACGCCTGCAGTTCCAGCGCCCAGCCGCCCGAAGCATTGAGCGTGAGCAGCTGGCTCTGGTGCATCAGCACGACGGCCACCGCCATGTTGATCATCACCAGCAGTGCCGCGGGGACCACGAAGAGACCGGCCAGCAGCAGCAGCGGCGCCAGCACTTCTCCGAGGTAGACCGCATAGGCGAAGAACCCCGGAACTCCGGTTTTTTCGAGGACTCCCACCAGCCATCCGACCCCGCCGCTGATCTTGGCCCAGCCGTGAAACAGCAGGAGCAATGCCAGAACGGTGCGCAAAATGACCGCGGCGGCGCGGGGGTGATACAAGGCATTCATGGGCGGAACCTCGTGTGCGTTGAAAGGCGGGCCAGGCAGTGGCGACGCAGCGGTCGCGCATGCGCTATCAATTATTGCATGCCCTTCCGCCCGGCGTCAGGCGCGCCGCAGGGTTGCCGCAGTAGCCAGTGCATGGCGTATTCCTTAAGATGGCGGCTTGTAGCCTTTTGCGATTGCTAAGTTCATGACCTCTCCCGCCGTCCCTCCGATCACCGAAGACGATATTGCGCAGTACCTCGCCAACACGCCCGAATTTTTCGAGCGCCACGCGCCGCTGCTTACGAGCATCGTGCTCACCAGCCAGCATGGGCAGCGGGCGGTGAGCCTGATCGAGCGCCAGGCCGAGATGCTGCGCGACAAGATCAAGGCGCTGGAGGCCCGCATCGTCGAGATGGTGCGCCACGGCAGCGAGAATGCCGCCATCGCCGCCAAGGTGCAGCAATGGAGCCGCCAGCTGCTGGCGGTGGCCGATCCCGCGGCGCTTGTTGCGGCGGTGCAGGAGGGGGTGCATGCGTGGTTCGACGTCCCCAAGTCGGCGCTGCGTCTGTGGGATGTGGCCCAGCCGTGGGCCGATGCACCCTGGGCGCAGGACGTGAGCGAGGACGTGCGCTCGTTCGCCTCATCCCTGACCATGCCGTTTTGCGGCCCCAATCTGGGCTTCGAGGCCATAGGCTGGCTGCCCCAGGCCGCGCAGGTGCGATCGGTGGCGATGCTGCCGCTGCGCCCCGGGGCGATCGATGATGCCACCCAGCCGGCCTTTGGCCTGCTGGTGCTCGCCTCCGATGATCCGGACCGTTTCGACAGCACCATGGGCACCGAATTCCTCACGCACATGGCGGAACTCGCGTCGGCGGCGCTGACGCGCCTGTGTGCCCGTTGAGGCCAGGCCCGATGACGCAGCCCCTGCCGCCGCTGGCTCTGCAGTATCTGCAGCATGTGCGGGTGGAAAAACGTCTCGCGCCGCGCACGGCGCAGCTGTATGAGCAGGAACTCGCTCGGCTGATCGCACTGGCGCAGGGGCAGGCCTTGCTTGCGCTCTCCAGCGCCCATGTCCGCCGCTATCTGGCGCAGCTGCATGCCCGCGGGCAAAGCGCACGCAGCCTGAGCCTGACGCTGTCGGCGTGGCGCGGGTTTTATGCCTGGGCCGGTCGCCAGGGGCTGGTTGCCGCGAACCCGGCGCAGGATGTGCGCGCGCCCAAGGCAACGCGGCTGCTGCCCAAGGCGCTGGCCGTGGACGAGGCGGTGCACCTGGCGGACTTCGCCGAGCCGGCGGCCGATCCCTGGCTGGAGGCGCGCGACAGCGCGATGGTCGAATTGCTCTATGGCTGCGGCCTGCGCGTGAGCGAGCTCACGGGGCTCGATGCCACGCCGGGGCACGTCGCCGAGCCGCGGGGGCGAGGCTGGCTCGACCTGCAGGCGGCCGAGGTCCATGTGCTGGGCAAGGGCTCCAAGCGTCGCGTCGTGCCCCTGGGACAGGCGGCGTGCAAGGCATTGGCGAGCTGGCTGGCGCTGCGCCTGCAGCCCTTCGCGGCCGAGCCGTGCGAGGCCTTGTTCATCGGGCAGCGCGGTACGCGCCTGAGCAGCCAGTCCGTCTGGATGAGGCTGCGCGTACGCAGCCAGCATGCGGGGCTGAGCGCTCCCGTGCATCCGCACATGCTGCGCCACTCGTTTGCCAGCCATCTGCTGCAATCGAGCGGTGACCTGCGTGCCGTGCAGGAGCTGCTGGGCCACGCCAACATCAGCACCACGCAGGTGTACACGCGGCTCGACTTCCAGCATCTGGCCCGGGTGTACGACCAGGCGCATCCGCGCGCGCACCGAAAACCATAGTTCGCGTCCCGGTTTTCGCCCGCCGCTCCCGGGCTCGCGGGGAAAGCCGCACAATGACCGCTTTCCACCGTATGCCCTGAAGGAGAGAAACATGGCCGATGCTTGGCTGACTTCGTTGATTACCGACACCCCTCAGCAGGGATTCGAGCTGGCCATCACCCTGAGCCGCCGCGGCGTGAAGTACACCCAGCCCGACAGCGAGGTGCTGCACAAGCTGCGCCCCGAATACGCCAATGACGCGGGGGGCCTCACGGCTGCCTCGCACGTGATCGCGCTGAATTTCCAGACCGTCGCCGCAGCCAACAACTACTGGCGCAAGTAAGCCGGGCGCTGTCCGTCAAAAGAAGAGGAAGAGGCCCCGGGTGGCGAATGCCGCCCGGGGCCTTGTTGCGTGCGCGCGCGGGATGGGGATACCGCGTTCCTCAGAAGCTTTCCCAGTCGCCGTCGTTTTGGGGGCCTGCCTTGGCATTGCTCTTGTTGCCGCCCTTGGCGCTGCCCTGAGCGTCGCCCTGTGGCAATTGGCGCGTGGCCGTGACTCGCGGCTGGAGCTTGGCCGGGGCCGGTTTGGCCGCCACGCGCACGGGGCGTGCCGAGGCCGCGGGCCTGGATACGGACTGGGCGGGGAGCGCTGGCGACGCGGCCTGAGCCCGGGCCGCGGGGGCGGTGCGGGCGGTGCCTGCCGCCTGCGTGTCCTTCAGGCGGAAGGTGGACACCGCGCCCACGAGCTGCTGCGCCTGCGTGTTCAGGCTGGAGGCGGCCGCCGCCATCTCTTCCACCAGCGCCGCGTTCTGCTGCGTGGCCTGATCCATCTGCGCCACGGCCTCGCCCACCTGCGCCACGCCCTGGCTCTGTTCATTGCTGGCGGCGCTGATCTCGCCCATGATGTCGGTCACGCGCTGGATGGCCTGCACCACTTCGCTCATGGTGTGGCCGGCCTTGTCCACCAGCGCGGAGCCCACGCCCACGCGCTCCACGCTGGCCTGTATCAGTTGCTTGATCTCGCGCGCGGCATCGGCCGAACGCCCCGCGAGCGAGCGCACCTCGCTGGCCACCACGGCAAAGCCCCGCCCCTGCTCGCCTGCGCGCGCCGCTTCCACCGCGGCGTTCAGCGCGAGGATGTTGGTCTGGAAGGCGATGGAGTCGATCACCTGGATGATGTTGGCGATCTTGCTTGAACTTTCGTTGATCTCCTTCATGGTGCGAACCACGTCGGCCACCACCGCGCCGCCCTGGCTCGCGACGCCGGAAGCGTTCTGCGCCAGCTGGTTGGCCTGGCGTGCGTTGTCCGCGTTCTGGCGCACGGTGGAGTTGAGCTCTTCCATCGAGGCGGCGGTCTGCTCCAGCGCGCTGGCCTGGCTTTCGGTGCGCGCCGACAGGTCCTGGTTGCCCTGGGCGATTTCCGCGCTGGCCGTGGCCACACCGTCGGAATCCTGCCGCACGTGCGAAACCACCTTGATCAGCCCCTCCTGCATGCGGCGCAGCGCCTGAAGCAGGTGCGCGGTCTCGCTGTTGCCCGAGGCGTCGATGTGATGGGTGAGATCGCCGTCGGCCACCGCGTTGGCCACGCCCACCGCCTGGTGCAGCGGCCGGATGATGGAGTGGATGATGGACCACGCCAGCGCCACCCCGAGCACGATCGCGATCAGCGAGGCCAGGGCCACGATCCACAGCATGCCCTGCACCGAGGCCGTGGCGACATCCGCGGCCTGCCCCATGAGCTGGTTCTGCAGCTTGAGCAGGCCGTCGACCGATTCCTTGTAGGTCTTGAGCGGCCCGGGCATTTCCTTTTCCAGCATCGTTGCGGCATCGCCCGTCAGGCCCATGTCCACGGCTTCGAGGAATTTGTCCTGCAGCGCCGTCACCTGGGTGCGCGGCGCCCTGGTGCGCTCCAGCGCGGCCTTGCCCTCGTCGCTGGTGACGACGCCGTCGAGCTTCTTGAACAGTTCCGAGATCCGCTTGCGCGTGTCCTGCAGGGCGGTGACCTGCGCCTTGACGTTGTCCGGCTCCCGATAGGCCAGCATGTTGGCCAGGGCGACCTCGTTGGCCGCCACGGCCGCCTTGATTTCGTAGGCTTCGGTCACACGTGGGTAGTAGTCATGGACGACCTTGCCGAATTCGCCGATCAGCAGCTGGCTCTTGAGCACGGCGGTGCCGCCGATGACCAGGATCAGCGCCACCATCAGGCCGAAGGCCACGGTGAGCCGGGTGCGGATTTTCAAACTGTGGATCGACATCGCATTTCTCCGAAGTCAGGATCATGTGTGTTTAAGAATGTAACCACACCTGCGCCGTATTATGGAACTGCGGCTCGTGCACCGGGAGCCAGGACGGTTGCGATTTCCAAATAGCTATACTATTTGTAGCTGATTAAGCACGGCACGCAAGATGGAATTTCGTATTTCAATACAATGAAAATTGTTGCGTCCACTTTGACGCGGGCATTTTTTTCTCCGGGTTCATCATGTCACTCATTCCTGCCACCATTCTTACGGGCTTTCTCGGCTCGGGCAAAACCACGCTGCTCAAGCGGGTGCTCACGGAAACCCACGGCCAGAAGATTGCCGTGATCGAAAACGAATTCGGCGAGGAAAACATCGACAGCGATCTGCTGGTCGCCGAGTCGAAAGAGCAGATCCTGCAGATGAGCAACGGCTGCGTGTGCTGCACCATCCGCGAGGACCTGCGCGACACCTTGCGGCTGCTCGCGGCCAAGAAGCGCAAGGGCCTGCTCGATTTCGAGCGCGTGGTGATCGAGACCACGGGCCTGGCGGACCCCGGCCCGGTGGTGCAGACTTTTTTCATGGACGACGAGATCGCCGAGTCCTATCTCGTGGATTCGGTGATCACGCTGGTCGATGCCAAGCATGCCCAAGAGCAGCTGGACACGCGCCAGGAGGCGCGCCGTCAGGTGGGTTTCGCTGACCAGATCTTCGTGTCCAAGACCGATCTCGTGAGCGAGCAGGAAAAGGATGCGCTCGTCCATCGCCTCAAGCACATGAACCCGCGCGCGCCGATCCGCGCGGTGCACTTTGGCGAGGTGCCGCTCAAGGAGGTGCTCGATCTGCGCGGCTTCAACCTCAACGACAAGCTCGAAATCGATCCCGAGCTGCTCAAGGAGGATGACCACGATCATGATCACGAGCATCACGATCACGACCATGGCCACGAGCACGGCGAGCACTGCGCCCACCTGCACCACCACCACTATGACGACGACGTCAAGAGCTTCGTCTTCCGCTCCGAGCGGCCGTTCGACCCGGCCAAGCTGGAGGATTTCATCGGCGCCATCGTCAACATCTACGGCCCGCGCATGCTGCGCTACAAGGGCGTGCTGGCGATGAAGGGGACCGAGCGCAAGGTGATTTTCCAGGGTGTGCACCAGCTCATGGGCAGCGATCTGGGCCCCGAGTGGGGCAAGGACGAGCCGCGCCAGAGCCGCATGGTGTTCATCGGCATCGACCTGCCCAGGGACATCTTCTTCCAGGGGCTGGAGCAGTGCCTGGTGGCGGCGTGAGCGCCAGGTGCCTGTCCGTGGCGAAGCGCCGGTAGGAACGGGAAAGGGTATTCCCCCGGCGCGTTCGGCGGCGCTTTGCGTTCCGTGGTCTATACAATCGCCGCCCGTCCACGGGGCGGCCTGCCGGCCTGCCGTGGCGGGCCGTTGCCGCAACGTGACCAGCGCTTGCGAGGCCATGGCTTTTGCTTGCACTCAAGTGGCGTTACCATCATCGCATTGACCTGCTTTTCCTTCACCCTAGCCAGCGTACCCTCATCATGAATACGACCCTGCAAAAACCTGTGGCGGCCGCCAAGAAAGACTCGAAGCTGGCCAACAATTGGAAAACCAAGCCCGTGGAACAGCTCACGGACGAGGATGTGCTTGCCATGCCCGAGAGCGAGTACATGAACGAGAAGCAGCTGGCCTTCTTTCGCCTGAAGCTGGTGCAGCTCAAGCAGGACATCCACGACAACGCGGGCGCCACGACGGAAAACCTGCGCGAGGACACCGTCGTCGTGCCCGACCCAGCCGACCGCGCCACGATCGAGGAAGAGCATGCGCTGGAGCTGCGCACGCGCGACCGCGAGAGGAAGCTCCTCAAGAAGATCGAACAGTCGATCGCCCGCATCGATGCGGGCGACTATGGCTACTGTGACGAGACCGGCGAGCCCATCGGCGTGGGTCGTCTTCTGGCGCGGCCCACGGCCACGCTCTCGCTCGAAGCGCAGCAAAGGCGCGAACTCAAGCAGAAGATGTTCGGTGACTGAGGTGCCGGGCAGGCTCGCCGCGGACAGGGCATAGGAAACCAGCGCATGACCAAGGAAGACACGGCGCCCGGTGGCCTGCTGTCCAAGGTCGTGCGCTTCGTGCGCAACCCCACCGTGGACTGGACCGAACTGGACTCGCTGGCCGGGAGTCCGGAGTCGCAGTACACGCGCCAGAAGCTCAAGGAGATGATCGAGCGCAAGCGCCGCAACGATTTCGTACGCAGGCGTGAATTCGATCAGCTGCGCAAGCTGCGTCGCAAGGAGGGTGCTCCCGGCGTGATGCACGATGACACACCGGCGCGCACTTCCTTCATGAGCACCGGCCTTGGCGAGCGCTCGGAACGCGCGGAGACGCTGCGCAAGATCAATGCGATCGAGCAGCAGATGTCGCAGCAGTGGTGGAAGGCGCAGGGCGCCACCCCACCGGGGCGGCAGCAGACCCACCAGGAGGCCGAGCGTCACGCGGACACACCCAGCGCGCTGGGCGAAACCACCTTGCCGCCCCCGATGTCGGGACAGGAATCGCGGGGAGGAGCCTGGCGCGATCCCCTGCAGGCCTTCGCGCCCACGGCGGCGTCGGCGTTGCAGCGCGACTCCACCATCAACAGCGAGGTGCCCAGCGCCCTGTTTCGCGATGACAATTCGCTCAGCCCGTTTGCACCGTCCGCGGCGGAAGAGGCCGCTGCCCAGAACGCGCCCAAAGAGGAAAAATTCGTGCATGAACCTGATCTTGAAGAGGCCGCGATCCTGTTTGCCAATGCCGATTACGCGGGCGCGGCACGCTGTTTGAACGAAGTGCTGGCCCGGCATGCCAAGGACGAGACGGCCGAGCAGCACGAAATCTGGATGACCCTGTTCGATCTTTATCGCGCGACGGGCCAGCAGGAGCCCTTCGATGCGCTGGCCATCGACTATGCGGCGCGCTACGGGCGCTCCGCCCCGTTGTGGTTTTCCATGCCCAGGCAATTGGGCGTGGCCCCCGCGGCCCATACCGAGGCGCAGCCACAGCGCGAGCTGGTCTGGAACGCGCCTGTCACCCTGGGGCAGCAGACCATCACCGCGCTGCAAGCCTCGCTCTCGCGCTCCGCTCCTCCGTGGACCCTCAATTGGGGGCGGCTGGTCACGATCGAGGCGCCCGCGCTGGCGGCGCTGGTCGATCTGTTTGGCACCTGGGCCAATCAGAAGGTGGCGTTGCGTTTTCAGGGACTGGCGGTGCTGCACAAGGTGCTGCAGGCGCAGACCGTGGCCGAGGACCGCACCGTGGACCCGCAGTGGTGGCTGCTTCGCATGGCGTTGCTGCGCCTGACCGACCAGGCCGACGATTTCGAGGTGGTGGCGCTGGACTATTGCGTCACTTACGAGGTATCTCCGCCGTCGTGGGTGGACCCCCAATGCCGCCTGCTGGGAGAAGACGCGCCCGCGACGCAGGGGCTGGGCGACGCCGATGCGTCGGCGGCGCCGGGGATGCCGCAGGCGCTGGACGACGCGGCGCCCGTCGCTGAGCTTGCTGGAGAGATCGAAGGCGATGCGCAGCCCCAGCTCGCGCCCCTGGAGGCGCTGATGACCAAGGGGCGTCCTTTCGTGATCGCGTGCGACCGGCTGATCCGCATCGATTTCGCCGCCGTGGGCTCGGTGCTGAACTGGGCGGCCGTCCAGCAGGCGCAGGGCCGGGAGTTGCACTTCCACAATCTGCACCGGCTGATTGCGGTGTTCTTCAACGTGATCGGCATCGGCGAGCACGCCTGGGTGGAACCGCGCAAGGACTGACCTCGGCCCCTTGCAAAACGGCGAGGCGCCGTCACATGGCAAAGCTATGGAACAGTTTCACGGCACCACCATTTTGAGCGTGCGCCGCCAGCTTCCTGACGGCCGCGTGCAGGTGGCGATCGGCGGTGACGGCCAGGTCACGCTGGGCAACATCGTCGTCAAGGGCTCGGCGCGCAAGGTACGCAAGCTCTACCACGACAAAGTGCTCGCGGGCTTCGCCGGCGCCACGGCCGACGCGTTCACGCTGTTCGAGCGCTTCGAGGCCAAGCTGGAAAAGCACCAAGGCCAGCTCACGCGCGCCGCCATCGAGCTCACCAAGGACTGGCGCACCGACCGCGTGCTGCGCCGCCTGGAGGCCATGCTGGCCGTGGCCGACGAGACCGCCTCGCTCATCATCACCGGCAACGGGGATGTGCTCGAACCCGAGCAGGGCATCGTCGCGATCGGTTCGGGCGGTGCGTACGCCCATTCGGCCGCCAAGGCGCTGCTGGCCAACACTGATCTGTCGGCGGTGGAGATCATCAGAAAATCGCTGGAAATTGCCGGCGAGCTCTGCATCTACACCAACATGCATCACACGATAGAGACGCTGTAGTCTCTTTTCAATAGCTGCTCGCGCTTGCTGGAAAAGTGCTGGAGCCTGATTTGGATCACAAATGTCTTCCATGACCCCCCAGGAGATCGTCTCCGAGCTCGATCGTCACATCGTCGGCCAGCAGGGTGCCAAGCGTGCCGTCGCGATTGCCCTGCGCAATCGCTGGCGCCGCCAGCAGGTCGATGCGGGCCTGCGCGCCGAAATCACGCCCAAGAACATTCTCATGATCGGCCCGACCGGCGTGGGCAAGACCGAAATCGCGCGGCGCCTGGCGCGCCTGGCCGATGCGCCCTTCATCAAGGTCGAGGCGACCAAGTTCACCGAAGTCGGCTACGTGGGCAAGGATGTGGACGCCATCATCCGCGACCTGGCCGAGGTGGCGGTCAAGCAGATGCGCGAGCACGAGATGAAGAAGATGCGCGCGCGCGCCGAGGATGCGGCCGAGGAGCGCATCCTCGATGCGCTCGTGCCCCCGGCGCGCGGTGCCGGGCTTGACGCCTCGCGCACCGAGGAGCCGCCGGTGGACAACACGGCGCGCCAGGTGTTTCGCAAGAAACTGCGCGAAGGGCAGCTCGACGACAAGGAAATCGAGATCGACGTGCTCGATGCTCGGCCGCAGGTCGAGATCATGGGTCCGCAAGGCATGGAGGAAATGGCCGAGCAGCTGCGCGGCCTGTTCAGCCAGATGGGCCAGGAGAAGCGCCGCACGCGCAAGCTGGCGATTGCCGAGGCGCTCAGGCTCCTGACCGACGAAGAGGCGGCCAAGCTGGTGAACGAGGACGAAATGAAGAGCCGCGCCATGGCCAACATGGAGCAGAACGGCATCGTCTTCATCGATGAGATCGACAAGGTGGCCACGCGCCAGGAAACCAGCGGCGCCGATGTCTCGCGCCAGGGCGTGCAGCGCGACCTGCTGCCGCTGGTGGAGGGCACCACGGTCTCGACGAAGTACGGCATGGTCAAGACCGACCACATCCTGTTCATCGCTTCCGGCGCGTTTCACCTGGCCAAGCCCAGCGATTTGATTCCCGAGCTGCAGGGGCGCTTTCCGATTCGCGTCGAACTCGGCTCGCTGTCTGTGCAGGATTTCGAGGCCATCCTCACGCAGACGCACGCCAGCCTGGTCAAGCAGTACCAGGCGCTGCTGGCCACAGAGGGCGTGACGCTGGAGTTCACGCCCGAGGGCATCACGCGCCTGGCGCAGATCGCGTACGACGTGAACGAGCGCACCGAGAACATCGGCGCGCGGCGCCTCGCCACCGTCATGGAACGGCTCCTGGACGAGGTGAGTTTCGATGCCACGCGCCTGGCGGGGCAGACCGTGGTGATCGATGGAGCGCTCGTCGATGCGCGCCTTGCGTCGCTCAGTGCCAACGAGGATCTGTCGCGCTACATCCTGTGACGAGCTGGCGCGGACTTCGGCCGCGCTTCATGGATCACATGCGCTATGTGATCCAAATTCTTGACTGTCAAGGTTTTTCCGGTCCCTCGTTTTGAACATGAGGCGCTAAACCTTTGATTTCATTCGCGAATTTTCCGGGCTTGTCCCCTTGCGCGGCCTCACTTTCCTGCTACAGTGCAAAAAGGTGCAATGAAGTGGTAAAAAGTGCCGAGATCACCCCTGAAAGTGGGTTGTCGCGGCGGGTGTCGGTTCGAAGGGTTCAATTCCGTGTTCCAAGGTGCGTCTTCGCTCAGTCTGGATGCCAAGGGGCGTTTATCGGTCCCAACGCGCCACCGCGACGCGTTGGCGCTGGACGCGGCGGGCCAGCTCACGATCACCAAGCATCCCGATGGTTGCCTGATGGTGTTCCCGCGTCCGGCGTGGGAGGCCTTCAGCGCGCGCATCGCCCAGCTGCCCATGCAGGCGCAGTGGTGGAAACGGATCTTCCTTGGCAACGCCATGGACGTGGAAATGGATGGCACGGGCCGGGTGCTGGTCTCGCCGGAATTGCGTGCCTCAGCCGGCCTGGTCAAGGAGGCGGTGCTGCTGGGCATGGGCACGCACTTCGAGCTCTGGGACAAGGCCACCTACGAGGCCAAGGAAGCCGCGGCCATGCAGGCGCAGATGCCTGATGTGTTCAAGGACTTCTCCTTCTGAGAGTGGCAAGTGAATCCGGGACAGCCACACACCACCGTCCTGCTCGAAGAGGCGGTTGCCGCCCTCGTGGGCGAGGTGCGCGCGCCCAATGCCGTCTTCATCGATGGCACCTTCGGGCGCGGCGGGCATTCGCGGCGCATTCTCGAGTGCCTCGGGCCGGGCGCGCGGCTGGTGGCGTTCGACAAGGACCCCGAAGCGCTCGCGGCCGCCTCGTCCATCCAGGATGCGCGGTTTTCCATTCGTCAGGGCAGTTTCACGCAGCTCGCGGAGTTTGCCGTGGGCAGCGTGGCGGGCGTGCTGCTGGATCTGGGCGTGAGCTCGCCGCAGATCGACGCGCCCGAACGAGGTTTCAGTTTCCGGTTTGATGGGCCGCTCGACATGCGCATGGATCCCACGCGCGGCGAGAGCGTGGGGCAGTGGCTGGCGCACGCCGAGCTGTCGGCAATAGCGGAGGTGATACGTGACTACGGTGAAGAACGGTTTGCTGGCGCCATTGCAAAGGCGATTGTTGCTCGGCGCGAGAAGCAGGGGCCTGTTCAGACCACTGCCGAGCTCGCCCACCTCGTGGCTGGCGCGGTCCGCACCCGCGAGCGCGGGCAGAACCCAGCGACACGCACCTTTCAGGCTCTTCGGATTTTCATCAATGCCGAACTCGAGGATCTCAGTCAGACGCTAGAGGCGAGCCTGCGCGTGCTCGCGCCACGTGGGCGTCTGGTGGTGATCAGCTTTCATTCGCTGGAAGATCGCATCGTCAAGCAGTTCATGGCACGTCATTCGCGCGAGGTGGTAGACAGGCACGCCCCGTTTGCCGCGCCCCGCGCCATGCCGTTCAGGATCCTGGGGCGTTTCAAACCCGGTGTGGATGAACTCGCGGCCAACCCCCGGGCGCGCAGTGCCGTGATGCGCTTGGCCGAGCGCACGGAGGCCGCGGCATGACGCGGATCAGCATCGCGCTGCTGCTGGCCGTGATGGCGAGCAGCATCTGGCTCGTGCGGGTGCAGTACGAATCGCGGCGCCTCAGCACCGAGTGGCACCGCGTCAGCGTCGAGGCGCGTCAGCTCGAAGTGGAGCACCAGCGCCTGCTGGTGGAAAAGCGCGCGCAGGCCACGCCGCTGCGCGTGGAGCGTCTGGCGAGCGACAAGCTCAAGATGCGCACGCCCACGCCGGCCACCACGCTGTATGTGGCCGCCGATGGGAGTTCGCTCGAACCCGCCGTGGGGGGCAAGCCGTGAGCCGGCGTCGCGTCAATTACGTCTCCAGTCCCTTGCTGGCGGCGCGCACGCCCGTCTGGCGCAGCAAGTTCGTCGTGGCCCTCGTGGGGTTCGGCTTTGTCGCGTTGGCTGCGCGCGCCACCTATGTGCAGGTCATTCACAGCGATTTCTTCAAACGCCAGGGCGAAGTGCGCTTCGTGCGCACGATCGAATTGCCCGCGTATCGCGGTCGCCTGCTCGATCGCAACGGCCTGATCCTCGCTTCCAGCGTGCCTGCGGCAAGCATCTGGGCCATCCCCGAGGATGTGGACGATCAGCAGCCCACGGTGCGTGAGCGGCTCAAGCAGGCGGCGCGGCTCATGGACATGCCGCTGGACAGGTTGCTGGCCCGGTTCAGCGACGAGGACAAGAGCTTCGTCTGGATCAAGCGCCAGCTCGACTGGGATGTGGGCCAGAAGATCATGGCGCTCGGGATCAAGGGCATCTACTTGCGCAAGGAATACAAGCGCGAGTACCCCGAGGGCGAGTCAGTGGCGCACGTCGTGGGCTTCACCAATGTGGAAGACCATGGTCAGGAAGGCATGGAGCTGGCCTTCGACAGCGAGCTGGCGGGCAAGGCCGGATCGCTGCGCGTGATCAAGGACGGGCGCGGGCGCGTCGTCCAGGGCATCGGTGCCGAGACGCCACCCGAGGATGGGCGCGACATCCAGCTGTCGATCGACAGCAAGGTGCAGTTCTTCGCCTATCAGAAGCTGCGCGACACGGTGATCGCCAACAAGGCGAAGGCGGGCAGCGTCGTGGTGCTCGATGCCCATACGGGCGAGGTGCTGGCATTGACCAATTACCCGAGCTACGACCCGGCCGACCGGCGCCGTCTCACGGGCGAGCAGTTGCGCAACCGCGCGCTGACCGACACCTTCGAGCCCGGCTCCACGATGAAGCCCATCACCATAGGCACGGCGCTGGAGCTCGGGCGTGTCAAGCACGACACCATCATCGATACCAATCCGGGCCGCTACGCGATCGGCGGTTTCGTCATTTCCGACACGCGCAACCATGGCGTGCTGACGGTGGATGGTGTCATCGAGAAATCGAGCAACATCGGCGCGCTCAAGGTGGCGCAGCGCATGTCGCCACAGGAGATGTGGACCGTGCACACGGAGCTGGGCTACGGCCAGAAGCCGCAGATCGCCTTTCCGGGAGCCGCCAGCGGGCGCCTGCGCCCCTGGAAAACCTGGAAGCCGGTGGAGCAGGCCACCATGGCGTATGGCTACGGCCTGTCGGCGTCGCTCTTTCAGATGGCGCGCTCCTATACCGTGTTCGCCAACGGCGGCAGGGTGATTCCCGCGACGATGCTCAAGAGCGACGCGCGGCCCGAGGGCATGCAGGTCTTCTCGCCGAAGACGGCCGAACTCGTGCGCCACATGCTGTGGCTGGCCGCCGGGCCGGGGGGCACGGGACAGAAGGCTCAGACCGTGGGCTATTCCATCGGCGGCAAATCCGGCACGGCACGCAAGCAGGCGGGCAAGGGCTACGCGGCCGGCAAATACCGCGCCTGGTTCACCGGCATGGCGCCCATCGACAACCCGCGCATCATCGTGGCGGTGATGGTGGACGAGCCTTCGGCGGGCGTCTATTACGGCGGCTCCGTCTCCGGCCCGGTCTTCAGTGAAGTGGTGCAGCAGACCCTGCGCCTCATGGGCGTGGCGCCCGACCTGGCGGTCAAGCCGCTGATCGTTTCCAACCCGATCGAGGAGCCGCTGCTGTGATGCCGCGACTTCTCCCGGATGTGGACGAGGCCATCGTTTTCCTCAGGCAGCGCGTGAGCGGCGAACTGCGCTCGGACAGCCGGCTGATCGCGGCCGGCGACGGCTTTCTCGCCTGGGCCGGGCACAAGGCCGATGGCCGCGCCCACGTGCAGGAGGCGCTGGCGCGCGGCGCCGCGGCTTGTCTGGTGGACGCCGCGGGTGCCCAGGCGCTTGAGCTTGCCGCCGATCGCGTCGCCGCTTTGCCAGACCTGAAGTCCCAGGTGGGGGTGCTGGCGTCGCGCTGGCTGGGTGAGCCCAGCCGCCACCTCAAGGTGCTGGCCGTGACCGGCACCAATGGCAAAACCAGCACCGCGTGGTGGCTGGCCCACGCCTTACAACAACTCTCGAAAGCAGAGCTGTCAACGCTGGGTGGATGCGGCCTCATAGGCACTTTGGGTGTGGGAATTCCGCCCGCGCTGCACGATACCGGTCTGACCACGCCCGATGCCTTGCACCTGCAGCAGGTGCTCGCCAGCCTCGTGTCGGCCGGTGTGGGCGCGTGCGCGATCGAGGCGTCTTCCATCGGTCTCGTGGAGCAGCGTCTGGCAGGCACGTGCATCGATACCGCCATCTTCACCAACCTTACGCAGGATCATCTGGACTACCACGGCGGCATGCAGGCCTATTGGCAGGCCAAGCGCATGCTGTTCGATTGGCCGGGGCTGCGCGCGGCGGTGATCAACATCGAAGACCCGCATGGCGCCGCCCTGCATGCCGAGCTTGCCGCTCGTGGGCTGGATCTGTGGAGCGTGGCCGTCGACACGCCCGCGCGCCTGAGGGCCGAAGACCTGCACCACGGCACCGCGGGACTGGCATTCGACGTGGTAGAGGGTGACGATCGGGTCTCCGTGGCCACGCGGCTGGTGGGGCGCTACAACGTCTTGAATCTGCTGGGCGTGATCGCCACCCTGCGCTCGCTCGGCGTGCCGCTGGCGGCCGCCAGCGCCGCCTGTGCCGATCTCCAGGCCGTGCCTGGGCGCATGCAGCAGATCGCGCGGCCGGGCCAGCCGTTGGCGGTCGTGGACTACGCGCACACGCCCGATGCGCTCGTCAAAGTGCTGGCGGCGCTGCGCCCGGTGGCGGCGAGCCGCGGCGGGCGCCTGTGGTGCGTGTTCGGCTGCGGGGGCGACCGCGATTCGGGCAAGCGCCCCCTGATGGGCGCGGCGGCGCAGCAGGGCGCGGATCGTGTCATCGTGACGAGCGACAACCCGCGCAGCGAAGTGCCGGGCGCCATCATCGAGCAGATCGTGCGCGGCATGCGGGTGGGCGAGCACATGGGCACCGAGCCCGACCGGGCCGCGGCCATCGCGCAGGCGCTGTCGCAAGCGGATGCGGACGACGTGGTGCTGATTGCCGGCAAGGGGCACGAGCCCTACCAGGAAGTTGCCGGTGTGCGCCGGCCGTTCTCCGATCTGGCACAGGCCGGCCAGGCGCTCGCGCGGCGCGCGGCATCGTCGACGCAAGGCATGTGCACGCTGCAGCAGGCGTATGAGCTGATCCGTGCCCGGCTGCCGCAGGCGCGTCTCGTGGGCGATGGCGCGATCGAGCTGACGCGCGTGCACACCGAC
>JAIOIA010000027.1:0-12637 GCA_019912745.1 Comamonas sp. | reverse complement strand
CACCAGTTCCTGCAGAAAGCGTACCTGTTCGTCGAAGTGCTGGTCGATCCAGGCGTCGAGTTGTTCGTAGGTGGTGGTCATGGTCCGGGGTTTTATTGAGCGAGTTGGTTCAGCACGTGGCTGTAGGCCTCTACGGCCAGTTGCAGGTCGTCCGAGGTGGAAGATTCGAGCGGGTTGTGACTGATGCCGCTGTTCTCGCCGCGCACGAAGAGCATGGCCTGTGGCAGCATCTGGTGGATCTTCATCGCGTCGTGCCCGGCGCCGCTGGGCATGCGGTGCACGGGCAGGCCTAGCGCCTGCACCGCCGCTTCCCAGCGCGCCTGCAAGACCGGGTTGCTGGGGGCGGCGCTCGCCTGCATGCTGCGTTCGGCCACGTACTGCAGGCCGCGGCGCAGCGCGATGTCGTCGAGCTTTTGCAGCACGTCGGCCACGAGCGCGTCGCGCTGCGCGTTGTTCGGCGCGCGCAGGTCCAGGCTGAATTCGCAGCGCCCCGGCACGACGTTGACAGAACCGCTGGGCACGCTGAGCATGCCCATGGTGGCCACGCTGTCGCCATCGCGCGCGGCGCGCTCCTCCATGTACAGCAGCAGTTCGGCGGCTGCTGTTGCTGCGTCGCGGCGGCGGTTCATGGGCGTGGTGCCCGCGTGGCTCGCCATGCCGGTGATGGTGCACAGGTAGCGGCTGCTGGCGTTGATGCTGGTGACCACGCCCAGCGGCAGGCCCATCTCGTTGAGCACCGGGCCCTGTTCGATGTGCACCTCGATGTAGCCCAGGTACCGGGCCGGATCGCGCTTGAGCCTGGGGATGTCGGCGATGCACAGGCCCGCGTGCTCCATCGCGGCGCGCAGGGTGATGCCATCGGCGTCCTGTTGATCGAGCCAGCCGGGGTCGAAGTCGCCCACCAGCGCGCCCGAGCCGAGGAAGGTGGCCTTGTAGCGCTGGCCTTCCTCTTCGGCGAAGGCGACGAGCTCGATGCCGAAGGGCAGGCGGCGCCCCGCGCCGTGCAGCTCGCGCACGCAGGCCAGCGGCACGAAGATGCCGGTGCGGCCGTCGTACTTGCCGCCGTTCCTCACGGTGTCGTAATGGCTGCCGGTCAGCAGGTATTTCGCCCCTTGCTTTTCGGGGTGGTAGCGGCCGACGACGTTGCCCACCGCGTCGATCTCGACTTCGTCAAAGCCGCTTTCGCGCATCCAGTGGCTGATGCGTTGCGCGCAGGCGCGGTGCGCGTCGGTCAGGTAGGTGACGGTGAGCTGGCCGCGTTCGGCATAGCCCGCGTCGCTGTGCTGCGCCAGACGCTCGTGCCAGTCCCAGACATCGTTGCCCAGCAGCGGCTCGGCGCCGAATTTTTCGTTGAGGCGGATTTCCGCGATGCGGTGGATGTTGCGCAGCGCCTCGGCGCGCTCGAACTCCGGGTGGTTGGCCAGGCGCCGCGCAAACGTGTCGATGATCTGCTGCTTGTTCAACCCCGTGCCGCGCGGGCCGCGCACCGCCAGGATGAAAGGAAAACCGAAGCGCGCGTTGTAGTCGTGGTTCAGTTGCTGGATGCGGGCGAATTCGTCGGGGGTGCAGCTCGTCAGGCCCGCCCGGTTTTGCTCGTTCGTTGATTCGGCCGTGAGGGCCTTGGCCACCATGGCCTTGCCCGCGAGTTCGGGGTGGGCGCGGATGAGCTTCAGCTGCGCGTCCGTGCCCGCTGCCTCCAGCGCCTGCACCATGGCGTATTTGAGCTGCGCCAGCGTGGCGAACGGGCGGTGCGCAAGGGCTGCCTCGGCGATCCAGGGGGAATGCTCGTAAATGCCGTCCAGCAGCAGCGTGGCCTGCACCATCGGTGCCGCGTTGAGTTGTTCCAGCGTCAAGGGCATGGGATTCCTATTAAATAAATAGCTGATTGCGCTTTATTGGCAAGCGTCTCAGACCGATTTGGCTTGAATCTTCAGACCGGCGCGGGAAACTGCCTGGCCCAGTGGCGTGCCAGGTCGATGCGACGGCACACCCACACCTGGTCGTGGCGCGCGATGTGGTCCAGGAACTTTTGCAGCGCGATGAAGCGCCCCGGACGTCCCACCATGCGGCAGTGCAGGCCGATGGTCATCATCTTGGGTGCGTTCAGGCCCTGGGGGTCGCCCTCGGCATAGAGCACGTCGAAGGCATCGCGCATGTACTGGAAGAAGGGGTCGGCGTGCGAATAGCCCTGCGGCAGGCCGAAGCGCATGTCGTTCACGTCGAGCGTGTAGGGCACGACGAGCTGCTGGTGCGCGGAACCGTCGGTCTTGGCGACCTTCATCCAGAACGGCAGGTCGTCGCCGTAGTAGTCGGCGTCGTAGGTGAAACGCCCGGTGTCGGCGACCAGCCGGTGGGTGTTGGGGCTGTCGCGCCCGGTGTACCAGCCCAGCGCGTGGTCGCCGTGGCTGCCGTAGATCTGCTCGAAGACGTCCAGGCACTGCTGCATGTGTGCGCGCTCCAGGTCTTCGGGCATGTCCTGGTAGTGAATCCAGCGCAGGCCGTGGCAGGCGACTTCGTGGCCCAGTTCGTCGAAGGCCTGGGCCACTTCGCGGTTCTTCTGCAGTGCGGTGGCGACGCCGTAGACCGTGAGCGGGAGCTTGCGGCGTTCAAACTCGCGCAGCACGCGCCAGACCCCGGCGCGCGAGCCGTATTCATAGATGCTCTCCATGCTCATGTGCCGCGCGGGGTAGGCCGCCGGATTGAAGAGCTCGGAGAGGAACTGCTCGCTGCCCGCGTCGCCGTGCAGCACGCAGTTCTCGCCGCCTTCTTCGTAGTTCAGCACGAACTGCACGGCGATGCGTGCCTGGCCCGGCCAGTGCGGATGCGGCGTGGTGCGGCCGTAGCCGGCCAGGTCGCGTGGGTAGGGGGCGGTGGCGTCGTAAAAAGCGGTGGGGGTCATGCGTTGGGGGCCGTGAGAGCCATGGACAGGTCGTTGGAGGGAACGTCGCGGTCGAACATCAGCCCGGCCTCCACGTTGTCGAGGTGCTCCTGCATCAGGCGTACCGCGCTCGCCTCGTCGCCGGCGACGAGGGCGTTGAAGATGCCTTCGTGCTCTTCGTGCGAATGCACCGCCGCGGTGCTCGTCTGATACATCAGCGTGATGAGCGCGCAGCGCGAGATGAGCTCGCCCAGGATCTGCGCCAGCACCTCGTTGCCCATGAGCTGCGCGATGCGCACGTGAAAGTCGCCCAGCAGCTCGGTGCGCAGGCTTACGTTCTGGCCCAGCATGGCCTTGCGCTCGGCCTCCATGTGCTTCTTCAGCGCCCGGATCTTGGCGGGCGTGCTTGCCGCGACGAAGGCGCGCACCGTGGCGATTTCCAGCATGCGGCGTACGGCGAAGACCTGGCGCGCCTCGTCGACCGAGGGCGTGGCCACGAAGGCGCCGCGCGCGGGTTCGAGCCGGATCAGCCGGTTTTGCGAGAGCTGGAACAGCGCCTGCCGCACCAGCGTGCGCGAGACGCCGAAGTGGTCGGCCAGTTTCTGCTCGGCCAGCTTGGTGCCGGGCAGCAGCCGGTGCTCGACGACGGCCCGGGTCAGGCTCTCGACAATGACTTCGGTGGTGGAGGCGGGTGTGTCCATGCCGGCCATGATACAACGCGGACACAAAAATTGCATACACTTTTTGTCGACGATCGTACCCCTCCCCGCCGAAGCGGTCCGTGGGCGGGAGGCTGGGGCGCCTTGCGGGCGCTCGTGATCAATACCCGAGCGTGCGCCCGTCCGGATTGCGCGGGTCGGATGCGCCGTACAGCAGGCCGTCGCGCACCTGGATGGTCTGCGTGCGACCCATCACCGGCTTGACCACGATCCTGTGTCCCTTGGCCTGGAGCAGGTCCAGCGTGTCTCTGGACAGGCCTTTTTCCACGCGCAGCTCGTCGGGCGTCCACTGGTGGTGAAAGCGCAGCGTCGCGGCGGCCTCGGCCGGGTTCATCTGGAAGTCGATCATGTCCACCAGCGTTTCGAGCACCGTGGTGATGATGCGCGGCCCGCCAGGGCTGCCGGTGACGATGGCGATCCTGCCGTCCTTGAGCGCGAGGGTGGGCGTCATCGACGACAGCGGGCGCTTGCCGGCCTGCACCGCGTTGGCGTCCCCGCCCACCAGGCCGTAGGCATTGGCCACGCCCGGCTTGGCGGCGAAGTCGTCCATCTCGTTGTTCAGCAGGATGCCCGTGCCCTGCGCGACGATGCCGCTGCCGAAGTTCGTATTCAGCGTGTAGGTGACGGCCACGGCGTTGCCCGCCGCATCGACCACGGAAAAGTGCGTGGTCTGGTCGCTCTCGTAGGTCTGGGGCTGGCCCGGCCTGATCTCGCTGGCCGGGCGGGCGCGATGGGCATCGATGCTCGCGGCGAGACGATCGGCATAACGCTTGCTGATCAGGCCATGGAGCGGCACCTTGACGAAATCCGGATCGCCCAGGTACTCGGCGCGGTCGGCGTAGGCGAGCTTCATGGCCTCGGTCATGTGGTGGATGGTGGCGGCGCTGTTCACGCCCCATTGCCGGATCGGCCAGCGCTCGATGATGTTGAGCATCTGCACCAGATGTGCGCCACCCGAAGAGGGCGGCGGCATGGTCGCGATGTCGTAGCCGCGGTAGCTGCCGCGCACCGGTTCGCGCTCGATCACCTTATAGCTCTTCAGGTCCGCAAGCGTGATGGCCCCCGCGTACGGTGCCATTTCGGCGGCGATTTTCCGTGCAATCGCGCCCTCGTAAAACGCCTGGGCGCCTTCGCGCCCGATCAGGCGCAGCGACGCGGCCAGGTCCTTTTGCACCAGCAGGTCGCCCGCCTGCATTGGTGCGCCATTCTTGAAGAAAATCGCCTGGCTCGCGGGCCAGGGGGCGAGGGTTTTTTTCCCGTGCGCGAGCGCCTGGGCCAGCGTCTCGCTCACGGCGAAGCCGTGTTCGGCCAGGCGGGCGGCGGGCTCGACCACCCGGGCCAGCGGCAGCGTGCCCCAGTGTCGCAGTGCGTGCGTCAGGCCCGCCACCGTGCCGGGCACGCCCACCGCGTAGGGCGTGAACAGCGACTTGCCGCTGATGACCTTGCCGTTCGCGTCCAGGTACATGCTGCGGTGCGCGCCGCTGGGCGCCATTTCGCGAAAGTCCAGCGCCACATCGCGGCCGGTCCTGGCGTCGTGCACCATCATGAAGCCGCCACCGCCGAGGTTGCCTGCATTGGGCAGCGCCACGGCCAGCCCGAAACCCACGGCGACGGCGGCATCGACCGCATTGCCGCCGCTCTCGAGGATGTCCAGGCCGATGCGCGTGGCCAGCGCCTGTTCGCTCGCGACCATGCCATGGCGCGCCACCACCGGGTGGAACACGTCCATGTCATAGTCATAGGCGGCAGCAGCCTGCTGGGCAGCGCTGGTTTGCTGGGGCGCGGCAGTCGGCGCGACGGAGCTCGTTGTGCAGCCACCCAACAGGGCCAACGACAGGCAAACAGTCAACAAGGTGGGGCGCAGGAGCATGAAGACCTCGCGGAAGGTGGGAGCTGACCGAGCTTAAGGCAATGCGAAGCAAGTCCCTCGCGCGCGCCGCATCCCTGCCTGGGGCGGTCGGCGGCGTGGCCAATGCCCGCCATGGCCGCGGCCATGGCTGCGCTTGGCGTTTTGCCTTCCTGTCCCATTCAGTGCGCGCGGCATCGCGCAGGCTTGTTCAGTGCCGTCTTGACCAGGATCGGGGGTTGAGGGCGTACAAAAAGTGTATACACTTTCATGTATTGCAATTCACGGGAGACCGCATCATGGGCCTGAGTACCCACGTTCTGGACACGATGCATGGCTGTCCGGCCGCCGGCATGCGGGTGGCACTCTACGCGACCGAGGGCGAGAAGGCCACGCTCATCAAGAGCCTGACGCTCAACCACGACGGCCGCACCGATGCGCCGCTGTTTGACAACGCGAGCCTGCGCGTGGGCACCTACCGCCTCACTTTTGACGTGGCGGCCTATTTCAAGGCCAGGGGCGTGGTGCTGCCTGAGCCCACCTTTCTGAACCGCGTGAGCCTGGATTTCGGAATTGCACAGGTGGACCAGCACTACCACGTCCCGCTGCTGGTGAGCCCCTGGAGCTACTCCACCTATCGCGGCTCGTGAGCGGCCACGCGCGATGCTGACCCCCCTGGAGCAGTTGCTCGTGGCCCTGAAAGCGGGCCCGGTGTGCCTCGTGACGGTGCAGGAGGCCAAGGGCTCGACCCCGCGCGAAGAGGGCGCCTGGATGGCGATCGCGCTGGCCGCGCCCGAGGTGCTGATCGGCTCGATCGGCGGCGGACATCTCGAATGGCAGGCCATGCGCGAGGCGCATGAGCGGCTCAAGGCCTGCGCGGCGGGCGCCGTGGGCACGACCGTGGCCGAACCCGTGGTGCGCAAGGCACTGGGGCCGAGCCTCGGGCAGTGCTGCGGTGGGGTGGTTTCGCTGCGCTTCGAATGTCTGGGGCCGCGGGATGCAGCCGGAGTGCGCGCGCGCCTGGCAGCGCCGCTGCACAAGCTGGCGCTCTTTGGCGGCGGGCACGTGGGGCGGGCGCTGGTGCGGGTGCTGGAGCCGCTGCCCTTTGCGATTCGCTGGATCGACAGCCGGGATGAGATTTTCCCGGCCGGGTTGTCGAGCAAGGTCGAGTGCGAGCATTCCGACCCGGTGCAGGGTGCCGTGGCCGATCTCGCGCCCGGCTCCATGGTGCTGATCATGAGCTTCAGCCACGCCGAGGATCAGGACATCGTGGCCGAATGCCTCAAGCGCCAGCGCAGGCACGCCGATCTGCCCTTCATCGGCCTGATCGGCAGCAAGACCAAGTGGGCGACCTTTCGCCATCGGCTGGAGGCACGCGGCTTTAGCGAGGATGATTTCGCGCGCATCACCTGTCCGATTGGGGTGCCCGGCGTCGTCGGCAAGGACCCGGAGGTGATCGCCGTCGCCGTGGCGGCGCAGCTTCTCATGCGGGTTAGCCCGGTGGCTTAGCGCCAAAAATTGCATACAATTAATGTCTACAAATCAGGTCGCAGCGGTGCCGAAGTATCTTCCAGCTTCGAGCGCGGCCCCTCAATGTCTGCTCAGAGCGCCCGCCGTGGTGAGCAGCCGGAGACTTGAACACCATGGAAGCTTATCTTCTGGACTGGGCCAACCTGCTGCTGCGCTGGTTGCATGTGATCACGGCCATCGCCTGGGTCGGTTCCTCGTTTTATTTTGTCTTTCTCGACAGCAGCCTCACGCCACCGGTCGATGACAAGCTACGCCAAGATGGCGCTACCGGTGAGCTCTGGGCCGTGCACGGCGGCGGGTTCTACCACCCGGTCAAGTACAACGTCTCGCCGCCCAAGCTGCCCGATCATCTGCACTGGTTCTTCTGGGAGAGCTACACCACCTGGCTCTCGGGCTTCGCGCTGCTGAGCAGCTCCTATCTGTGGAATGCCGGCGTCTATCTCGTCAATCCGGCCAACCCGCTGATGTCGCCCGGCGTGGCGGTGGTGGCGGCGCTGGCCTTTCTGGCGGTGTTCTGGGTGCTGTACGACCTGATCTGCCGCATCTGGGGGCAGAAGGAGCATGGCGACGCCGTCGTGGGCGCGCTGGTCATGGGGCTCGTGTGCATCGCGGCGTATCTGGCCTGCCGCATCTTTCCGGGGCAGGCGGCCTTCCTGCTCATGGGCGCGATGCTCGCCACCGCGATGAGTGCCAACGTGCTGTTCTGGATCATCCCCGGCCAGCGCAAGGTGGTCGCCGCGCTCAAGGCGGGTCAGCCCGTCGATCCCATCCACGGCAAGCGCGGCAAGCAGCGCAGTGTGCACAACACCTATTTCACGCTGCCCGTGGTCTTTGCCATGCTCTCCACGCACTACGGCTGGATGAACACGCATGCGCTCAACTGGCTGGTGCTCATCCTCATGATGTTCGCCGGCGCGGCGATCCGCCAGTTCTTCGTGCTGCGCCACGGCTACAAGCTCGGCCGCAACCGCCATCCCTGGCCGTATGCGGTGGTGGGCATCGTGGTGCTGCTCGGGCTCGTTGCCTGGCTCAAACCCGCGCCGCAGGCGGTGAGCAGTTTGAACGAGCCGGTGAAGTTCGCCGACCTGCACGCCGTCATGAAGGAGCACTGCTTCATGTGCCACAGCGAGGCAACCATCCAGCAAAAGGGCGTGAAGTTCGACACTGCCGAGGACGTCAAGAGCCACGCCCAGCAGATCTACCAGCAGGTGGTGCAGCTGCGCAAGATGCCGTTCGGCAACCCGGACGCGCTCACGCCCGCGCAGGTGAACATGTTCAAGCGCTGGTACGAGGGCGGCGCCTACGTGGATCGGTGAATTCAAGCAAAATCGGGCTCTGACGCTTTCCTGTCAAGCGCGAGCAGCTATTGTTTTCGTTGCACCGCTACAATCCGCGCGCAGGAGCACAACCGATGAGCATCAAGAGCGACAAGTGGATACGGCGCATGGCCCGCGAGTACGACATGATCGAGCCCTTCGAGCCCAGCCAGGTGCGCGAAGTCGATGGCCGCAAGGTCATCAGCTATGGCACCAGCAGCTATGGCTACGACATCCGCTGCGCGCGTGAATTCAAGGTCTTCACCAACATCCACAGCACGGTGGTGGATCCGAAGAATTTCGACGAAAACAGCTTCGTCGATTTTTCCGGCGACTCCTGCATCATCCCGCCCAACAGCTTCGCGCTGGCGCGCACCGTGGAATATTTCCGCATCCCGCGCGACGTGCTCACCGTCTGCCTGGGCAAGAGCACCTACGCGCGCTGCGGCATCATCGTCAACGTCACGCCCTTCGAGCCCGAATGGGAGGGTTACGTGACGCTGGAATTTTCCAACACCACGCCGTTGCCCGCCAAGATCTACGCGGGCGAGGGCTGCGCGCAGGTGCTGTTCTTCCAGAGCGATGAAGTCTGCGAGACGAGCTACCGCGACCGCAAGGGCAAGTACCAGGGTCAGCAGGGCGTGACGCTGCCGCGCGCCTGAGCCGAGCTCCGGCCCTGCTCGCGCAGCGCCAGGCGCGCCGCCGCCAGATCCCATCCGGCCCAGCCGCAGCTCTTGAAGAGCACCGGACCCGCCGTGTGGGCCAGGCTCGTTCGCACCACGTCCTGCAGGCTGGGCAGGGGCGCGACCGGGATGCCGGCCTGCAGCAAATCGCCCGCTTCGTGCTCGGCGTCGCGCGTGTCCACCACGATGCGGCCATGCGCAGCGATGTGACCGCAGAATTCGGGTGAGAGCTCGGCCATTTGCGGCGTGAACGCGCCCACGGCGGCGATGAAGGCGTCGGCACGCGGCAGCGCCCGCAGCACGATGTCGTGCGCCGGCGTGCATGTGGCCACCAGCGGGCACAGGGCCAGGGCCGCATTCGCATCGCGCGCTTCATCGGCCCGCAGGCCCAGGGATCGGGCGTGCTCCACCAGGGCCTGCGCGCTGGTGCGGCTGCGCGAGGCGATGAAAAATTCGCGCACGCCCAGCACGGCCGCGAAGGCCTGCAGATGCACGCGGGCCTGCACGCCCGCGCCCACGATCAGCATCGGCCCCTCCGGCCGGGGCGCCAGCAGACGCGCGGCCAGCGCGGAAACGGCCGCGGTGCGTCGCGCCGTCACCGCGGGGCCGTCCAGAATGAGCTGGCGCACGCCGGTGGCCACGTCGAACACCGTCACATCGCCCTGGATGGCGGGCAGCGCGCCTGCCGCATTGGCCGGCGTCAGGGTAATCAGCTTGGTCATCGCCACCTGGCCGTCGGTGGCGGGCATGACGAAGAGCACGGCGCCGTGGGCGGTGGGCATCACAATGCGTTCGGGCACCTGGACGGTAGGCGATTGCAGCAGGGACTCGATTTCATCGACCAGTGCAGCCCAGGGCAGGCTGGCGTCGGTGCGTTCGGGGTCAAGTGTGTAGGTCATCGGTGGCCTGGGTTTGATGCGGCGTGTTGAGCGCTACGCGGATGCCGGTGCGCACGCCATGCACCATTTGCGCGAGCGGCATGCAGGGCTTGCCCTGCCCGAGCAGCAGCGGCAGGTGGATGAAGCCGCCGCGCGCACCCTGCAGCTCGGGGTGGGTGGCGAGCCGGTGCATGAGGCCGAAGAACACGTGGTTGCAGACGAAGCTGCCGGCGCTCTGCGAGGTGTCCGTGGGCACGCCCGCGGCCGTCATCGCGCGCTGCATCGCTTCCAGCGGCAAGGTGCTCAGGTAGGCGCTGGGTGCGTCCTCGATCACGGCCTGCCCCGCCGGCTGCGCGCCGCTGTTATCGGGACGGCGGGCATCGTCGCGGTTGATGGCCACGCGTTCGAGCCGCAAGGTGGCGCACCCGGTCGCGAGGCCCAGGCAGATGACCAGTGCCGGACGATGCCGCGCCAGGAGCTGGTCGAGCTGCTGCAGCGCGGTGGCGAACACGGTGGGCAGCTCGGCGCCCACGATGCGGCAGCGGGCCACCTGGCGCCGGTGCAGCGCGGTGGCCACGAGCAGGGCCGGGTTGACGCTGTAGCCGTCGAACGGATCGAATCCGGTGACGAGCACGGTGCCGCGCTCGCCGGTCGTGTCCGGTCTGCGCTGGCGTGGTTCGGGCGTTACCATCGCCGCAATTTACTTCACTTGGGGCACGACATGCGCTGGGAAGGTGAACGCGAGTCGGACAACGTCGAGGATCGTCGCTCGGGTGGCGGCGGTGGAGGCTTCGGCCTGGGCGGGCGCAGCATCGGTATAGGCGCCATCGTGGTCGCGCTGATCGGCTGGGGCGTGTTCGGCATCAATCCGCTCACCACGCTGCAGGTGCTCTCGGGCGGCGGTGCGCCGCAGGTGACGCAGGCTCCGGTGCAGCATCCGCCGCAGGACGACCGGCAGGCGACCTTCGTCTCGACCGTGCTGGCCTCGACCGAGGACGTCTGGAGCGACATCTTCCGCAAGGCGGGCGCGCAATACCCGGCGCCCAGGCTGGTGCTGTTTCGCGGCGCCACGCCGACCGCCTGCGGCACCGGGCAGTCGGCGATGGGACCGTTCTATTGCCCCGGCGACCACAAGGTCTACCTCGACATGGATTTCTTCGACACCATGAGCCGCCAGCTCGGCGCGCCCGGCGTGTTTGCCCGGGCCTACGTGATCGCGCACGAGGTGGGCCACCACGTGCAATCGGTGCTGGGCACCACGGCCAAGGTGGACGGCATGCGCGGGCGCATCGGCGAGCGTGAGCAGAATGCGCTCTCGGTACGGCTCGAATTGCAGGCGGACTGCTACGCGGGCGTCTGGGCGCAGCACTCGCAGCAGGCGAAGAACTGGCTGGATCAGGGAGACATCGAATCCGCGGTCAACGCCGCGCAGCAGATCGGCGACGACACGCTGCAGCGCAAGAGCAGCGGCACGGTGCGCCCAGACGCCTTCACCCACGGTACCAGCGCGCAGCGCATGCACTGGTTCACGCAGGGTTACCAGACGGGCAGCGTGCAATCCTGCGACACCTTCAGCGCGCGCGCCCTCTGAGGCGGGATTTGCCCGTTTTTTGTTGCAATGCGACAATCACGGGTTCATGACTACTCCGTACACCTCCGTAGCGCTGGCGGACCCCCTGCAGCGCGCCGTGGCCGACATGGGCTACGAAACCATGACGCCGATCCAGGCGCAGGCCATTCCCGTTGTGCTCACCGGCAAGGACGTGATGGGCGCGGCCCAGACCGGCACCGGCAAGACGGCCGCGTTCGCCCTGCCGCTGCTGCAGCGCATGCTGGCGCATGAAAACACCTCGGCCTCGCCCGCACGCCACCCGGTGCGCGCCCTCGTGCTGCTGCCCACGCGCGAGCTGGCCGACCAAGTGGCCGAGCAGGTGGCGCTGTACGCCAAATACACCCAACTGCGCTCCACCGTTGTGTTCGGCGGCATGGACATGAAGCCGCAGACGCTGGAGTTGAAAAAAGGCGTCGAGGTGCTCGTCGCCACACCCGGGCGGTTGCTGGACCATATCGAGGCCAAGAACGTGGTGCTCAACCATGTTGAATACGTGGTGCTCGACGAGGCCGACCGTATGCTCGATATCGGTTTCCTGCCCGACCTGCAGCGCATCCTCTCCTACCTGCCCAGGGAGCGCACCACGCTGCTGTTTTCCGCGACGTTCTCATCCGAGATCAAACGCCTGGCAGCGAGCTATCTGCGCGATCCAGTCACGATCGAGGTCGCGCGGCCCAACGCGACGGCCTCCACCGTGGAGCAGCGTTTCTATTCCGTGAGCGACGACGACAAGCGCCGCGTCATCCGCCAGGTGCTCAAGGAACGAGATCTGACGCAGGCCTTCGTCTTCGTCAACAGCAAGCTGGGCTGCGCGCGGCTGGCGCGCTCGCTGGCGCGCGACGGCCTCAAGACCGCCGCGCTGCACGGGGACAAGAGCCAGGATGAGCGTCTCAAGGCATTGGAAGCCTTCAAGAGTGGCGAGGTGGATCTGCTCGTCTGCACCGACGTGGCCGCTCGCGGGCTCGACATCAAGGACGTGCCAGCCGTGTTCAACCATGACGTACCGTTCAACGCCGAAGACTACGTGCACCGCATCGGCCGCACCGGCCGCGCAGGGGCGTCGGGCCTGGCCGTCACCCTGGTCTCGGGCAGCGACGCGCGCCTGGTGGCCGACATTGAAAAACTGCTCAAGACCAGGATCGAGATCGAGGCCATCGAATATGACAGCGAGCGAC
>JAIOIA010000229.1:0-1513 GCA_019912745.1 Comamonas sp. | reverse complement strand
CATTCACCGTGCCCTGCAACATGTCCGAGCAACCCGCGGCGTCGATCACCTGCGCCATGACGCAGGCCGGCCTGCCCATAGGCCTGCAGATCGCCGGACACCGGTTTGATGACCTCGGAGTGTTGCAGCTGGCCCACACTTTCGAGCAGCTGCGCGCACCATTGCCGCCTTGGCCACAGCCTCCTGCAAAGACCTAGCCTACTACCCGTAGACCGGGCAGGGATAGTCTTTACATTCTCGATAAAGCACTATCCAATGCCCGCAAACGACACCACAAGGAGACTATGCCTTCGCAACAAGCCCGGCCGTCGGGCCGCTGGGTGCGCGCGATCACGCGCACATTCGAAATCCTCATCGTGGCGTGCCTGGCCATCATGGGCGTCCTGGTGTTCGGCAATGTCGTGCTGCGCTACGCGTTCAATTCAGGCATCGCGATCTCGGAAGAGCTCTCGCGCCTGCTCTTTGTCTGGCTGATCTTCCTCGGGGCCGTACTCGCCTCGGCCGAACGCGTGCACATCGGCTTCGACACGCTGCAGCGCCGCGTGGGGCCACGCGTCCGGCGCGTGCTGATCGTGTTTTCCGGCGTGCTGATCCTGATCGGCTGCGTGATCTTCATCATCGGCGGCTACAAGCAGATGGTGATCAACCTCGGCAACACCTACCCGGTGCTGGGCATCTCCTACGGCTGGCTCTACGGCGTGGGGCTGGTCTTTGGCATCGCGCTGATCTTTCCCGTGTGCCACAACATCCTGATGGCGCTGCGCGGCGATTTTGACAAGATGACGCACGATCTGGGCGACCGCATCGAAGAGGCGTCCGAGCGCATCGCAAGCGAGGTGGCCAACCAAGAGAGCGAGCGCAAGCCATGACCGCGGCCGTCTTTCTCGTGTCGCTGCTGGGCCTGATCGCGCTCGGGGTGCCGATCGCCTTTGCGCTGATGTTCTCGGGCATCGCGCTGATGCTGCTCACGGGGCAGTTCGATGCGCAGATCGTGGTGCAGAACGCCGTGGCCGGTGCCGACAACTTCGTGCTGATGGCCGTCCCCTTCTTCATCCTCGCGGGCGAGTTGATGAACGCGGGCGGCCTGTCCAAGCGCATCGTCGAGATGGCCAGCGCCTTCGTGGGCCACCTGCGCGGAGGACTGGGCTACGTGGCGATCGGCGCGGGCGTGATGCTCGCCAGTCTCTCGGGCTCGGCCGTGGCCGACACGGCGGCGCTCGCGGCCATCCTCGTGCCCATGATGCGGCGCGCCGGCTACAACCCCGAGCGTGCCTGCGGCCTGATGGCCGCCAGCGGCATCATCGCGCCTGTGATCCCGCCCTCGATCGGCTTCCTGATCTTCGGTGTCACGGCCAACGTCTCGATCACGCGCCTGTTCCTCGCGGGCATCGTGCCAGGAGTGCTGATGGGGCTGGCGCTCGTCATCACCTGGTGGTTCGTCGCGCGCGGACAGAACGCGGCCGTGACGGCGCGCGTCACCTGGGGCAAGCGCCTGCGCCTGCTGGGCCAGGGC
>JAIOIA010000004.1:0-14536 GCA_019912745.1 Comamonas sp. | reverse complement strand
GGCGCTCGCCCAACTGGAAAGGGGGCTGGGCGAGTCCCTGTTCGACCGGCACGGACGCTCGCTCACGCTCAACGAAAACGGACGCCTCCTGCTGCCGCAGGCGCGCGCGCTGCTCGTCAGCGCCGAGGAGCTGCAGACGCTGCTGTCCGGCGGCGCCCTCTCGCTGCACCTGGGCGCGAGCACCACCATCGCCAACTACCTGCTGCCCACCGAACTGGCGCGCTTTCGCAAGGCCCACCCCGGCGCCCGTGTGCGCCTAAAGGTCGGCAACACCACCGATGTGGTGGAAGCCGTCGCGGCCATGGACGTGGATTTCGGCCTGATCGAAGGCACCTGCCACCACCCCGACCTGCTGGTGCACAACTGGCGAATCGACCAACTGGTGGTGATCGCCCCGCCCGGCCACCCCTTCGCCAGCCGCCGACCCTCGCACGCCGAACTGGCCGCCGCACCCTGGCTGCTGCGCGAGGCGGGCAGTGGCACGCGCGAGGAAGTGGAGCGTTCGCTGCTCGCGCGCATCGGAGAGCTGAACGTGGACATCGAACTGGGCGACTCCGAGGCCATCTGGCGTGCCGTCGCCGCTGGCCTCGGGCTGAGCTGCCTCTCGCGCAGCATCGTCGCCGTCCCCCTGGCCGCGGGACAACTCGTCGAAATCGCGATCGGAGCCGCACCGATGGAGCGCTGGTTGCGCGTGGTGCGGCACCGCTCCAAACCCACGATGCGCGGCATGCAGGCCTTCCTCGCGGCCTGCACCACCCTCACATGAAGTCGCTCACTCGCGCTGCCCGGACTGCACCCCTCGCGGCGCCAGGCCAGCGGCGATCGGCCGAACTGCGCGGTAAACCATCGGGTAACAGCTGCAAACCGGCGGACAGACAGTGAGAGCAAGCCCGGTTCCAGCCCTGGGAAATCGACCACAAGAGGCCGGGCTCGATGACCAACCCCAAAGGCAACGCCAAATAATTCCCTCGAGCGCGCCGCAGCCCAGCGCTCGCGCAGGCGGTTATCAGACCACCACCGGCTCCGGCTGCAGCCGGATGCCGAAGCGCTCGTACACGCTGGTCTGGATCGCCTTGGCCAGCGTCATCACCTCGCCGCCGGTCACGCTGGCCCGCGGGTCGCTGCGGTCGCCTCGGTTGACCAGCACCAGGGCCTGTTTTTCATAGACACCGGCACGGCCCACGGTCTTGCCGCGCCAGCCGCAGGCATCGATCAGCCAGCCCGCGGCCAGCTTGATGCTGCCATCGGGCATGGGGTAGTGCACGATTTTTGGTTCGCGCGCGATGATGTCGCGGCACTGCTCGGGCGTGACGGTGGGGTTCTTGAAGAAACTGCCGGCGTTGCCCAGCACCGCCGGGTCCGGCAGCTTGGCGCTGCGAATGGCGCAGATCCAGTCGAAGATCTGGCGCGCGTCGGGCTGGGTGATGCCGGTCTCGGCGCACATCCTCTGCAAATCCAGATAGTCGATCTCGGCTCGCCACGCCTTGGGCAGCTCCAGGCGCACCTGCGTGATGACGGCGCGCCCCGCCAGGCCCATGCCGCGCTGCCAGCCGGCGCCCTCCTGCGCCACCGGGGCGGCGTGCTTGAAGACCGAATCACGGTAGCCGAACGCGCACTGCGCGGCGTCCAGTTCAAAGACGTCACCCGTGAGCGCATCGACGGCCGTGAGCGAATGAAAACGATCCTGCAGTTCCACGCCGTAGGCGCCAATGTTCTGCACGGGCGCAGCGCCCACCGTGCCGGGGATCATGGCCAGATTCTCCAGCCCGGGCCAGCCCTGCGCCAGCGTCCACGCCACCAGTTCATGCCAGACCACGCCCGCGCCCGCCTGCACGATCCACGACGAGGGGGTTTCCCGCACCAGCGCCATGCCCGGGATTTCCACCTTGAGCACGACGGACTTCACGTCCGACGTGAGCACCGTGTTGCTGCCACCGCCGAGAACGAAAAAAGGCTTGCGCGCCAGATCGAAACGCGTGACGGCCTCGCGCGCGTCGTCCTGGCTGCGCACGCGCACCAGACGCTTGGCGCGCGCGGCGATGCCGAAGCTGTTGGCGTTTTGCAACGAAACGTTCTTCTCGACTAACATCCCGGGAATTGTCGCACCGGCCCTGCGCAAGAATGCCGCCGCAGCCGGCGCGAGTCAAAGGAGAGTCATGCCATCGTTCGATACCGTTTGTGAAGCCGATTTCGTCGAAGTGAGGAACGCCGTGGACAACGCCGTCAAGGAGGTGGGCACGCGCTTTGATTTCAAGGGCACGTCCGCCGCCATCGAGCTCAAGGACAAGGAAATCACGCTCACGGGTGACGCGGATTTCCAACTGCAGCAGTTGCAGGATATCCTGCGCGCCAAGCTCGCCAGGCGCGGCGTGGACGTGCGCTTTCTGGACATCCAGAAGCCGCAGAAGGCCGGGGGCGACAAGCTCAGGCAGCTGATCCAGGTGAAGAACGGCATCGATGCCGAGCAGGGCAAGAAGATCCAGCGGCTCATCAAGGACAGCAAGCTGAAGCTGCAAGCGGCGATCCAGGACGGCAAGGTGCGCGTCTCCGGTGCCAAGCGCGACGATCTGCAGGCGGCCATGGCGCTGCTGCGCAAGGACGTGGCGGAACTGCCCCTGTCCTTCGACAACTTCCGCGATTGACGCCGCGATGAAACCTGCCATCGCCCTGTGTCTCGCCTTGCTGTGCAGCGCCCCCGCCCTGGCGCAGAACGTGCAGCTCGCGGGCATCCTGGGCAGCAAGGCCTTGCTGGTGATGGGTGCGGGCGCGCCCCGGGCCGTGGCGGTGGGGCAATCGGTGGATGGCGTGCGCGTGCTGGCCGTGGGGCGCGAGGAGGCGATCATCGAAGCCGATGGCCAGCGCCAGACGCTGCGCCTGGGCGAAGGGCCGGTGAGCGTCGGCGCGCGCACCGGCGCCAGGGCCAGCCTGGTGCTCCATGCCAACGCAGGCGGACATTTCGTGGACAGCGGCAGCATCAACGGCCGCCCGGTACAGCTCATCGTGGACACCGGCGCCACCGCCGTGTCCATCGGCCGCGCAGAAGCCGAGCGCCTGGGCGTGAAGCTGCAGGACGGCAAGCCCGTGCGCATGCAGACCGCCAACGGCACGGCGCAGGGCTGGCTGGTCAAGCTCGAGAGCGTGCGCATCGGCCCACTGGAGCAGCGCGACGTGCAGGCCATCGTCACGCAGGAGCCCATGCCCTACGTGCTGCTGGGCAACAGCTTTCTGCAACCCTACGAAATGACGCGCAAGGGCGGCGAGCTCACCCTGCAAAGCCGCTGAGACCATGGCCGCCGAACCCGCCGATGACGACTACGAAGACCTGCTCGCCCAGTGGCTCGACCTGGAGGCCGCGCTCTCGGCGCTGCTCACGCACCCGAGGCTGGTGCTCGAATTCACGGCCAAGACGCGCCTGTGCGACCAATGGCTGCAGGACATCGTGGGGCACGACATCGACGCGGCGCTGTACCTGATGTTCCAGCTCGCGAGCACTTCCACCGTGGGTTACAGCGCCTCGCATGCGCTGGTCTGCGCGACGCTGTGCCACATCCTCGCGCAGGAGCTGCAACTGCAGCGCCACGAGCGCGACAGTCTGGTGCGCGCCGCCATCACGATGAACATCAGCATGACGACGCTGCAAAACGAGCTGGCGCTGCAAAACGAGCCCTTGAGCGCCGCTCAGAAGGACGCCATCGGCTTGCACCCGCAAAACAGCGTCACGCTGCTGGAAGAGCTCGACATCCGCGACGACCTGTGGCTGGACGTGGTGGCCGCACACCACGACGCCCCCCCCGCGCACACCGCACTTTCCAGCCTGCCGACGGAAACGCGCCTGACGCACATCCTCTCGACGATAGACCGCTACGCGGCGATGATTTCGCCACGCAAATCGCGCTCGGGGCGCACCGCAAGTGACTCGGTGCGGGAAATCATCGGCCACACCGGGCAGCAGGAGGATGACGTGGTGGTGGCGCTCATGCGCACCGTCGGACTGTGCCCGCCCGGCACCTTCGTGCGCCTGACCAATGGCGACACGGCCGTGGTACTGCGCCGCAGCGAGCGCGTGAACTTCCCGCTGGTCGCCAGCGTCGCCCGCGCCGACGGCGAGCCGCTGGACGCGCCCATGCTCTACCACACCGTGCGCGGCCAGCCGCAGGTGCAGGCCGCGCTGGCGCGCTCGGCCGTCACCACGCAAATCAACCATCACATGATGGTGCGCCTGGGGCTTTACGCCGCACGCGTGACCAATCAGCTGCCGGTGCGCGATTCAGTGGCACCGCCCCCCATCGTCTGATGGGCCGTCAAGTCTTCCTGCCGGCGCCCAGCTTGGGCTCCTTGCCCTGCAGCAGACGCTTGATGTTGGCCGCATGGCGCCAGGCGAGCAGCCCCGCCATGACCGCGATGGCCAGCGCGATGCCGGGGTGCATCTCCCACACCACGCCCGCGGTCAGCACGTAGAAGAACGGTGCGAACGCCGCGGCGACGAGCGAGGCGAGCGATACCCAGCGAAAAAACGCGACGATGATGAGCCAGGTGGCCAGCGTCGCCAGCGCCAGCCAGCCGCTCACGCCCAGCAGCACGCCCAGCGCCGTGGCCACGCCCTTGCCACCCTTGAAGCCGAAGAACACCGGCCACAGGTGCCCGGCGAACGCCGCGAGCGCCACCAGGGCCACCGTACCCTCGCCCAGGCCATGGCGCGCGCCGAACACGCGCACCAGAAACACCGGCAGCCAGCCCTTGGCCGCATCGAGCAGCAGGGTGACCACCGCCGCCACCCTGGAGCCCGAGCGCAGCACGTTGGTCGCGCCCGGGTTCTTGCTGCCGTAGCTGCGCGGATCCGACAGACCCATGACGCGGCTCACGATCACCGCAAACGACAGGGAACCGAGCAGATAGGCGGCGACGATCGCCAGGGCGGAATAGGCTAGGGACACGCGGCGACTCTCTCGAAAGTGGGCGATGGGGGCAAGGGCGATCGAACCGCTCTCGGAGCGAATTGAAACGTGCTCACGATCGCGGCGGCTCATTTTGCCATCCGGTGCGCGCGCGCTCGACGCGATTGCGCCCTGCCGCCTTGCCGCGGTACAGCGCCACGTCGGCCTCGCGCAGGGCCGCGTCGAAGCCATGCACGCCATCGAAGGCAAGCGAGACGCCGAGCGTCACCGTGCAGCGCAACGGCTGTGGCGTGCCTGGCACCCTCACCGCCAGTTGCTCGATGGCCGAACGCAGGCGCTCGGCCAGGCGCATCGCCCCCTCGTCATCCGCGTCCAGGCAAACGATGACGAACTCCTCGCCGCCGGTGCGGCTGGCCAGGTCGCCGCCGCGCAGCGTCTGGCGCAGCACCTCGGCCACCTGACTCAGCACCCTGTCGCCTACCTGATGGCCGTGCGCGTCGTTGATGCGCTTGAAATGGTCGATGTCCAGCACCAGCAGGCGCGCGGGAGCGGCCGTGCGCGAGCTGAAATGCCCCTGCAGTCCGGCCAGCAGGCCGCGCCGGTTGAGCAGCTGCGTGAGCGGATCGCGCCCGGCGGCGTCGCGCAGCGCATCGGTCAGGCGGCGCAGCACCAGCCAGATCGTCGAGGGCGCAAGCACCGTCGCGAGAAACGACATGTAGATGTAGAACCCGATCTGAAAGCGCTGCCCCATGTCCAGCGCCTGCAGCCCGTCGCGAACCACCAGCACGCCCTTGATGGCGTTGAGCACGCCCAGACCGCCGATCAGGAGCGCGAACAGCGCCATCTCCACGCGCAGGTCTTTCGCCAGCGCGCGCACGGCGTGCGCCACGGCCCCGGTCATCACCAGGAACACCAGCGCCGAGACGAACGACAGCATGGCGTAGCGCGCCACCGACCCCGCCAGCCACTGCACCAGCACCTGCGCCACCGCATAGGCCAGCGCCCACGCGAGCAGCGGCCTGAGCAAGGGTACCGCGCGGCCGAAGAAGCGCAGGCCACCCACCGCGTAGACCAGCGGCACGGACAGCGTCAGCGTGTGGCCCAGCACGCTCGCCGCGTTCCAGCCCGGCGGCCCGCCCAGAAGCTGCAGCACATAGGCCAAGCCCAGCAGGGCGTTGCCCACGGCAAAGGCATTCATCCCCAGCTTGTCGCCCTGCAGGCGGGTGCTGATGAGCCAGAACATGACGGCAAAGCACAGCAGATGCACGCAGAGCATGCCGACAATGAGGGTGGCCATCATGGGCTAATGGGCTGCGTCACTCAGCGCGCAATGCACCGGCCGGGCGCCGAGCAGCCGCACGCACACCTGCGGATCGAGCTGCACCAGATAGCCGCGGCGTCCGCCATTGATCGCGATGCGCGGCAGGGCGAGGATGCTCTCTTCGATGTACACCGGCATCGCCTTCCTCACGCCGAAGGGCGAGGTGCCGCCCACCAGGTAGCCGCTGTGGCGCTGCGCCACCTCGGGCCTGCAAGGCTCGACGTGCTTGGCGCCCATGGCGCGCGCCAGGTTCTTGGTGGAGACGCTGCAGTCGCCATGCATCAGCACGATGAGCGGCTGCGCATCCTGGTCCTCCATCACCAGAGTCTTGACCACCGCATGTTCATCGAGCCCGAGCTGGCGCGCCGCCTCGCCTGTGCCGCCGTGTTCCACGTAATCGTAGGCATGCTCGGTGAACGCCACGCCCTGCGTACGCAACATCTGCGTGGCGGGCGTTTCACTGACATGGTGGGTTTTGTCTTTTCTGGCCATGTGGGGGATTGTCGGCTGGCAAGTGGTGAGTGGTAAGCGGAAAACACCGGCAGGCGCCGATGTTCACCGCTTGCTACTCACTGTCTACCGCTCACCACTTACCATCCCCCCATGTACCAGCAACGCCTTACCTCCCGTGAGCAGACCGTGGCCATCCGCGGCATCGCCTACCACCTGCGCCTGTGGGGCGACACACCCACCAGGCTGCCGCCGCTGCTGCTGCTGCACGGCTGGATGGACGTCGGCGCCTCGTGGCAGTTCGTCGTCGACGCTTTCGGCAAGCCGTTCACGCAGGGGCGGCTGATCATCGCGCCCGACTGGCGGGGCTTTGGCCGCAGCCGGCCGGAGACGGCGCCTGACTGTTATCACTTCCCCGACTACCTCGGTGACCTCGACCAGCTGATCGATCACTGCGCCGGCACCGAGCCGGTGGACATCGTGGGCCACAGCATGGGCGGCAACATCGCGATGATGTATGCCGGCGCGCGGCCGGCGCGCATCCGCCGCCTGGTGAATCTGGAAGGCTTCGGCCTGCCGGCCACACGGCCCACGCAGGCGCCCAATCGCTACGCGCAGTGGATGGACGAGCTCCAGAAGTGCCGGCGCGGCGAGATGGCGCTCAAGGATTACGACAGCATCGAAGGCGTGGCGCAGCGCCTGATGAAGACCAACCCGCGCCTGGGCGCGGACAAGGCCCAATGGCTCGCGCAACACTGGGCTGCACCGGGCGCGGACGGGCGCTGGCGCATCCTGGGCGAGGCAGCGCACAAGGTCACGAGCGCGCAGCTCTACCGCGTGGACGAGGCGCTCGCGCTGTATGCCGCGATCACCGCGCCAGTGCTCGACATCGAGGCGGAAAGCGACAGCCTGGGCCAATGGTGGGGCGAGCGCTTCACGCGCGAGGAATACCGCGAGCGCCTGCGCCAAGTGCGCGACCGGCGCAGCACCATGGTGGCCGAGGCCGGCCACATGCTGCACCACGACCAGCCTGAGACGGTGGCGCGGCTGATCGAGAATTTCTTGAATAAAAAGACGCTCTAAGGCCCGCCAGCCAAGCGCAGGCAGCTATTTTTATCGAGACGGAACGTGTGGGCCGATACGGCCGCCCATGCGATGCGGCCCTGCGTGAGAAAATTCACGGTTACCCGAAAACGACGAACGAAAGATTTCCCCATGGACGCAGAACAGATCAACCTCATCGGCACCACCCTCGAAGACCTCGGCGCGCGCACCGAGGACTTGCGGAGGTATCTTTGACTACGATGCCAAGTACGAACGCCTGAGAACCGTCAACGCCGCGCTGGAAGACCCCGGCGTCTGGAACGACCCGAAGAAGGCCCAGGAACTGGGCAAGGAAAAGAAGCTGCTCGACGGCGTGGTGCTGACGCTGCAGAAGCTCACGCAGGAGATCGCCGACAACACCGAGCTCTACGAGATGAGCAAGGAAGAAGGCGACGAGACGGGCCTGGCCACCATCGAGGGCGAGGTCGAAAAACTCAAGCCGCTGATCGAGGAGCTGGAATTCCGCCGCATGTTCAACAAGGAGGCGGACCCGCTCAACTGCTACATCGACATCCAGGCCGGCGCCGGCGGCACCGAGGCCTGCGACTGGGCCGGCATGCTGCTGCGCCAGTACCTCAAGTACGCCGAACGCAAGGGCTTCAAGGCCACCGTCGATGAAGAAACGCCGGGCGACGTGGCGGGCATCAAAGGCGCAACCATCCACATCGAGGGCGAATACGCCTACGGCCTGCTGCGCACCGAAACCGGCGTGCACCGCCTGGTGCGAAAGAGCCCGTTCGACAGCTCGGGCGGGCGCCACACCAGCTTCGCCAGCCTTTTCGTCTACCCTGAGATCGACGACTCGATCGAGATCGACATCAATCCGGCGGACGTGCGCGTGGACACCTTCCGCGCCTCGGGCGCGGGCGGCCAGCACATCAACAAGACCGATTCGGCCGTGCGCCTGACGCACATCCCCACCAACACCGTCGTCATCTGCCAGGACGGGCGCAGCCAGCACTCCAACCGCGACGTCGCCTGGCAGCGCCTGCGCTCCAAGCTCTACGAGCTGGAGATGAGCAAGCGCATGGCCGAGCAGCAGGCGCTGGAAGACACCAAGAGCGACGTCGGCTGGGGCCATCAGATACGCTCCTATGTGCTGGACAACAGCCGCATCAAGGATTTGCGCACCAATGTCGAGGTCTCTGCCACGCAGAAGGTGCTGGATGGAGATCTGGACATCTTCATCGAAGCCTCGCTCAAGCAAGGCGTTTGAGAGCCTGCGGGCTCTGAAGAAAGGAACACGACATGATGAGAGAAGGCAACGTCGCCGCGGTCTACCGCCTGCAGTACCAGCCTCCGGCCTATTGGGTCGACACCGTCGATCTCAGCTTCGATCTGGACCCGGCCAAGACGCGCGTGCTCAACAAGATGCGCCTGCGCCGCAACCCCGAGGTGCCACCGCAGGCGCTGCGCCTCGATGGTGAAGAACTCAACCTCGCGCGCGTGCTGGTCAACGGCGCGGGCACCTCGTTCAAGATCGAGGAAAACCAGCTCATTCTGGAAAACCTGCCCGAGGGCAACGAACCCTTCGAGCTCGAAATTTTCACCACCTGCGCGCCCGAGAGGAACACCCAGCTCATGGGCCTGTACGTGAGCAACGGCACCTTCTTCACGCAGTGCGAGGCGCAGGGTTTTCGGCGCATCACCTACTACCTCGACCGCCCCGACGTGATGGCCAGCTTCAGCGTGCTGCTGCGCGCCGACAAGAAGCGCTACCCGGTGCTGCTGTCCAACGGCAACCTGGTCGAATCGGGCGAACTCGAGGGCGGCCGGCACTTCGCCAAATGGGTCGATCCGCACAAGAAGCCCTGCTACCTCTTCGCACTCGTCGCCGGGCAGCTCGTCGCGCGCGAGCAGCAGATCACCAGCCGCGCCGGCAAGCAGCACCTGCTGCAGGTCTGGGTGCGCCCGGGGGATCTCGGCAAGACCGAGCACGCGATGAACTCGCTGATGGCCGCCATCGCCTGGGACGAGACGCGCTTCGGCCTGTCGCTCGATCTGGACCGCTTCATGATCGTCGCCACCAGCGACTTCAACATGGGAGCGATGGAGAACAAGGGCCTGAACATCTTCAACACCAAGTACGTGCTGGCGAGCCAGTCCACGGCGACGGACCTGGACTTTGCCAACATCGAGGGCGTCGTCGGCCACGAGTACTTCCACAACTGGACAGGTGACCGCGTCACCTGCCGCGACTGGTTCCAGCTCTCGCTGAAAGAGGGCCTGACGGTCTTTCGCGACCAGGAATTCTCGATGGACATGGCGGGATCCCCTTCAGCGCGCGCCACGCGCCGCATCGAGGACGTGCGCGTGCTGCGCACCGCGCAGTTCCCCGAGGACGCGGGCCCCATGGCCCACCCGGTGCGTCCGGACAGCTATGTCGAGATCAACAATTTCTACACCGTCACGGTCTACGAAAAGGGCGCCGAGGTCGTGCGCATGCAGCGCACGCTGGTCGGCGGCCACGAGGGCTTCGCCCGGGGCATGAAGCTGTACTTCGAGCGCCACGACGGCCACGCCGTCACCTGCGACGACTTCGCGCAGGCCATCGCCGACGCCAACCCCGGCAGCGCGCTTGCCACGCACCTCGATCAATTCAAGCGCTGGTACAGCCAGTCCGGCACGCCGCGCGTGAAGGCCGAGGGCCACTACGACAGCGCCGCGCAAACGTATACGCTCACGCTCAGCCAGCGCTGCGCGGCCACGCCCGGCCAGCCGGACAAGCTGCCCTTCGTGATCCCGGTGGCGCTCGGCCTTGTCGCGCAAGATGGCACGCATCTGGCCCTGCAGCTCGAAGGCGAAGCCGTCGCCGGCGGCACGGATCGCACGCTGGTGCTGACCCAGGCCAGCCAGCGGTTCACCTTCGTGAACGTGGCCAGCGCCCCGGTGCCGTCGCTGCTGCGCGGCTTCAGCGCCCCGGTCATCCTCGACTGCGACGACAGTGACGACGCCCTGCTCACGCTGCTCGCGCACGACAGCGACCCCTTCAACCGCTGGGAAGCGGGCCAACGCCTGATGCTGCGCGTTGCCATCGAATCGATAGCTGCTTGCGCTGACAGGACGAGCGATGAAGGCCGAAAGACCTTGATGTCCGAACGCGTCATCGAGGCCTTGCGCGCCGTGCTGCGCCACCCGCAACTGGATGCCGCCTTCAAGGAACTGGTGCTCACCCTGCCCTCCGAGACCTACATCGCCGAACAGCTCGACGTGGCCGATCCGCAGCAGATCCATGCGGTACGCGAGACGCTGCGCCTGCAACTGGCGCAAGCACTGCAGGCCGACTGGGTCTGGGCCTTCGAATCGCACCAGGGCAGCGGAGGAGCCTATCGGCCCGATGCCGCCAGCAGCGGCGCGCGTGCGCTCGCGGGCCTGGCGCTCGCCATGCTGTGCCTGGCCGCGCGCGAAAGCGGCGACCCGATCTGGCCGGGCAAGGCCTACCAGCGCTTCAAGGATGCGGGCAACATGACCGATCGCCTGAGCGCGCTCGGCGCGCTCGTGGGCAGCGGGCATGAACTGGCCGAGCCGGCGCTGGCGCGCTTTCACGAACGCTTCAAGGACGACGCCCTCGTGCTCGACAAGTGGTTCGCACTGCAGGCCGGCCGCACCGACCGCGATGGCGATGTGCTACCCGCGGTGCGGCGGCTCATGAAGCACCCTGACTTCTCTCTGAAGAACCCCAACCGTGCGCGCAGCCTCGTGTTCAGCTACTGCAGTGCCAACCCCGGCGCCTTCCACCGCCAGGACGGCGCGGGCTACGCCTTCTGGGCCGATCAGGTGCTTCTGCTGGATGCCTTCAACCCGCAGGTCGCGGCGCGCCTGGCCCGCGCGCTCGACCGTTGGAAAAAGCTCGCCGAGCCCTACCGCGAGCAGGCGCGCGCCGCGATCGAGCGCGTGGCTGCGCAGGCCCAGCTCTCCAACGACGTGCGCGAACTCGTCACGCACGCCCTCGCCGATTGAAAGGAACACACCACATGGTGGACCACCGCATCAGCCTCACGCGCTACCTCGTCGAGCAGCAGCGCGTGCACGGACACATCCCCTCCGAGCTGCGCCTGCTGCTGGAAGTCGTGGCGCGCGCGTGCAAGCGCATCAGCTTCGCCGTGAACAAGGGCGATCTGGGCGACGCCATGGGCAGCGCGGGCAGCGAGAACGTGCAAGGCGAGATGCAGAAGAAGCTGGACATCATCGCCAACGAGACGCTGATCGAAGCCAACGAATGGGGCGGGCATCTCGCGGCCATGGCCAGCGAGGAGATGGAGGGCATCTACATCGTGCCCAACCGCTACCCCCAGGGCGAATACCTGCTGATGTTCGACCCGCTCGATGGTTCATCCAACATCGACGTGAACGTGAGCATAGGCACCATCTTCAGCGTGCTCAGGAAGCCCGAAGGCCACCCCGGCGTGCACGACGCCGACTTCCTGCAACCGGGCAACCGCCAGGTGGCGGCCGGCTACTGCGTCTACGGCCCGCAGACCACGCTGGTGCTCACCGTGGGGGACGGCGTGGCGATGTTCACGCTGGACCGCGAGCAGGGCTCGTTCGTGCTCATCCGCGAGAACGTGCGCATCCCCGAGGACACGCAGGAATTCGCGATCAACATGAGCAACATGCGCCACTGGGACGCGCCCGTGCGCCGCTACATCGACGAGTGCCTCGCGGGCACCGAGGGGCCGCGCGGCAAGAACTTCAACATGCGCTGGATCGCGAGCATGGTGGCCGACGTGCACCGCATCCTCACGCGCGGCGGCATCTTCATGTACCCCTGGGACAAGCGCGAGCCGCACAAGCCCGGCAAGCTGCGCCTGATGTACGAGGCCAACCCCATGGGCTGGCTCATCGAGCAGGCGGGCGGCGCGGCCACCAACGGCAGGCAGCGCATCCTGGACATCCAGCCGGGCCAGCTGCATGAGCGCGTGAGCGTGATCCTGGGCTCGAAGAACGAAGTCGAACGCGTGACCAGCTACCACACCTCCAACTGAACACGGCGCGCCGTTCGGCTTCATGGAACTCACCTTGCTTGCGCTGCTGGCCGTGGCCGGCAAGAGCCTGCTGTTCGCCATCGCGGCCATCCTGCCCATCATCAACCCGCTGGCGACAGCTCCGATTTTCGTCGCCTGGACCCAGGGCATGGGCAGTGACGAACGCAACCACCTGGCCCTCACGGTCGGGCGCTACGTCACGCTGCTGCTCGCCAGCACGATGGTGCTGGGCTCGCTGGTGCTCGATCTCTTCGGCATCTCGCTGCCCGTGGTGCGCGTGGCCGGCGGCATCATCGTCGCCTACAACGCCTGGCTCATGCTCAACACCCAGGAGCCGGCGCACGACGACAGCTCGCAGATGGCGCAGACGCTGACGCGCCAGAACGCGCGCCCCGACACCTTCTACCCGCTGTCGTTTCCCATCACCTGCGGTCCCGGCTCGCTCGCCGCCGCCATCGCCGTGGGCGCGAGCCTGCGCACCCCGCGCATCACCGAAACCCTGGCGAGCCTCGCGGGCGCCCTCGCCGGCATCGTGATCGTGGGCACCGTGGTCGCCCTCACCTACCGCTACGCCACCGCGCTGCTGCGCAAGCTCGGCGAGGTCGGCCAGCTCGTCTTCCTGCGCCTCATGGCCTTCCTGCTGCTGGCCGTGGGCGTGCAGATCGTCTGGGACGGCATCCGCGGGCTCATCGCGAGCCTGCCGGCCGCCTGATCGCGTCCCGCCACGTGAAAGAAACGAGCCTCATCGCCATGCCTATATAATCGCGGGCTTCGCCGGAGTAGCTCAGTCGGTAGAGCAGCTCATTCGTAATGAGAAGGTCGGGGGTTCGATTCCTCTCTCCGGCACCACATGAAAGCCCCTGATCTGCAAGAGTCAGGGGCTTTTCGTTTGTGTCGCGACCCGGGGCGGCGGGCACCCCGCGAGTTGGGTCGACGGCACAGATGCGCCGCCCTGCACCCTGCCATTTTCCCGCCGCAGCTCCGGGAAAACCCGGTTGTATCTAGGTGGATTGGCTCTTTATCATGAACGTGAATTCATGTTCATATTTTGGTTTCCACCGAACCATGTCCAAAAACCTCGCGACTTCATCCAGGATGGGGGTGCATGCCCCGCAGCAGCAGCGCGGCCGCGAGCGTGAGAAGGCGCTGATCCGCGCTGGTCTGCGCCTGACGGAAACACGCGACTGGGACGACGTCAGGGTCAGCGACATCGCGGCGGAAATCGGCTGCTCCACCGGCACCTTCTACACGCGTTTTCACAACAAGGACGCATATTTCGACGTGCTGCTGGACCTGTTGGTGCAGGCCATGGTGCGCCACACCGACGCGTTCCACGCCGATGCGGCGCGCACACGCGAGAGCCCGGCCGAATTCATCGCCCATTGGGTGCGCATGGGCGTGCAGTCGTTTCGCCAGCACCGGGGGCTGTACGCCACGGCCATGCTCAAGCTGCGCCGGCTCACACCGGACGAACGCAGCCAGTCGTCCCTGGTCCACCTGCGTGAAGCGAGCCGCGCGCGCCTGCTGCAGACCATGGCGCGGCACGCCGGCTGGAACACGCCGACGGCGCAGCAGCGCCTGATTTACGCGCACCAGTTCATGCAGGGCGTGCTGATCAACGCCGTGCTCACCGACCCCGGCCCCCTGCACCTGGGCGACGCCGCCTTCGAGACCGAGCTGACCGCCATGGTGCTCGCCTACCTCGGCCTCACGCCGCCCGCGAATGCGCCCAGACTGCCGTCACCCCCCAAGGCGGCGCGCCCGCGCCGTCCCCGCCCCGC
>JAIOIA010000228.1:0-5070 GCA_019912745.1 Comamonas sp. | reverse complement strand
CGAACGCATTGTCTACGTGAGCTGCAATCCTGCAACGCTTTCGCGCGATGCGGGGCTGCTGGTGCATCAAGCGGGCTACCGCTGCACGGCCGCGGGGGTGATCAACATGTTCCCGCACACCGCGCATGTGGAGAGCATGGCAGTGTTCGAGCAGATGGCTTGAGCGTTTCAGCCGCGGCTGCGTGAGCCTGCCTTGGCCGGCGCATCGCCCTCGCTCGGCTCGGCCTCGGGCGCCGCTTTGGGCGCTGTCGTCAGCGCGGAGGGAACGGGCTCCACCTTGTTCTCGCGCATGTACTGGTCCATCTCTTTCCAGCCGGTGAAGATCTGCGCCTTGGACGACTTGGGGTTGAGCGTGTAGCAGTCCTCGAGCCCGCGCGTGGCAAAGCGGCAGGCGCCGCCGATGGCCCGTGCTTCCGCGTCGCGCGCCAGTGCGCGCGGATCGGGACCCAGGCCGGGAATGTCGCAACCGACCAGGGTCAGCAACGTCACGGCCACCAGCGCGGTGCGCGCGAGGGTCAAGGCTGGGGAATGACACAGACTCGGCATGCCATGATTATCGGCAACCACCGCGCTTTATTGAGTTGAGCCTGAATCTGGATGAGCGTTCAAATGCCGGATTCAGGTTGAAAAAAGCCCCGGCGTGCGGGGCTTGGGTGATCGGCTTCCCGGTGGCTCAGTCGTTGTTGCCGCCGAAGATGCCCAGCAGCGCCAGCAGGCTCTGGAAGACGTTGAACAGGTCCAGGTAGAGTGCCAGGGTGGCGCTGATGTAGTTGGTCTCGCCGCCATCGAGCACGCGTTTGACGTCGTACAGCATGAAGGCGCTGAAAATCGCAATGGCGGCCACGGAAATGGCCATCACGCCCGCCGTGGAGCCGACGAAGATGTTGATCGCCGCGCCGATCATCAGCACGACAGCGCCCACGAAGAGCCATTTGCCCAGGCCCGACAGATCGCGCTTGATGACGCTGGCCAGGCTGGCCATCACGAAGAAGACGCCTGCGGTGCCGGCAAACGCCGTCATGATGAGACTGGCGCCGTTGCTCATGCCGAGCACCAGACCGATCAGGCCCGAGAGCATCAGTCCCATGAAGAACGTGAACGCGAGCAGAACGGCGACGCCCTTGCCCGAATCCTTGGTCTTCTCGATCGCGTACATGAAGGCAAACGCGCCGCCGAGGAAGACGATGAGGCCGAAGCCGCCGCGCATCGTCTGCATGATGCCTGTGGCCACGCCCACCCAGGCGCCGAGCACCGTGGGCACGAGGCTGAGTGCCAGCAGCCAATAGGTGTTGCGCAGGACGCGGTGGCGTTCCTCGGTCGAAAGACCATAGCCCGTGGCGGATCCCAAGCGGGTGACTTCTGTATTCATGGTGTCGTACTCCTTCAAAACGGCAACCGTCGTTCTTGCGTTGATTCTATGTGGCGTCAAAAGTGCCCGTTGCAAGACGGACCGGATTGTCACCTTTTCGGGTGGGACAGTTTTGCCTGTGAGGCGGATGCACGCTTGCCGCTGCAGCGCTATGCTGTCCCGCTGTTCCCAATTTCCCTTGAGTAGACCATGAAAACCCAGGCAACGCTTGAATTGTCGGATGTGAAACGAATGGCCGACGCGGCCGAGGCGGAGGCGGTGAAAAACGGCTGGGCTGTGACGATTGCCATCGTCGATGGCGGCGGCCACCCGCTGTGGCTGCAGCGGCTCGACGGCTGCGCGCCCATGTCGGCCTGCATCGCGCCAGCCAAGGCGCGCTCGGCCGCGCTGGGCCGCCGCGAAACGAAGAATTTCGAGGAAATGATCAACAACGGCCGCACGGCCTTCCTTTCGGTGCCGCAGCTCGACGGCCTGATGGAGGGCGGCGTGCCCATCGTGAAGGACGGCCAGTGCATCGGCGCCGTGGGCGTGAGCGGCGTCAAGGCGCCGCAGGATGCGCAGGTGGCGCACGCCGGGGTGGCGGCGCTCGGGCTTTGAGTGCCGCGGGCGTCGGATCGCTTGCCCTGCGAAGCTCAGAACTTCCAGCCGAACTGCACGCCGAAGAGGCGCTGCGACATGCCCACGGTTTCATTGCCCGTGGGCATGCCGAAGCCGTTGAACATCGAAGCCCCCGTGACCGAACGGCGCGGCGCGAACATGGCGGCGAGTGTCAGCTCAGCGTGCGAGGATAGCGCGTAGGTGGCGCCCAGCGTGTAGTGCACCTGCGTGACGCCGGGCGCGAGGATGTTGAACGAAACATCGCTGGCGCGCACCGGGTTGCCGCCCACGTTCACCCCGGCGCGCAGCTGCCATAGCGGCGTCGCCTGCCATTGCACGCCGAGCTTCCAGACGTTCACATCGTTCCAGCCGAATCCCGGCCCATTGGCCGCGCCCAGCGGCGCCGTCGCGCTGCTGGGATTGCCTACCGACGCGATGCGGCTGTAGCGGATGCGGCTGGAGTCGAGCGCCACGGTGACGGCACGCGTGGGGTGCAGGCTCAGGCCGAGAGTGAGGTTCTCGGGGATGTCGAAGCGTCCGCCGTCGGCAAACAACCCTTGTCGTGGCCGTTGTTCGTCACGCTGCCGGGGCTGGCGGTCATCGGCGGCAGGCCGGGGGCATTGTCGAAGGCCTGCAGCCCGCTGGCCTTGAAACGCTGGATCACGAACAGCGGCGTGATCCCGATCGAATGGTTCTCGGCGACCTTGCAGGCCAGGGTTGGGGCGATCACGAGCTGCATCAGATCGACGCCCAGGCGGCCCTGGCCGCACAGCACGTTGGCCGGCCCGGCGCCGCAGCTGATCTGGCCGCCGGGGTAGTCGGTGTTCATGCCGCCGTGGCCGTAGACGGACAGGCCCCAGCCCCAGCGGTCCCCCGCGGTGCGGTTGTAGCCGAGCTCGGGCACGTAAAACGTGTTGGAATCGCTGGCCACGGACGCGTCCATCATGCCGCCGCTGCGCTGCATGTCACGGCGCGGCATGAAAAAGCCCAGTCCACCCTCGACGCGGTTGCCGGAGAAAGCCGCGGTCGCCGGGTTGTTGGCGCCGGCAAAGCCGCTTTCGGTGGAGGCCACGGCCGCGCCCCCCATGCCCAGGGCCTTCATGCCGTAGCCGTGGGGAAAGTAGCCATTGGTGGCCGGCGCTGCCATCGGCAGGGCACCCGCGGACAGCACCAGGGCGGCGCGGTGCAGTCGTGACGTGTTCATGGTTGGGCCCTCTTTTCATGAAAAGGCGTGCGAGGAATTCCTCGCACGCCTCGGGATCGGGGCGATGCGCGACGCGGCACCTGGTCGCGTCACTGAGTCAGGCGGGCCGTCACGGTGGGGCGCTTTTCGTGGGTCCATTCGTGCAGCGACCCGTCATAGAGCCTGACCTTGTGGTTGCCCATGATCTGCGTCATCACGAACCACACCCCCGAGGCCTGATGGCCGGTGTTGCAATAGGTGATCGACGCAGCCCGTGGATTCACACCGCTCATCACGAACATGTCGCTGTAGGTCGCTGAACCGTACAGGGTGGCCGGCTGGCCATGCCTGTCGGTCGACATCATCGCGGTGTAGAGGTGCTTGGCGCCATCGATGTGGCCGGACGTCGTGGCGGCCCCCGAGCGATCGAGCCCGAGGTAGAAGGCGTCGCTGCGCGCATCGATCAGCTGGTCGGACTGACTGGCCTGCGCCTTGGCCACGTCTTGCGAGGTGGCCATGAACTGGGCGCTGCGATCGCTGCGCGAGGTCCAGTTGCCCACGGCCGGAGCCACCGGGGCATGGCTGATCTGCCTGCCTGAGGTAATCCATCCCGCCGTGCCGCCATTGAGCACGGCGATGTTGTCTTCCCCATAGACCTTGAACTGCCAGAACAGGCGCGCGGCATCGTTGAAATCCATGGGATCGATGCCGGCCGAGATGATCACGATCGGACGGTTGGAGGTCGTTCCCCAGCTGCGTGCCAGCTTTTCGAAGTCGGCGCGTTCCGGGATCATTCCCTTGAGTTCCAGGCCCTCGATCTTCCGGGTCACGCGCACCTTCTTGTTGTCCACCGGCACCGCGCCGTCGATGTGGCCTCCGATGCCGACGATCAGCTTCTTGCCGCTCTTCTTGTCGGTTTCGAATTCCGGGGCACCGGTGAAGGACTTCTGGCTAGGCCGCACGTCGAGCACGGTGACCTCGTTCAGGTGCGCCGCGAGCCACTGGCTGTCAACCACCGGGCCGGGCACGTTGAGCGCGAGCGCCAGCGGTGACAGTGCAAACAGCGCGCCGGCGCCGGCCAGCATGGATAGGCGGGTTTTCATCATCTTGCTCCTTGGGTCAAGTCAACAGAAACGGGGGAGAACCTTCGATGGCGGCGACCGCATCCCGCGGCCACTCGATCGGCGTGCTTTGCCAGAGCGCGATCCGGCGGTCGGTGCGTGCCTGTCGGGGGGTGACGCCCTGCTCGGCGCAGTGGCGCTCGATGGCGGCGTCGCGCCGGCGCAGCATCTGCAGCAGCGGCTGGCGGTACAGGTGAAGCAGATCGGTGAGCCACAGGGCCACCCCGGCCAGGGGGCCCGGCAGGCGCAGGTCAGGCGCGCGCAGCAGCCGGGCGGCGGTGCTCGTGCGCAGCCATCGTCCCCCGGTCACCCAGAGGTTGGGGGCGAACCACTGCAAGGGCGCCCCGCGTTCGTCGAGTGACAGCCCGGTCAGGTGCGACAGCGTGCCGTCCGGGCTGCGGCGAAACAGATGCACGTGGCCCCGTTCGCGCGGATCGCGAACGTGGTCGAGTGCGACTACGGGATGGGAGTGAAAGTAGAACTGCCAGCATCCGCTGGCATCGATGGCGTCGCGCGCCGGGTAATGCGCCCAGGGCGCGATGTCGGTGCTGCCGCTGGTGAGGGCGTGAATCCAGGAGCGGCCGCGCCGTGCCAGCCTGAGCTGCCGCTGCATGGCGCGGTGAGCGGCGATGGCGGCGGTCATGGCGGCGTGGCGGCTAGCGGCTGGAGCCGGCGCAGGGGTTGTTGCCGCGGCTACGCCGTTTGCCTGCGCAGGGGTTGGCCGAGCAGGGGTTCTCCACGCGGTGGCGCCGCGAGCCTGCGGCGCATGGGTTGTTGTCGGCTGTGCGGCGGCGCTTGGT
>JAIOIA010000026.1:0-2786 GCA_019912745.1 Comamonas sp. | reverse complement strand
CTGTAAGGCCCACTACCCCGCCCGCGCAGTCCGGGCGTGCCACGGCCCCTTCGGACAAGGCCGCTGGCTCGACGGCACCGCGCCAGCGCGAACCGGCCGCGCGCAAGACGGTCCGGCAAGCCGGCACGGCGGCCAAGCTGTTCGTGCTCGACACCAACGTGCTGCTGCACGACCCATCCAGCCTCTTTCGCTTCGAGGAGCACGACATCCTCCTGCCCATGGTGGTGCTCGAGGAGCTGGACGCGCACAAGCGCGGCACCACGGAGGTGGCGCGCAACGGCCGTCAGGCCAGCCGCATGCTCGATGCGCTGGTCGCCGCCGCCGGGCCCTTGGACATCGCCAGCGGCGTGCCCCTGAAAGGCACGGGCCAGCGCGCGGCCGCAGGCCAGCTGTACTTCCAGACCGAACCGCTGAGCTACCAGTTGCCCGTGAGCCTACCCGTGGGCAAGGCCGACAACCAGATTCTCGGCGTGGTGCACGCGCTGCGCGAACGCCATGCGCCGCGCGAGGTGGTTCTGGTCTCCAAAGACATCAACATGCGCGTGAAGGCGCGCGCACTGGGTCTCGCGGCCGAGGACTATCAGAACGACAAGGTCCTGGACGACGACGATCTGCTGTACTCGGGCTATCTCGCGCTGCCGCCCGATTTCTGGGCCAAGGCCGGCACAAAGGTGGAAAGCTGGCAAAGCGGCGCGCACACCTGCTACCGCGTGAGCGGCCCGCTGGTGGCGCAGATGATGATCAACCAGTTCGTCTTCTTCGAGGCCCCGGGCGAGCCCAGCCTGTACGCGCGCGTGACCGAGATCCGCGACAAGACCGCGGTGCTGCAAACGCTCAGGGACTACGGCTCGGCCAAGAACGCCGTCTGGGGCGTGAACACGCGCAACCGCGAGCAAAACTTCGCGATGAACCTCTTGATGGACCCCGAGGTGGACTTCGTCACGCTCACCGGTCAGGCCGGCACCGGCAAGACGCTGCTGGCGCTGGCCGCGGGCCTCACGCAGGTACTCGACGAGCGCCGCTACACCGAAATCATCATGACCCGCGCCACCGTGAGCGTGGGCGAGGACATCGGCTTTCTGCCCGGCACCGAAGAGGAGAAGATGGGGCCGTGGATGGGGGCGCTCGACGACAACCTCGAATTCCTCGCCAAGGGCGAGGGCAGCAGCGCCGGCGAGTGGGGGCGCGCGGCCACCAACGAGCTGATCAGGAGTCGCATCAAGATCAAGAGCATGAACTTCATGCGCGGGCGCACGTTCATGAACAAGTACGTGATCATCGACGAGGCGCAGAACCTCACGCCCAAGCAGATGAAGACGCTCATCACCCGCGCGGGGCCGGGCACCAAGATCATCTGCATGGGCAACCTCGGCCAGATCGACACCCCTTACCTCACCGAAGGCTCCTCGGGCCTGACCTTCGCCGTGGACCGCTTCAAGGGCTGGGCGCACAGCGGTCACATCCTGCTCGCGCGCGGCGAACGCTCGCGCCTGGCGGACTTCGCCAGCGAGGTGCTCTGATCAGCGAGCACCCGAAAACAATAGCTGTCAGCGCATGCCCAGAAAGCGTTGGAGCCCTTTTTTTCTAAAATTCTGCCTTATACGTCGAAGCGCACGCCCTGCGCCAGCGGCAGCGCGCCGCTGAAGTTGATCGTGTTGGTGGCACGGCGCATGTAACCCTTCCAGGCGTCCGAGCCCGATTCGCGCCCGCCGCCGGTCTCTTTCTCGCCGCCGAACGCGCCGCCGATCTCCGCGCCCGAGGTGCCGATGTTGACGTTGGCAATGCCGCAATCGCTGCCCGCCGACGACATGAAGCGCTCGGCCTCGCCCAGGTTCTGCGTGAAGATGGCCGACGACAGGCCCTGCGGCACGGCGTTCTGCAGCGCCACGGCGGCCTGCAAGTCGCCGTCGTAGCGCAGCACGTACAGGATGGGCGCGAACGTCTCCTGCGCCACCACCGCGCTCTGGCGCGGCATCTGCACCAGCGCGGGGCGCACGTACCAGGCGTGCGCCCCCAGCTCCTCGCACACGCGCTCCCCGCCCTGCACCTGGCCACCCTCGGCGCGCGCCTGAACCAGCGCCGCCTGCATGGCATCGAACGCCGCGCGATCGATCAGCGGGCCGACCAGCACACCCTCCTGCAGCGGATCGCCCACCGCGATGCTCCGGTAGATCACGCTCAGGCGCGCAAGCAGCGCATCCGCCACCGACGCATGCACGATCAGGCGGCGCAGCGTGGTGCAACGCTGCCCGGCCGTGCCGACCGCGGCGAAGGTGATGGCGCGTGCCGCCAGCTCCAGATCGGCCGAGGGCGTGACGATCATCGCGTTGTTGCCCCCGAGCTCCAGAATGCTGCGGCCAAAACGCTCGGCCACCCGCACAGCCACCTGCCGGCCCATGCGCGTCGAGCCCGTGGCGCTGACCACGGCCACATGCGGATCCGCGGCAAGCACCTCGCCCACGCCCTGCCCGCCGATCAGCAGCTGGCTCAGCCCCTCGGGCACGCTCGCGGGCCGCTCGGCATTGAGCGCGCGCGCGGCCTGCAGCAGCAAGCGCTGGCACGCGGCAGCCGTCAGCGGCGTCTTTTCCGAAGGCTTCCAGACGATGGCATTGCCGCAAACGAGCGCCAGCGCCGCATTCCAGGACCACACCGCCACCGGGAAGTTGAAGGCCGAGATGATGCCCACCACCCCTGCCGGATGCCAGGTTTCCATCATGCGGTGGCCGGGGCGCTCGCTGGCGATCGTCAGGCCGTGCAACTGGCGCGACAGACCCACGGCAAAGTCG
>JAIOIA010000227.1:0-3994 GCA_019912745.1 Comamonas sp. | reverse complement strand
CTGCTGCAGCAGATCGGCAGCGGCAGGCAGGTGGGCATGCTGTGCCTGAATTCGGCCGACATGATCGTGGCCTGCAACGGCATCCACAAGTCCGGCAATGTCTGGGTGCCGGTGAACGTGCGCCTGGACGCCGAGACCATCGCCTACATCCTGCGGCATGCCGAGGTGGCGGCCGTGGTGGTCGACGAGGCCTTCATGGCCATGCCCGCGCTGGCCCGGGTGCTGCGCGATCTCGCGCTACCGCTCATCCTCACCATGGCCGCGGCGCCCGTCGATGGGGCGACGCCGCTGGCGCAGGCCGAACACGGACACGGCGCCGAGCTGCCCGAGATCGCGATCGACAGCGAGCAGAGCGCGCTCATCATGTACACCAGCGGCACCACCGGCCGACCCAAGGGCGTGGTGCACTCGCATGCCTCGGTGGCCGCGTCCGTCATGGGCAACATGGCTGGCCTCTCGGTGACCGAGCAGGACGTGTTCTCGGGCGTGCTGCCGCTGTTTCACTGCGCGCAGCACTGCCTGGTGGCGACGGTGCATGCGGCCGGCGGCTGCGTGGTGCTGCTGCGCGGCTTCGTGCCCGAGGAGGTGCGCGATTCGATCACGCGCGAGCGCTACACGGTCTTCACCGGCCTGCCGATGATGTATGGCGCGCTGCTGGCCGACCCGGCGTTTCGCGCGCCGTCGCTGCGCCTGGCGATGTATGCGATGGCGCCGATTCCGAAGCCGCTCATCGCGCAGATCGCCGAGCGCATGACGGCCAACGTCATGCTCGCCACCGGGCAGACCGAGATGTATCCAGGCACCATGACCTTCCGCCCGCTCGACCATCCCGATCTGGACGCCAACTACTGGGGTACTTCGCTGGCGCACAACGAGACGGCGGTGATGGACGACGAAGGCCGCCTGCTGGGCGAGGGCCAGCCGGGCGAGATCGTGCACCGCGGCGCCAACGCCATGCTCGGCTACTTCAAGGACCCCGAGGCCACGGCCGCCGCGCAGCGCTTCGGCTGGCACCACACGGGCGACCTCGGCATGTGGGGGCCGCATGGACAGATGATGTTCCTGGACCGCAAGAAGGACATGATCAAGAGCGGCGGCGAGAACGTCGCCAGTGTCAAGGTCGAGGCCGTGATCCTCGCGCACCCGGGCGTGGCGGGCGTGGGCGTGATCGGCGTGGCGCACCCGCGCTGGATCGAGGCGGTCTGCGCCTTCGTGGTGAAGAAGCCCGGCGCCGAACTCGACGAAGCGGCGCTGCTCGCGCACTGCCGCCAGCACCTGGGGGGCTTCGAGGTGCCCAAGCTCATCCGCTTCGTCGAAGCGCTGCCCGCGACTTCCACGGGCAAGGTGCAGAAGCACGTGCTGCGCAAGCAATTCGAGGCGCTGGCGCAGGAGGCATGGGCCAACGAAGGGGCATGAAGCGAGCCCCCGATCGGCTCAACTGCGTGTGAAGACCGCGCGGTAGGCGCTCGGCGAGGTGCGGTACGCCCGGCTGAAATGCTGGCGCAGCGACACCGCACTGCCAAAGCCCGCGTGCTGCGCGATGGCCTCGATCGGGTGCTGCGTGGTCTCCAGCATGCGTTGCGCGTAGGTCAGGCGCTGGCCCAGCAGCCACTGCTGGGCGGTCGTCCCCGTCAACTCCCTGAAGCGCCGCGTGAAGTTGCGCCGGCTCATCGCGGCGCGCGCGGCCAGCGAGTCGAGGGTGTGCGGTTCGGCCAGGTGGGCCACGGTCCAGTTGAGCAGCTCGGAGAGACGGTCGCCGCCCGGCGCATCGTGCAGCGGCTGTTCGATGTACTGCGCCTGCCCGCCCTGCCGATGCGGCGCGACCACCAGCCGCCGCGCAACCCGGTTCGCGACTTCCGCGCCATGCCAGCGGCGCACCAGGTGCAGGCAGCAGTCGATTCCGGCGGCGGTGCCGGCGGAGGTCACCAGCCGGCCGTCGCCGACATCGACGTACAGCACATCCGGCACCAGCTTGACCCGCGGGTAGCGGCGCGCGAACGCATCGACCGCGCTCCAGTGCGTGGTGGCCGGGTGGCCGTCCAGCACGCCCGCCCCGGCAAGGACGAACGCACCCAGGCACAGGCCCACCACCGTGGCGCCGCGCTCATGCGCCGCACGCACGGCATCCAGCATGGCGGTGGGTGGTGGTTCCTGCGGGTCGCGCCATGACGGCACGATCAGCACGTCGGCGTGCGCAGCATCCTTCAGCGTCCATTCGGTCTGGACGGCAAATCCGGCGGTGGTGCGCAAGCCGCGGCGCCGGCCCGCCTCGCCCGCGCAGATGCGCAGCCGGTAGGAGGGCAGCCCCGCCCAGGCGCGATCTTCGAACACCAGGCACGGCACCGACAGGTGGAACGGGCTGATGTGGTCGAACGCCAGGATGGCGATTTCCCTGGGATGCATGGCGTCTCCGTGGTTCGGCCCGATTCTATCGGTGAATGTCTTTCGGGCCACTTTCACGCAAGCATAGCCCCGGACGATCATCGTGTCCACGGGCCCGTTGCGAAGCCCGGCCCATTAACCCCCGCAGGAACCTTGCCATGACCGCATCCACCACCCCGAAGCGCGCCCTGATCGTGATCGACGTGCAAAACGAGTACCTCACCGGCGACTTGCCAATCGAATACCCGGACCCGCAACAGAGCGTCGCTCATATTGGCGTCGCGATGGACACGGCGCGCGCGGCCGGCATTCCGGTGGTCGTCGTGCAGCAGACCTCGCCGGCCACCTCGCCGCTGTTCGCCATCGATTCGCAAGGCTGGCAGCTGCATCCGGTCGTCGCGTCCCGACCGCGCGACCACTACGTGCGCAAGACGCTGCCGAGCGCCTATCCGGAAACCGACCTGGCACAGTGGCTGCAGGAGCGCGGCATCGACACGCTCACGGTCGTCGGCTTCATGACGCACAACTGCGACGCCTCGACCATCAACCACGCGTTGCACAACGGCACCGCCGTGGAGTTTCTGCACGACGCGTCGGGCACGGTGTCCTACCGCAACCAGGCCGGCTTTGCGAGCGCCGAGGACATCCACTGCGTGTTCAGCGTGGTGCTGCAATCGCGCTTCGCGGCGGTGATGTCGACCCGGGAATGGGTACACAGCGTGAACACCGGTACGGCGCCGGTGCGCGACAACATCTACAAGTCCAACCAGCGCGCGCGTGGTCTGCTGAGAGACGAGGTGATGCGGCAGGTGGCCTGATCGCGGCCCCAAGCGCGCCTTGGACCTGGTTGACGCCCGGATGTCGGAGGTTGACTCCGCGGCGCCCCTTCTGCCGCACAATCCGCTGCATGTCCGCAAGCCCCGCTCCCGCCGGCCGCGGCTGGATCCTCGTCGGCCTCATGGCCATGATGATGCTGGCGGCGATGGACACCACCATCGTCTCCACCGCCATTCCCCAGATCGTGGGTGACCTGGGCGGGCTGGCGCTCGTGAGCTGGGTGTTTTCCGTTTACCTCGTGGCGCAGACGGTCACGATCCCGATCTACGGCAAGCTCTCCGACCTGTTCGGGCGCAAGCCCGTGCTGCTGGGCGGCACGGTGCTGTTCCTGCTGGGCTCAATCGCGTGTTCGGCGGCGTGGAACATGCCTGCGCTGATCGCGTTTCGCGGCCTGCAGGGGCTGGGCGCGGGCGCCATCATGGCCACGGTGATGACGCTCGCGGGCGATCTCTACACCGTGCAGGAGCGCGGCGCGGTGCAGGGCTGGCTCTCCAGTGTCTGGGGCATGGCCGCCATCGCCGGGCCGCTGCTGGGCGGGGCGTTCGCCGAATACGCCTCGTGGCGCTGGATCTTCCTCGTGAACCTGCCCATCGGCGTGCTGGCGCTGGCACTCATCGCGCGCCGGCTGCACGAATCGTTTCAGCGGCGCGAGGCGCGCATCGACGTGACGGGCGCGGGCTTGCTCTTTGTCGCGCTGAGCCTGCTGATCTTCGGCGTGCTCGAGGGCGGGCAGCGCTGGCCCTGGGCCTCCTGGCCCGTGGCGCTGGTGTTCGCT
>JAIOIA010000226.1:0-4131 GCA_019912745.1 Comamonas sp. | reverse complement strand
CCTTCGGCCTGGGCTTCATGACCAGCGCGGTCTGGGACCCGGTGCGCCAGGAATTCGGCGGCCTGGTGATGATCTACGGCACGGTGGTGACCTCGCTCATCGCGCTGGTGATCGCCGTGCCGGTGAGCTTCGGCATCGCGCTGTTCCTCACCGAGCTGTCGCCCGCCTGGCTCAAGCGCCCGCTGGGCACCGCCATCGAGCTGCTGGCGGCCATTCCGTCCATCGTCTATGGCATGTGGGGGCTGCTGGTGTTCGCGCCCATCCTGTCGACCTGGGTGCAGCAGCCGCTGCAAGGCTGGTTCGGCCAGGTGCCGTTGCTGGGCGCGCTGTTCGCCGGCCCGCCCGTGGGCATAGGCATCCTGTCGGCTGGCATCATCCTGGCGATCATGATCATTCCCTTCATCGCCTCGGTGATGCGCGACGTGTTTGAGATCACGCCGGCCCTGCTCAAGGAATCCGCCTACGGCCTGGGCGCCACCACCTGGGAGGTGGTCTGGCGCGTGGTGCTGCCCTACACCAAGACGGGCGTGATCGGCGGCATCATGCTGGGCCTGGGCCGCGCGCTGGGCGAGACCATGGCCGTCACCTTCGTCATCGGCAACATGAACCAGCTCAACTCCTTGAGCCTGTTCCAGGCCGCCAACTCCATCACCTCGGCCCTGGCCAACGAATTCGCCGAGGCCGGGCCGGGCCTGCACCAGGCCTCGCTGATCTACCTGGGGCTGGTGCTGTTCTTCATCACCTTCGTGGTACTGGCCTTCTCCAAGCTGTTGCTGGCGAGCCTGGCCAAGGGCGAGGGGACGAAATCGTGAGCGCCACCATCAAGTCCGGCACCAGACAGGCGATGTTTTCAAGGCGCAAGCGCACCAACGTCATCGCGCTCACGCTGTCGCTGGCGGCCATGGGTTTCGGCCTGTTCTGGCTGGCCTGGATCCTGTGGGAAACACTGCGCCTGGGCCTGGGTGGCATCGCCCTGACCACCTTCACGCAATCGACGCCGCCACCCAACGACGCCGGAGGCCTGGCCAATGCCATCTTCGGCTCGCTGACGATAGTGAGCGTGGCCACGCTGGTCGGCACGCCCATCGGCATCCTGGCCGGCGTCTACCTGGTCGAATACAACGCGCGCGGCTGGCTGGCCAGCGCCACGCGCTTCGTGAGCGACATCCTGCTGTCGGCACCCTCCATCGTCATCGGACTGTTCATCTTCGAGGTGATGGTGGTGCGCATGGGCAGCTTCTCGGGCTGGGCCGGGTCGATGGCACTGGCGCTGATCGTGATCCCGGTGGTGATCCGCACCACCGAAGACATGCTCAAGCTGGTGCCGTCCGGCCTGCGCGAGGCTGCCTACGCCCTGGGCACGCCCAAGTGGAAGGTGATCCTCGCGATCACGCTGCGCGCCGCGCGCGCCGGTGTCATCACCGGCGTGCTGCTGGCGGTGGCGCGCATCGCGGGCGAGACGGCGCCGCTCTTGTTCACCGCGCTGTCCAACCAGTTCTGGTCGGCCGACATGAGCAGCCCCATGGCCAGCCTGCCCGTCGTCATCTTCCAGTTCGCCATGAGTCCCTACGAGAACTGGCAGCACTTGGCGTGGGCCGGCGTGTTCCTCATCACCCTGGCGGTGCTGGGCCTGAACATCCTGGCACGCGTGATGACCCGTAGCAAATAAGAGAAGAGAAAGGCCCCGTCCATGTCCGTCGTCCTTGATGCTCCCCCCCCCGTCGCCGCGCCGGCGGCCGGTTCACGCCCCAAGATCTCGGTGCGCGACCTGAATTTCTACTACGGCAAGTTCCATGCGCTCAAGGGAGTGAACCTGGACATCCCGGAGAAGCAGGTCACCGCCTTCATCGGCCCCTCGGGCTGCGGCAAATCGACGCTGCTGCGCGTGTTCAACCGCATGTTCGAGCTGTATCCCGAGCAACACGCCGAGGGCCAGGTGCTGCTCGACGGCGAGGACCTGCTCACCGCCCGTCAGGACGTGGCGCTGATCCGCGCCAAGATCGGCATGGTGTTCCAGAAGCCGACGCCGTTTCCGATGTCGATCCGGGACAACATCGCCTTTGGCGTGAAGCTGTTCGAGCACCTGAGCCCGGCCGACATGGATGAGCGCGTCGAGTGGGCACTGCGCAAGGCGGCGCTGTGGAACGAGGTCAAGGACAAGCTGGGCCAGAGCGGCTCGAGCCTCTCGGGCGGCCAGCAGCAGCGCCTGTGCATCGCGCGCGGCGTGGCCATCCGGCCCGAGGTGCTGCTGCTGGACGAACCCTGCTCGGCGCTGGATCCGATTTCCACCGCGAAAATCGAGGAACTGATCGCCGAGCTCAAGAGCGAGTACACCGTGCTCATCGTCACGCACAACATGCAGCAGGCCGCGCGCTGCAGCGACCATACAGCCTACATGTACCTGGGGGAACTCATGGAATTCGGCACCACCGAACAAATGTTCTTCAAGCCGCGGCGCCAGGAGACGGAAGACTACATCACCGGGAGATTCGGATGACCGAAAAGCATCTTTCAACGCAGTTCGACAGCGAACTCAATCAGGTGACGGCCCGCGTCATGGAGCTGGGCGGTCTCGTCGAAGCGGAGATCCGGCAGGCCGTGCAGGCACTGTCGCACTTCAGCCTGGACGCCGTGGATCAGGTCGAGGCACTGGAACGGCGCGTGAACGCCATGGAAGTGGAAATCGACCACGAGCTCACCACCATCATCGCGCGGCGCCAGCCCACGGCGCGCGATCTGCGCCTGCTGATGGCGTTTTCCAAGGCGACCGCCAACCTCGAACGCATGGGTGACGAAGCCACGCGCATGGCGCGCATGGTGCGCTCCATCATCGACAGCGGCGCGGTGCGCGCGCTGCCGTCGAGCGAGTTGCACATCGCGGCCGAACTTGCCTCCGGCCTGCTGCGCAAGGCACTCGACGCCTTTGCACGGCTGGACACCAAGACGGCGCTCGCCATCCTCAAGGAAGACGACCTGATCGATCAGGAATTCGACGGCTTCGTGCGCAAGCTCATCACCTACATGATGGAGGACCCGCGCACCATCTCCGCCAGCCTCGACCTGCTGTTCCTGGCCAAGGCCATCGAGCGCATCGGCGACCATTCCAAGAACGTGGCCGAGCTCATCATTTACCTGGTCGAAGGCAAGGACGTGCGCCACACCACCATGCAAGAGATCGAATCCGTCGTGCAATGAGCCAGCGCCCCCGCATCCTCGTCGTCGAAGACGAACCCGCGATCGCCGAGCTGATCGCGGTCAACCTGCGCCACGGCGGGTTCGACCCGGTCTGCGCGGCCGATGGCGCCGCCGCCCAGAACGCGCTCGATGCCGTGCTGCCCGACGCGATCCTGCTCGACTGGATGCTGCCCGACGTGAGCGGCCTGCGCCTGGCGCGCCAATGGCGTGCCCACCCGCGCAGCAAGCACGTGCCCATCCTGATGCTCACCGCGCGCAGCGACGAGCCGGACAAGATCGCGGGACTGGACGCCGGTGCGGACGACTACATCACCAAGCCGTTTTCGACGCAGGAGCTGCTGGCGCGCATCCGCGCCGTCCTGCGCCGGCGCGCGCCCGAGCAGGCCGACGCGCCCCTGACCGACGGCGGCCTGACGCTGGAGCCCGCCACCCGGCGCGTCATCTGGCAGGACAAGCCACTCAAGCTCGGACCCATCGAATTCCGGCTGCTGCACTACCTGATGGCGCATGCCGAGCGTGTGCACAGCCGCACCCAACTGCTGGACAAGGTCTGGGGCGACCACGTCTACATCGAAGAGCGCACGGTGGACGTGCATGTAAAGCGCCTGCGCGAAGCTCTCGGCGATGCGGGGGCGCTCATCGAGACCGTGCGCGGCGCGGGCTACCGGTTCACGGCGCACTCAATTCAAAAAAAAACAATAGCTGCCCGCGCAATATAGACAAGCGCTACGGCCATTTTTTATTCAAATATGCTCACGCGCCTGCTTCTCTTTGCCGCACTGCAGCTGGCCGGCGGTGCGCTTGGCGGCTGGTGGGGCGGACCCTGGGCTGCGGCGGGCGGCGCCTGCGCGGCCGCTTGGCTGTGGTTTGCCTGGGATGCCGCCAGCGCCGCACGGCTGCTTGCCTGGCTGCGCGACGGCGCCGGGAGAGCGAGCC
>JAIOIA010000225.1:0-5048 GCA_019912745.1 Comamonas sp. | reverse complement strand
ACGGGCGGCTGGACGGAGCTGGCCGCACTGGCCACGCCGCTGCGCACCGCGGTCTTCGTGCACGAGCAGGGCGTGCCGCCCGAGATCGAGCTCGACGAGCTCGATGCCGTGTCCGTGCACGCCGTCGCGATCAACCGCCTGGGCGTGGCCGTTGCCACTGGTCGGCTGCTGCCCGCCGAGCACGGCGAGGGCCGCATCGGCCGCATGGCCGTGGCCCGCCCCCTGCGCGGTCAGCGCTGGGGCCGCCTGATACTGGACGCGCTGGTGCAAGCGGCGCAGGGGCGTGGCGATGCGAGCGTGCTGCTGCACGCGCAGTGCCACGCCGAGGGCTTCTACCGCCGCGCCGGTTTCGTGCCCGAGGGCGAGGTGTTCGAGGAGGCGGGCATCGCGCACATCACGATGCGCCAGCGTCTGGATCGGGCGCCCTCGCTACCCTGAAAATTCACAAAAATCGCATCTGTTCCAGGAGCTGCCCGCGCTGGTTGGACAAGCGCGTGAGGCTGTTTTGATTCATGGAAATTCGCTATTGAAACAGGAGTCAACGGCCGGTCCCCGTGCAGGGGGTTTGGCCGCCGCGCCGCAGGCGCCCCGGGTTCAGTCGAAGACTTCGTCCAGCCAATCCATGGAAACGGCCGCCGAGTACGCCAGATTGATGGCCTGGCAGTGGCCGTCCGCGCCTTCCTCGCGGGTGAAGATGTGCTGGCGCACCTGGCCGGTGATGCTCTGGCAGAAACGCTCGCTTTGCGCCAGGGGTTCTTTGCCTTCGCCTTCGCCCACCAGCGCGAGCGAGGGGCAGGTGATGGCCTGGAGCTTGTCGGGCGCGACGCGGAAATCGCGCAGGCGCTGGTAGGTGCGCTTGAAGCTGCCGCCGCCCACGCGCAGCATGAGGTTGTGCATCATCGCGACGGTCTGCGCCGGGATGGCGCCCGGGGGGATCTTGTCGATGTCGGCGAGCGCGATGTCCTCGCTGTCGGGCAGTTCGGCCGGATCGAATCCGGCGAAGGACGCCATGTAGGCGTGCAGGTCGATGATGGGCGAGTTGGCGATGAGCGCGCGCACGCGCGGTTCGTGCGCGGCGATGCGCGTGGCGAAGTAACCACCGAAACTGATGCCCATGAGCGCGACGCGGTCCGGATCCACGTCCGCTCGCGCCAGCACGTGGTTGAGCGCGACGCGGCCGATGCGCTCGAACTCGGGGATGAACTGGATGCCGGGGTACAGGCGCAACGTGTCCATCTGCCCCGGGCCGGTGAAGAGCATCAGGTGGTAGCCGCGCTCCATCGCCGCGCGGCCATAGGCCAGCCAGGTTTCCTCCAGCGTGCCGTCGTAGCCGCTGATGATGAGCAGCGTCTTGGCGCGCTTGCCCTGGGCCGCCGGATTGCGGAAGTAGTAGGCGGGCAGCGCGATGTCATCGAGCGGCAGCGAGAACGCTTCACAGGCGATGCCGCCCGCGCGCATCGCCGCGAGAAAGCAGGCGCGGCTTTCCAGGCCGAGCAGCGCGTGGCGCGGGTCGCTGGCGATGCAGTAGTACTCGGCGGCGCGGTAGTTGTTGCTGGCCACCAGGTACTGGTCGCGCGCGCTGGTGCCATGCCCGCGCTTGAGGCGCGCGTGCGCGTCCAGCTTCTGGCGCTGGCCGGCGGCGGTGAATTCGCTGACCCAGCTCTCGGGGTCGGCGTCCTTGATGCGCCGCGCGATCGCGAGGCACTCGCCCACCGAGGCGCCGCCGTAGCGCGTGGCGCCGAGCTGGCGCATCAGCTGGTAGTCCATTTCGGCGTCGGCAAAACCGACGACGCGCGTGCCGCTGCGTTCGAGTTTCTCCACGGGGTCCTCCTGGGTAACGGGGGGCACCGACTGCGCCACGGCGGGCAGGGCCAGGCTGGCGGCGGCCGCGGTGATGAACTGGCGTCGTTGGGGCGAGGACGAGGCGCCGTTTCGCATGGGTTGCACCTTGGTTTGTTGATGAAGCGCAAGGAATTACAGGCTCGCTTGCCTACCATAGCCGCTTGCTCGGGCGCATGAAAGACAAAACCATGCCGGCTTTGATCCATGTCAGTTTCTGGCGGCGGGCGCTGTGCGCGTTTCTCGGCGCCTTCTGCCTCACGGCGCTGCAGGCGCAGGAAGCCGCGCCGCTCGATTACTCCAGGGCCGATGCCTGGCTGGCGCGTCCGGGCCAGATGTCCGTGGCCAGCCGTGTGCCCGCAGGCAGCGGCTTCAGCGACCTGCAGGACAGCGCGCGCGCCGACGTGTTCTACATCCACCCGACCACCTCGGTGAGTCGTAAGGACGTGCTGAACGCCGCCATCGACGATCCCGCGGTCGTGAAGATGGACGCGATCATGCTCATGACGCAGGCCACGCCCTTCAACGGTGTCGCGCGGGTCTACGCGCCGCGTTATCGGCAGACGGCGCTGCACGTGTACTTTCTCTCGGAGGACGAGCAGCAGGGGCCGAGCAACCGCGCCTACGCCGACGTGAAGGCGGCGTTCGAGTATTACGTGCGCCACGACAACCAGGGACGCCCGTTCTTCCTCGTCGGGCACAGCCAGGGCGCCAACCACGCGCAGCGCCTGCTCAGCGAGGTGATCCAGGGTCATCCCATTCAGGACCGGCTGGTGGCCGCCTACATCCCCGGCATTCCACTGCCGGAGTCGGTGTTCCGTGACGACCTGCGCCGGATTCCGCCGTGTCACCAGCCTGCTCAGACCGGCTGCGCCGCCGTCTGGGGCACCTTCGGCCTGAACGGCGGCGACGATCTGCTCGAATGGTCGGACGTGGTGCACTGGGACGCCACGAGCCAGCGCTGGACCTCGCGCCGCGGCGCCGCGATGGAAAACATCAACCCGGTGAGCTGGAGCAAGCGCCGGCCGCGCACCCCGACGTTGGCGCACCGCGGCGGCACGCCCTTCGGCACGACGAGCGCCACCTTCTTCACCAACCCCGTCAGTCATCTGGTGAGCGTGAGCGACGAGCGCGGCTATGCCTTCGTCTCGCCGCTGCTGCGCAAGGCGCAGTTCACGGACGGAGGGATGTTCGGCGGCGAGAACTACCACGTCTTTGACATCAGCCTGTTCTGGGTCGATCTGCGCGAGAACGCGCGTTTGCGCCTGGCGAGCTTCCTGCGCCAGCAGGACGGCGTGGGCGCGCCGCTGATCGGGCCGACGGCCGAGCTGACCGTGCGCCGGGGCCAGAAGATGAACTGGCGTGTGCGCACCGCGGCGCCAGCGACGCATCTGGTCGCATCGGGCCTGCCCCAGGGTCTGAGCCTTGACGCCCGCACCGGCGTGATCCACGGCACGGCGCAGGCCCCCGGGGTCTACGCCGTGGTGCTGCGCGCCGAAAACGCCGAGGGCGCCGACACGGCCGACCTGGCCCTGACGGTGCGGTAGCGTCGCGCGCCGCCAGGGGGCGCGGCTGAATTACCATATCCGGCTTCCCTCTTGAGACTGCCCTTGCCGGATGCGCCGCTTCTTCCTTCTCCTTCTGCTCGTTGCCGCGGCCCTGGCGGGCGCGGGCGCGTGGTGGGTGAATGCGCCGTTGCCACTGGCGGGTGGTGAAGCGCTGGAACTGGAGATCGAGCCTGGCACCACGCCGCTGGGCGTGGCGCAGGCCGCGGCCGCGGCCGGGGTGCAGGTGCCGCCGCGCCTGCTCAGGCTGTGGTTTCGCCTCTCCGGCAAGGACAGGCAGATCAAGGCCGGCAACTACGAGATTCCCGTGGGCACCACACCGCTCACGTTGCTGCAGAAGCTGGTGCGCGGCGACGCCAGCATGCGCACCGTCACCTTCATCGAAGGATGGAACTTCCGCCAGGTGCGCGCGGCGCTGGCGCATGCCGACGGGCTCAAGCCCGAGAGCGAGGGCATGGACGACGCGGCGCTGATGGCCGCGCTGGGCCGACCGGGCGTGGCGCCCGAAGGTCGCTTCTTTCCAGACACCTACGCCTATGCCAAGGGCAGCAGCGACCTGGCCGTGCTGCGTCGCGCGCTACGCCAGATGGATCGGCGCCTGGAGGCGGCCTGGGCGGCGCGCGCGAGCAATCTGCCGCTCAAATCACCCGACGAGGCGCTGACGCTGGCGAGCCTGGTCGAAAAGGAAACCGGCCGCCCGCAGGATCGCGCCCAGATCGCCGGGGTCTTCATCAATCGCCTGCGCGCGGGCATGCTGCTGCAGACGGACCCGAGCGTGATCTACGGCCTGGGCGAGAAGTTCGATGGCAACCTCAGAAAGCGCGACCTGCAGACCGACACGCCCTACAACACCTACACGCGGCCGGGCCTGCCGCCCACGCCGATCGCCATGCCGGGGCGCGCTGCCCTGCTCGCCGCCGTGCAGCCGCAGTCCACGAAGGCGCTGTACTTCGTGGCGCGCGGCGACGGCAGCAGCGAGTTCAGTGCCACGCTGGGCGAGCACAACCGGGCCGTGAACCGCTATCAGAAAGGCGGCAAATGAGGGGCAATGGATGAGCGCGGGTCTGTTCATCAGTTTCGAGGGCATCGACGGCGCGGGCAAGTCCTCGCACATCGACGCCCTGGCCCAGGCGCTGCGCTATGCCGGGCGCACGGTGGTGCTCACGCGCGAGCCGGGTGGCACGCCGCTGGCCGAGCAACTGCGCGAGCTGCTGCTGCACGAGAGCATGGACGCGCTCACAGAGGTGCTGCTGGCCTTTGCGGCGCGGCGCGACCACCTGGTGCAGGTCATCGCCCCGGCGCTGGCCGCGGGCCAGGTGGTACTGTGCGACCGCTTCACCGACGCCACCTTCGCCTACCAGGGCGCGGGGCGCGGGTTCGATCTGGAAGCACTCACGTATATGGAGCGGCTTGCGCAGACTGGTATTGGGCTAGAGCCAGATCTGATGTTGCAACCTGATTTGACGCTGTGGTTTGACGTGCCGCCCGAGGTGGCCGCGCAGCGGCTCACCCAGGCGCGCGCGCCCGACCGTTTCGAGGTGCAGCCGCTGGCCTTCTTCACGCGCGTGGCGGGCGGCTATGCGGCACGCGCGGCGCAGGCGCCGCGGCGCTTTGCGCGCATCGACGCCGCGCGTGCCGCATAGC
>JAIOIA010000025.1:0-14230 GCA_019912745.1 Comamonas sp. | reverse complement strand
TCCCAAGGAGGACCCAAGATGACACGAGTGCTCTACGCCGCGCTGGCGGCCGGCCTGCTGGCAACCGCCGGCCATTCGCATGCGCAAAGCGACCCGCTGCAAGTGCGCAGCTGGGCCGCGGGTTGCGCCAACTGCCACGGCACCAACGGTCATGCCGAACAGGGCATGCCGCCATTGGCCGGCAAGAGCCGCGCCGACATGACGGAAAAGCTGCTCGCCTACAAGAGCGGCGCGGCCCCGTCCACCATCATGCAGCAGCTCGCCAAGGGCTATTCCGACGATCAGCTGGCGGCCATCGCCGGTTATCTGTCGGCACAGAAGAAGTAAGGAGGCACCCCATGGATCGTCGTCAATTCATCCGTGCCGGTTCGGCTGTTTCAGCGGTTTCCGCCCTCGGCCTCACGGCCGGTTGCGCCTCGGTGGGCGGCGGTGCGGGCGGCAAGGTCGTGGTCGTCGGTGGCGGCTACGGCGGCGCCACCGCCGCCAAGTACATCCGCATGTGGTCCGAAGGCAAGGTCGAGGTCACGCTGGTCGAGCCCAACGCCGCCTTCGTCTCCTGCCCCATCTCCAATCTGGTGCTGGGTGGCAGCAAGACCCTGGCCGACATCACCACGCCCTACGACAAGCTCGGCGCTCGCCATGGCGTCAAGCTCGTGCGCGACCGCGTGAGCGGCATCGACCTGGACAAGCGCCAGGTCCGGCTCGCCGGCGGCGCCGCACTGGCGTATGACCGGCTCATCCTCTCGCCCGGCGTGGACTTCATGTGGGAGCAGATCCCCGGCATGAACAAGCCCGGCGCGCAGGACAAGGTGATGCACGCCTGGAAGGCCGGCCCGCAGACACTGGCCCTGCGCCGCCAGCTCGAGGCCATGTCCGACGGCGGCGTGTTTGCCATGAGCATCCCGCTCGCGCCCTACCGCTGCCCGCCCGGCCCCTACGAGCGCGCCTGCCAGGTGGCGAGCTACTTCCAGCAGGCCAAGCCCAAATCCAAGGTGCTGATCCTGGACGCCAACGACGACGTGACCTCCAAGGGCGCGCTGTTCAAGAAAGCCTGGGCGGACCGCTACAAGGGCCTGATCGAGTACCGCCCCAAGCACCAGCTGGTGGACCTGGACGTCGCGACGAACACGCTCAAGTTCGAGTTCAGCGATGACGTGAAGGCGCAGGTGCTCAACGTGATCCCGCCGATGCGCTCGGGCGACGTGGTGACGCAGGCGGGCCTGGCCACGGCCAACAAGCGCTGGTGCGACGTGGACTGGCTGACGATGGAGCACGCCCAGGCCAAGGGGGTGCACATCCTGGGCGACTGCACCCAGAGCGCGCCGCTCATGCCCAAGTCCGGCCACATGGCCAACCAGCACGGCAAGGTGGCGGCCGCGGCCATCGTGGCACTGCTCTCGGGCAAGCAGCCGGGCAGCCTGCCGGTCTACAACAACACCTGCTACAGCTTCGTGAGCCCCAGCGACGTGGTGCACGTGGCGAGCGTGCACCGCTACGACGCCGAGAAGAAGACCATGCTCGCGGTGCCGGGCTCGGGCGGGGTGTCGCCGGCGGCCAGCGAAATGGAGGGGCGCTTCGCGCTCGCCTGGGCACACAACATCTGGGCCGATACGCTGGCCTGAGCACCCGAGCCACGCCGATTCAAAGGGGCACGTGCTGTCCCTTTGTCATGCCTGGGCGTCGTCAGCGTCCTCGGCGGGCAGGGCCGGCACGGCCGCGGGGTCCGGCGCGGGCAGCTCCTGCACATCGCGCAGCTTGCGCTGGATGGCGCGCGTGCGCACGTCCACCTGCTCGAACTTGCGCGCCGCCGCGTCGATGGACTTGCGCGTGGCATCCACCGCCTCGCCGAACTTGGCGAACTCGGTCTTGACCTGACCGAGCACGCCCCAGACTTCGGAGGAGCGCTTCTCGATGGCGAGCGTCTTGAAACCCATCTGCAGGCTGCTGAGCATGGCGGCGAAATTCGCCGGACCGGTGATCATCACGCGCGTCTCGTTCTGCACCGCTTCCACGAGGCCCGGGCGGCGCATGACCTCGGCGAAGAGCCCTTCGGTGGGCAGGTAGAGCACGGCGAAATCGGTGGTGTGCGGCGGGGCGACGTACTTGGCGTGGATCTTCTTCGCCTCGGCACGGATCGAGGTCTCGAAGGCGTTGCCCGCGGCCTGGATCGCGGCCTTGTCCGCCGACTCCTGCGCATCCATGAGCCGCTGGTAGTGCTCCACCGGGTACTTGGAATCAACGGGCAGCCACACCGGCGCCTCGCTGCTGCGCCCGGGCAGGCGGATGGCGAATTCCACGAGTTCGTCGCTGCCCGGTACGGTCTTGACGTTGCGCGCGTACTGCTCGGCCGTGAGCACGTTGTCGATGATGGCGCCCAGCTGCATCTCGCCCCAGGTGCCGCGCGTCTTCACGTTGGTCATCACGCGCTTCAAGTCCCCCACGCTGCTCGCAAGCGTCTGCATCTCGCCCAGACCCTTGTGCACCTGCTCCAGCCGCTCGCTCACGAGCTTGAAGGATTCACCCAGGCGCTGCTCCAGCGTGGCGTGCAGTTTTTCATCGACGGTGCGGCGCATTTCCTCCAGCCGGGCGGCGTTGTCGGTCTGGATCGCGGCCAGGCGCTCGTTGAGCGCATTGCGCAGCGCCTCGCCGCCCTGCTGGTGACTGGCGACCAGACCCGAGAGCTGGCGCGTCAGTTCCTGCGTGGTCAGTCCGAGCTGGTCTTTCAGCGCCAGCGACATCGCGCCCAGCTGGGCGTGCAAGTCGCCCTTGAGCGAATCGAGCGTGCCGCGCATGGCCTGGGCGAGCGCGTCAAAGCGCTCCTGCACACGCTGGCCCATGGCCTGGGTGCTCGCGGCCACGCCCTCGCGCGACTGCACGCTGTCCGCCGCCAGTTGCTGCGCCGTCGCCGAGAGCTCGGCGCGAAACGCGGCCAGCGCCTGCGTCTGCTCGCCGCGTGCGTGCGTGAGCAACTGCTCCAGATGGATTTGCAGATGACCGAAGGCGGCCTGCAACTCGCCGCGGCTGGCACGTGCGTCCTCGCGCGCCTGCGCCAGGCGCTCGTCGAGCATGCCCTGCGTGGTCTGGGTGAAGGCGCGCAGCTGCTCGCCCATGCCCGCCAGCGCGCCATCGTTGCGCGCTACCGCGAGCTGCGTGGCCTGCATGGCCGCTTCCAGCGTCTGCAGACGCTCGGGCCACTCGGGCGGCAACGTCACGCGCGGGCGGCGCACGAGCAGCGCGATGAGCAGCAGCAGCGCCAGCGCGATCAGCGCCAGCGCAACGATCCATTCAAGAGCCATGGGAAACTATCGTATCAGTAGCTGTCAACGCTTGTCAGTATTGATTCAGAGACACTTTTTATCTTAAGTCACCGGCGTCAACGCACCCCGGCCATCAAAAAAAGCGATCAGGTTGTCCGCCGCCAGGTCGGCCATGGCAAGGCGCGTGAGCACGGTGGCGCTCGCGATGTGCGGCGTCAGCACGACATTGGGCAGCATGAGCAGCGCGGGATTCACGCGCGGCTCGCCCTCGAACACGTCCAGCCCCGCGGCCGCCAGACGTCCTGCCTGGAGCGCCAGCACCAGCGCGTCCTCGTCGATGAGCCCACCGCGGCCGATGTTCACGATCGTCGCCGTCGGCTTCATGCACGCGAGTTCCGCCGCGCCGATGATGTGGTGCGCCTCGCTGGTGTAGGGCAGCACGAGCACGAGGTGGTCGGACTCGGCCAGCAGCTCCTGCATGCCGACAAAGCGCGCCCCGCAGGCCTCTTCCACGTCGGCGGCGAGCCGGTGGCGGTTGTGGTAGATCACCTTCATGCCGAAGCCGTGTGCGCCGCGCCGGGCGATGCCGCGGCCGATGCGGCCCATGCCGAGGATGCCGAGCGTGCTGCCATGCACCTCGGAGCCCGCGAACATGTCGTAGCGCCAGCGCTTCCACAGCCCCGCGCGCAGGAATTTCTCGGCTTCGAGCATGCGCCGCGCGGCCGCCATCACGAGGGCGAAGCCGAAATCCGCGGTGGTTTCGGTCAGCACGTCGGGCGTATTCGTGCCCACCACGCCCGCGGATCGCATCGCCGCCACATCCAGGTTGTTGTAGCCCACGGCCATGTTGGCGACGATCCTGAGCTGCGGATGGGACGCCAGCACTGCGGCGTCGATGCGGTGGGTCCCCGTGATGAAGGCGCCCTGCTGGCCCGCGAGGCGCCGCGCGAACTCGTCCTGGCGCCAGGTCTCGCCCTCGGCGAGGGTCTCGATCTCGAAGTGCTCCCTCAGGCGTTGCAGCACCTGGGGAAAGACGGCACAGGCGACGAGCACACGCGGTTTGGACACGGCAATATCCTCAGAAGAACAGCCAGGTGATGACGACAAACAGCGGCACCAGAATGCCGCACGACCACAGCATGTAGCCAAAGAAGCTCGGCATCTTCACGCCACGGTCTTCGGCGATCGACTTCACCATGAGATTGGGCGCATTGCCGATGTAGGTGTTGGCGCCCATGAATACCGAGCCGATGGAGATCGCCGCGAGCGTGGCCGCGTGCGTGCTCATGAGCGTGGCGGCGTCGCCACCCGCCGTGTTGAAGAAGACGAGGTAGGTCGGCGCGTTGTCCAGCACCGAAGACAGCACCCCCGAAGCCCAGAAATACATGGTCGGAATCGGCTGGCCGTCGGCGCCCGTGACGGCCGCGACGATGGGGCCGAACGGCCCGTGGACCCCGGCGCGCAGCATGGCGATCACCGGAATGATGGTGAGGAAGATGCCGGCAAAGAGCTTGGCCACCTCCTGCATCGGCCCCCAGCTGAACTGGTTGGCCTCGTGCACCGCATGCGGCGTGATGGCCATCGAGATCATCGCCACGGCCACCATGCCCGCGTCGCGCACCAGCGAGGGCAGCTCGACCACGGTGCCCGCGATCTCCCACCGGATATCCGACTGCCACACGCCGCTGAGCAGCACCAGGCCGACGATCACGGCCAGCAGGACGAAATTGAGCTTGCCGTCGAACCCCAGATCACCATGGGGCGAGTCGGGCGTGGGGTCGGTTCGGGCGATCTCTCCCGCCTGCCGGAAGTACCAGCTGTCGAGGGCGAAAAACAGCGCCAACAGCACCGCGACGAGGAACAGCGTCTCGAAGATCACGTGCTGCGCGGTCCAGAAAAACGTCACACCCTTCAAAAAGCCGAGGAACAGCGGCGGATCGCCCAGCGGCGTGAGCGAACCGCCGGCATTGGAGACAATGAAGATGAAGAAGATCACCACGTGCGCCACATGCCTGCGGTCGTCGTTGGCGCGGATCAGGGGGCGAATCAGCAGCATCGACGCGCCCGTCGTCCCCATGAAGCTCGCGAGCACCGCGCCCACGGCGAGAATGCCCGTGTTGAGCACGGGCGTGCCGCGCAGATTGCCGCGGATGTAGATGCCGCCCGCCACCGTGAACAGCGCCGTGAGCAGGATCACGAACGGGATGTATTCCGCCACCAGCGCATGCACCAGCCCCTGCCCCGCGCTCGCCCAGCCAAAGCTCAGCCCGAACGGAACGAAGAACGCCAGCGCCCAGCCGGCCGTGATCTTGCCGTAGTGGTGGTGCCAGACCATGGGCGCAAGCATGGGCAACACCGCGATCGAGAGCAGCACCCCCGCGAACGGCACGCCCCACCACGGCGCCAGCTGGCTGCCATCGACCTCGGCCGCGCCGGCCATCAGGGGCAGCAGCCCCAGCAATGCCAGGGCGAACGCGCGCACCGCCTTCATGGAACCCATCCCTTCCTCCTTTTTTTGGTTGATGCTTGCGCCCGGCACTCACACCGGCGCCGCGATGTTGAACACCTGGCGCAGGTAGGCGAGGTATTTCTCGTCGTTGCACATGTTCTTGCCCGGCGCATCCGACAGCTTGGCCACGGGCTGGCCGTTGCAGCGCGTCATCTTGATGACGATCTGCAGCGGCTCGTAACCCAGGTCGTTCGTGAGATTGGTGCCGATGCCGAACGCCAGCTGGCAGCGCCCGTGAAAGCGCTCGTACAGTTCGATGATGCGCGGCACCGTCAGGCTGTCGCTGAAGATCAGCACCTTGGACAGCGGATCGACGCGGTTGTCGCGGTAGTGCTGCAGCATGCGCTCGCCCCAGGAGAAGGGGTCGCCGCTGTCGTGGCGCGCGCCGTCGAAGAGCTTGCAGAAGTACAGGTCGAAGTCGCGCAGGAAGGCGTTCATGCCGTAGACGTCCGAGAGTGCGATACCCAGGTCGCCGCGGTATTCCTTGGCCCAGACCTCGAAGCCATAGACCTGCGTGTCGCGCAGGCGCGGCCCCAGCGCCTGGCAGGCCTGCAGGTATTCATGCGCCATGGTTCCCAGCGGCGTCAGGCCCAGCTTCATCGCGTACAGCACGTTGCTGGTGCCGGCGAATTTGCCTGTCACGTTGCGCCGCTTGTCCTCCACGCCCAGCTTGCCCGCGAGCGTGCGCAGCAACTCCTCGTGCCAGGCACGCGAAAAGCGCCTGCGCGTGCCGTAGTCCGCGATCTTCAGCTCCTGCAGGCCCGCGCCATGCAGTTGTTCCACCTTGATCGCCAGCCGCCGTCTGCCTTCGTCGTGGTCGGGCCTGGGATGCTGGTTGCGAAAGTAGACCTCGTTGACGATGGAGAGCACCGGAATCTCGAACAGGATGGTGTGCAGCCATGGCCCGATGATGGTGATGTCGATCTCGCCATTGGACAGGGGCGTGACGTGGATGTATTTCTCGTTGAGCTTGAAGAGGCCCAGAAAGTCCACGAAATCGCTTTTGATGAAGCGCATCGACCCCAGATAGGCGAGCTCCGCATCCTGCAGCTTGAGGCCGCACAGCGCACGAATTTCGTCGCGGATCTCCTGAACGAAGGGCGCCAGCGACACCCTGGGCGTGCGGCACTTGAAGCGATACTCCACCTGCGCGCCCGGGAAGTGATGCAGCACCACCTGCATCATCGTGAATTTGTACAGGTCGGTGTCGAGCAGGCTCTGGATGATCATCGGGTTTCACATTCAATCGGGCATGCGCAGGGCCTGCAGGGCCTCCCGCAGCTTGTGCGGCAGCGGCCGGGGCCGACGATCCTGGCGCCCCACATAGACGTGGACGAAATGCCCCGCCGCCGCGGCCTGCGATTGACCCTGCGCGAACAGCCCCACCTCGTAGCGCACGCTGCTCGTGCCCAGATGCGCCACGCGCAGGCCCGCGTCCACCGCCTGAGGAAAGGCAACCGAGGCAAAGTAGTTGCAATGCGTCTCGATGACGAGACCGATGGTGTCGCCGCCATGAATGTCCAGTACACCCTGCTCGATCAGCCAGGCGTTGACCGCCGTGTCGAACCAGCTGTAGTAGACGACGTTGTTGACGTGGCCGTAGACATCGTTGTCCATCCAGCGCGTACCGATGGGTCTGAACGCACGGTAGCTGCCGCGCAGCGGGGCGATGAAACGCGAAGATGCAACCTTCGCCGCGGCTGCGGTATCAGAGGAAGAAGCCATGAGTCAGGCATTTTGCCAGCAGGCGCGCCACCGCCCACGCTCCTTGGCGGCATGGCTTGAAAAACATGTGGCAACAAAAAATGTTGCGTCGCAACAAATAATCCTTGCAATCGGTCGAAACGTCCCTATAATTCGATCCATGCTGCACTGCAACATAAGTTGATCAGAGCAGTTCCATGAACCATCGCCAATGTAGGCGATACCTTTGATCAGGAGTTTCACATGTCCCTGCCGCAAGAACAATTTCTGGCCGCTCAGAAGGCCAACCTCGAGACCGTTTTCGGTCTGACCAACAAGGCCTTCGAAGGCGTTGAAAAGCTCGTCGAACTGAACGTGACCGCCTCGCGCGCCGCCCTGGCGGAAGCCAATGCCCACGCTCAGGCCGTGCTGTCCGCCAAGGACGCGCAAGAGCTGCTGACGCTGCAAGCCAGCCTGTTCCAGCCCCTGGCTGAAAAGACCCTGGCCTACAGCCGTCACCTGTACGACATCGCCACCGGGACCGGCACCGCCTTCGGCAAGGCTTTCGAAACCCAGACCGCCGAAGCCCAGCGCACGTTTGCCAACTTTGTCGACAGCACCGCCAAGAACGCCCCGGCCGGTACCGAAACCACTGTCGCCGTGTTCAAGAGCGCCGTGTCGGCCGCCAACAATGCGTTCGAATCGGTGCAGAAGGCCGTCAAGCAAGCCACCGACATGGCTGAAGCCAACTTCAACGCCGTGTCCAGCACCGCCAACAAGGTGGCCGCTGCCGGCCGCAAGCGCTGATCGCAAAAATACAACAGGGTCATTGATCAATACAAGGGTTTTCCCTTATCATTGACTCATGTGACTTGGTCGCCAAGTCATTGTTTCGGTTGTCTCCTTGGATCCTCACGAAATGTCAATTTCTGGATCCCTTCAAGCCCGGTCTCGTACCGGGCTTTTTTTTGCCTGCACCCAACCCTCTCGACAAGAGCCCGCTCGTGAACAGGCTCCAGGACAAGAGCCGGGCATGCTCAAGCCATAATTGACGTTTACGTCAAACTCAAGAGGACACCATGGACATCAAAGGCAAGGTTTTCATCGTCACCGGCGGCGCTTCCGGCCTGGGCGAAGGCACGGCACGCATGCTCTCCTCACTGGGTGCGACCGTCGTGATCGCGGACATGCAGGCGGACAAGGGCGAGGCAGTGGCACGCGATATCAACGGACATTTCCTGCGCTGCGACGTCAGCAGTGAAGCCGACGGCCAAGCCGTGGTCGCCAAGGCGGTTTCGCTGGGCAAGCTCATGGGGCTGGTGAACTGCGCGGGAATCGCGCCCGCGGAAAAGACCGTGGGCAAAAACGGCGCGCATCAGCTCTCGACCTTCACCAAAACGATCACGGTGAACCTCATCGGCACATTCAACATGATCCGCCTCGCGGCCGAGGCGATGAGCAGGAACGAACCCGAAGCCACGGGTGAGCGCGGTGCGATCGTCTCCACCGCCAGCGTCGCGGCTTACGACGGGCAGATCGGTCAGGCGGCGTATTCCGCTTCCAAGGGCGGCGTGGTGGGCATGACGCTGCCGATCGCGCGCGACCTGGCCCGCAGCGGCATCCGCAACATGACGATTGCTCCGGGTATCTTCGGCACCCCCATGCTCTTCGGCATGCCGCAGGAGGTACAGGATGCGCTGGCCGCGGGCGTGCCCTTCCCCAGCCGCCTTGGCACGCCGCAGGACTACGCCAAGCTGGTGCGCCACATCTTCGAAAACGACATGCTCAATGGCGAGGTGATACGCCTCGACGGCGCGATCCGCCTGGCGCCGAAATGAAACATGGCCCCTCGGGGCCATGTCCTTTCCAAGCGTTGCGTGCACTTCAGCCGTTTGCGGCGAACGTGCTCGCCGCGGTGCGGTCGCTTGAGTGCGGCAGCTTCTGGACCCAGGAGCGCACGCGCTCGGCATCGGCCAGACGGCTGAACTTGCCCGTCGAATCGAGGAACACCATGATGAGTTTTCGCCCCGCGATCTCCGCCTGCATCACGAGGCAGCGTCCCGCCTCGGAGATGTAGCCGGTCTTTTGCAGGCCAATGTCCCACGACGGGTTCTTCACGAGGCGATTGGTGTTGTTGTACTGCAGCGTGCGCTTGCCCACTTCCACCTCGTAACCGCGTGAGGTGGTGAGTTCGCGCAGCAGCGGGTCGTGGTAGGCGACGCTAACGAGACGCGCCAGGTCACGCGCACTGGAGCGGTTGCTGCTGGACAGGCCCGTGGGCTCGACGTAGTGCGTGTCGTGCATGCCGAGCAACTGCGCCTTGGCATTCATGTGCTGAACGAAGGCCTGCAGCCCGCCCGGGTAGGTGCGGCCCAGGGCGTGCGCGGCGCGGTTTTCGCTGGACATCAGCGCCAGATGCAACAGCTCGCCGCGAGTGAGCGTGGCACCGACGGACAGACGCGAGCGGCTGTGCTTTTCGGTATCGACGTCATCTTGCGTGATGGTGATGGGCGTATCCATGGGCAGGTGCGCCTCGGAGACCAGCAGCCCGGTCATCAGCTTGGTGAGCGAGGCGATGGGCAGCACCGCGTCATCGTTCTTGCTGAGCAGCACTTCGTGCGTGTCCTGATCGACCACCAGCGCCACGCTGGAGGCCAGATCCAGCGGATCCGACGAGGCATGCAAGCCCATCTTCTGGCCCACGGACAGCACCGCGGGCACGGCAGCCACCTGCGCCGCCGTCCTGCCGCGGCGCGCTGCCCTGGTGGGAGTGCTCTTGCGCTTGGCGACCGTCTTGTGCGCGGACTTGGAGGGGGCGGGCCTGGCCTGGCTGCTTGCCACCGCCTTTTTGGGATGATGTGTCTTCTTGCCTGCGGCCTGCGCGCCCGGCGCCGCCAGTGCCAACGCGATGAGCAAAACCGCTATCCATTGCAGATAACGCGAACCGGAACGCAGGCAGGTGCGCATGAAGGAACTCCCAAAACCGACCGAGACTGTATGCAAGTGTACAGACACAAAAAAAGCCGCGCAAGGACAATATCTTGCGCGGCACACCTAAAAAGCATTTGAGCTGAAGTTCACCCCTGTGCGGCCACCCTGTCGCCCCCATGGTACAGGCGGTTGAGCGCGCTCAGATAGGCCTTGGCCGAGGCGACGATGATGTCCGGATCGGCACCCGAGCCATTGACCACATGCCCGCCGCTTTGCAGGCGCACCGTCACCTCGCCCTGCGCGTCGGTGGAGCCGTTGATGGCGTTGACCGAGTACAGCGTCATCTCCGCGCCGCTCTTGACGTGCGCCTCGATCGCACGCAGCGAGGCATCCACCGGCCCGTTGCCCTCGGCACTGCTGCGCACCTCCTTGCCGCCCGCGGTGAAGACGATATCCGCCTTCGGGCGCTCGCCGGTCTCACTGTGTTGCGACAGCGACACGAAGCCGTACTGTTCATGTTCCGCCGGGCGCACACCGGTGTTCACGAGGGCCAGGATGTCTTCATCGAAAATCTCGCTCTTGCGGTCGGCGAGCTCCTTGAAGCGCGAGAAGGCGGCCAGGGTTTCGGCCTCGGATTCGAGCTCCACTCCCAGCTCCTGCAGCCGCTGCTTGAAGGCGTTGCGCCCCGAGAGCTTGCCGAGCACGATCTTGTTGGCGCTCCAGCCCACATCCTCGGCGCGCATGATCTCGTAGGTGTCGCGCGCCTTGAGCACGCCATCCTGATGGATGCCGCTGGCGTGCGCGAAAGCGTTGGCGCCGACCACGGCCTTGTTCGGCTGAACGACGAACCCCGTGGTGGAGCTCACGAGCTTGCTGGCGGCAAGGATCTGCGTCGTGTCAATGCCCACCTGCAGATTGAAGTAATCCTTGCGGGTTTTCACGGCCATCACCACTTCTTCAAGTGAGCAATTGCCCGCGCGCTCGCCCAGGCCGTTGATGGTGCACTCGACCTGGCGCGCGCCGCCGATCTTCACGCCGGCCAGGCTGTTGGCCACGGCCATGCCCAGATCGTTGTGGCAGTGCACGCTCCAGATCGCCTTGTCGCTGTTGGGCACCTTCTCGCGCAAGGTCTTGATGAAGTTGCCATAGAGCTCGGGAATGCCGTAGCCCACGGTGTCGGGGATGTTGATGGTGGTGGCACCTTCCTGGATCACCGCTTCGCAGATGCGAGCGAGAAAGTCGAGGTCGCTCCTGTAGCCATCTTCGGCGCTGAACTCGATGTTGTCACGCAGATTTCGCGCGAAGCGCGTGGAGAGTTTCGCCTGCTCGAACACCTCGTCGGGCGTCATGCGCAGCTTCTTTTCCATGTGCAGCGGGCTGGTGGCGATGAAGAGGTGGATGCGCGCGTTGCTGCTGTCCTTGAGCGCCTCGGCCGCGCGCGCGATGTCGCGGTCGTTGGCGCGCGCCAGCGAGCAGACCGTCGAATCCTTCACCGTGCGGGCGATCGCCTGGATGCACTCGAAGTCACCATTGCTGCTGGCGGCAAACCCCGCTTCGATCACGTCCACCCTCAGGCGTTCGAGCTGGCGCGCGATGCGCAGCTTCTCGTCGCGCGTCATGGAAGCGCCGGGCGACTGTTCGCCGTCGCGCAAGGTGGTGTCAAAGATGATGAGTTTGTCGGTCATGGGTTGTGCCCCTGTGGGTGAGACCACCAGCAACGTGAATGAGAACGGCCCGCTGCTGGAGCAAGCGGGCCGTTGGGTATTCGACTGGAAAAATGAACGAATGCGCCTAGCCCGCCACCGATAGCAGTAGCGCCAGTAGCACGAGCAGAACCGCCGCCGCGAGGGCGAGGGTCTGAGGATGCAGCACGGCGCGCGAATTCATGAGAATTACTGTAGCACAGATTCGATCACGCCCGCCGCCCCACCGCGGCGCGCACCAGCAGAGTGATCAGCAAGAGCGCAAAGAGCGTGAAGCAGATGAAGGACCAGTTGGCGATCGAGCCGCCGAGGAAGCGCCAGTCCACCACCGTGCAATCGCCCGAGCCGCGAAAGATCATGGGAATGGCGCGGCTCAATGCGTAGTTTTCGATGATGCCGTAGAAATCGCGCCCGCAGGTGGCGATTTCGGGTGGATACCACTGCAGCCAGCTCTGGCGCGCCGCCACGAAGGCGCCGGAGCCTGCCGTCACCAGCGCCAGCAGGCTCCAGAGCACGCGCCAGGCCAGGCCCGCACGGCTGCTGGCCAGGCCCGTGAAGACGGCCACGCCAATGAGGGCGTAGCGCTGCACGATGCACATCGGGCAGGGTTCCAGCCCCTGGCCATACTGCAGGTACAGGCCGAACGCCAGCATGGCGACACAGGCCGCGCTGATGAGCGCCAGCACGCGGCGCGGAGATTGATCGATCCAGGAAAACAGCACGTTGTTCTTTCTCTTGTGAAAATCAGGCGGATTTTCACGCCATGGGCGAGTGCTCTGGTTATCCTCGGGCCGTGGCGTCGTGTGGCCTGGCCTGTACAGAGCCCGCCGGCGCCCGAGAGTTCAACCGGGAGTCTCGCCATGTACAAACGCATCCTGATCGCCACCGACGGCTCGTCCCTGTCCGAGAAGGCGGTGACCAGCGGCCTGGAGCTGGCCGCGCTGGCACACGCCAGGGTGATCGCCGTCAAGGTGATTCCGCGCTATCCGCGCAAGTTCTTTGACGGCGGCCTGCCGCTCGATGTGCTGGAGATCAAGCGCATCGAGGACGACTGGGCCGAACAGGCGCAGGCGCTGATGCGCAAGGTCAAGGACGACGGCACGCAGGCGGGCGTGCTCGTCAAGACGCTGGTCGTGAAATCCGACCTCGTGGCCGAAGCCATCATCGCCGCCGCCAAAAAACACGACTGCGACCTGATCGTGATGGCCTCGCACGGGCGCAAGGGCGTCAAGCGCGTGCTGCTGGGCAGCGAGACGCTGAACGTGCTCACGCACTCGGAAATTCCGGTGCTGGTGTTGAGATAAAAATCGGGCGAAAACGCCCGTCCATCAAGCGTGCGCAGCTACGCTTTCAGGAACAATTCTCGGTACTGCTCGCGCAGCAGGTTCTTCTGCACCTTGCCCATGCTGTTGCGCGGCAGCTCGCTCGCGACGAAGCAGCGGCGGGGCACCTTGAAGTGCGCCAGCGTGTCGCGCAGGCGGGCGATGATGGCCTCGGGATCGGGTTTCGCGACCGCGCGCGGCACGACAATGGCCACGCCCACCTCGCCGAAGTCGGCGTGCGGCACGCCGACCACCGCGCTCTCGGCCACGCCCGGCATCTCGTTGATCCAGCTCTCGACCTCGGCCGGATAGACGTTGAAACCGCCGCTGATGATGAGGTCCTTGCCACGCCCGACGATGGTGACGTAGCCGCGCGCGTCCTGCTGACCGACGTCGCCGGTCTTGAACCAGCCGCCCTCGGCGAATTCCTGCGCGGTCTTTTCGGGCATGTGCCAGTAGCCCTTGAAGACGTTGGGGCCGCGCACCTGGATGGCGCCGATCTCGCCCGCGGGCAAGGCCGCGCCCGCATCGTCCACCACGCGCAGCTCAACGCCCGGCAACGGGAAGCCCACGGTGCCGCCCCGGCGCTCGCCCTGACCGCCATGACGCGCGTCAAGCGCATAGGGGTTGGAGCAAAGCATCACCGTCTCGCTCATGCCGTAGCGCTCGAGAATGGTGTGGCCGGTGCGCTGCTGCCACGCGGCAAAGGTGTCGACCAGCAGCGGCGCCGAGCCCGAGATGAAGAGCCGCATGTGCGCCGCCGCCTCGCGCGTGAGCGCGGGCTCGGCCAGCATGCGCACGTAGAGCGTGGGCACGCCCATGAAG
>JAIOIA010000024.1:0-13298 GCA_019912745.1 Comamonas sp. | reverse complement strand
GTTCATTCAGATACAGGCCGGAGAGCAGCGCATCGCCCACGGGCATCACATGGCCGCCCGCCCACTCCGCTGCCTTGAGCGTATGCACCTCGCCTTCGCCGCCGCCCACGCTCCAGGTCAGCCGCAGGGGCTGCAGCGGCAGCAGCACCGGGCGGAAACCGGACGTGGGCTTTTTCGCCCCCTTGGCCAGCAGCACGACCCGGCCGCAGCCACGCGTGAACACCTCCAGGATCAGGCTCGACTCGCTCCAAGCGTAGCTGTGCAGGATGTAGCCGGGTTCATCGGCGATGCGGCGGGCGGCCATGAATCTTACGGTTTTGATAGCTACCAGCGCTTGTCAGCAAAGCGCAAGAGGCGGTTTTCACTCGTAACCAAACGAGCGCACACGCGCCTCGTCATCGGCCCAGCCCGAACGCACCTTGACCCACAGCTCCAGGAACACCTTGGCGCCGAGCAGCTTCTCCAGCTCCTGGCGGGCCTCGGAGCCAATGCGCTTGAGGCGTTCGCCCCCTTCGCCAATCACCATGGCCTTGTGGCCGTCGCGCTCGACGATGATGGTGGCGGCGATGCGCACGAAGCGCCCATGCTTCGGACTGGGCTCCTCCTGGAACTGCTCGATCACCACCGTGGAGGTGTAGGGCAGCTCATCGCCCGTGAGTCGAAAGAGCTTCTCGCGCACGGTTTCGCTGGCCAGAAACTTCTCGCTGCGATCGGTCAGCTCATCCTCCCCGTACCACCAGGGCTGCTCGGGCAGGTACTTTTCAATGATGGCGAGCAGGCGGTCGACATCGGCCGGCTTCTTGGCCGACATGGGCACGAATTCGGCGAAAGGGTGGCGCTCCTGCATGCCCTTGAGCCATGGCGCGATCTCGCTGCGCCGGTGTACGGTGTCGAGTTTGTTGGCCACGAGCAGCGTGGGAATGTCGCTCTTGAGCAGCCCGAGAACGGCCGCATCCTGCAGCGAAAAACTCCCTGCCTCGACGACGAAGAGCACCAGGTCCACGTCGCTCACCGCGCCCAGCACGGCCTTGTTCAGCGATTTGTTGAGCGCCGAGCCGTGGCGCGTCTGAAAACCCGGCGTGTCGACGAACACGAACTGCGCGCCGCCGCGCGTGCGTATGCCCATGATGCGATGGCGCGTGGTCTGCGCCTTGCGGCTGGTGATCGAAATCTTCTGCCCGACCAGCGCATTCATGAGCGTGGATTTGCCGACATTGGGCTTGCCGACGATGGCAATCAGGCCGCAGCGCTGGCTGACGGCGGCAGGCATCGGCGCGGCAGGGGTCGAATCGGTCATGGATGTGCCTTCAAACGTTGCAGCATGGCGGCGGCGGCCACCTGTTCAGCCGCCCGACGCGAGGCGCCCTCGCCTCGCTCGGTGAGTTGCAGTTGCGCCACCTCGCACTCCACCTCGAAAACCTGATGATGCGCCTGCCCGTCCACCCGCGCCACCGCATAGCGCGGCAACGGCATGTGCCGGCCCTGCAGCCATTCCTGCAGCGCGGTCTTGGCATCCTTGGCCACCTCCTGCAGGTGCGCATCGAGCCGCACGCCCTCGAACAGCCGCTCCACCAGCGCCCGCGCGGCGTCGTAGCCGCCATCGAGGAACACGGCGCCGATCAGGGCCTCCACCGCGTCGGCCAGAATGGACGGACGCTCGCGCCCACCCGATCGCGCTTCGCCCTCGCCCAGGCGCAGCACCTCGGACAAACCCAGTCGCAAGGCAATTCGATGCAATGAATCCTGACGCACCAGCAACGCGCGCACGCGCGAGAGTTCGCCCTCGGGCACATGCTGCATCCGCGTGAACAGCAGCGTGGAAATGGCGAGTTCGAGCACGGCATCGCCCAGGAATTCCAGGCGTTCGTTGTGCTCGGCGCCGAAACTGCGATGCGTCACGGCGCGCTCGATCAGGCGCCGGTCGGAAAAATGGTGCTGCAGCCGTTGCTGCAGCTCCCCAAGGGAATCTGCGGACACCAGTTATTCGACGGAATCCTGAAACCGGTAAACGAGATAGGCCGGCCCGAACAGGGCAATCTCGCGCTCGTATTTGAAGGAAACAACCACCTTGTCATTGCGCTTGGTGACTTGCAGGTCCTTGCCCGAGATGGATGAAATGTCGTCGATGGCTCCGGCGCGATCGAACGAGGCGCGTATGCCCGCCACCGTGGACTCCTCGCGAGCCGCCTTGGTGGCCGCCTTCTTGATGGCCTGGTATTCGAGCAGGACGGGAATCGACTGCCCGACTATGGCGAACGCCACCACCAGGAACACCCCGACGAAAATCACGCCCAGGAACGACAGGCCCCGCTGCCTGGACCGCAGTGCATTGTGCTGTACCGCCATTCATGCTCCCCTTGTCAGTCAAACGAACCAATGCGCTTGAGGTTACCGAAATTCATCCAGACAAAAAAGGCCTTGCCCACGATATTTTCCTCGGGCACGAAACCCCAATAGCGCGAATCGAGTGAATTATCCCGGTTGTCGCCCATCATGAAATAGTGCCCCTGCGGCACCTTGCACACGACACCCTCGACACTGTAGGTGCAGTGATCGCGGTATTTGAAGTTGCTCGCGCCCTGCACGAAGGCCGGCACGTCCTTGTTGACGAGGATGCTGTGCGTGTGCGTGCCCAACTGCTCCTGGCGCTGTTCGAAATAGCGCATGGCATCGGCGTCGAAGAACTCGGGCAGGCTCTTGATCGGCACCTCCTTGCCATTGATCGTCAGGCGCTTGTTCAAGTAGGCCACCTCGTCGCCGGGCACGCCGACCACGCGCTTGATGTAGTCCAAGCTGGGCTGGGGCGGATAGCGAAACACCATCACGTCGCCGCGTTGCGGTGCATGGCCCTGCGTGATGCGGGTATTGAACACCGGCAGGCGCAGGCCGTAGGTGTACTTGTTCACCAGAATCAGATCACCCACCTGCAGGGTCGGAATCATCGAGCCCGACGGGATCTTGAACGGCTCGAACAGGAAGGAACGCAGCAGGAAGACCGCCGCGATCACCGGAAAGAGGCCGGCGGTCCAGTCCAGCCACCAGGGCTGTGCCAGCATGCGCCCCTGAGCCTCCTGGAGATTCTCGTCATCCTTCTTGGCGATCCCCATGCGATCGAGTTCGCCGCGGCGCTGCTCGGCCGCGGCTTGCACAGCCTGCGCCGCGCGCCTGCGCTGCGGCAGGAAATACAGGCGCTCGGCCACCCAGTACAAGCCCGTCACCAGGGTGGCGAGCATGAGCAGTAGAGCAAAATTGCCTTCGATCGCACCGAAGTACCAGGCGCCGACATAGGCAACGAAAGCCGCAAGAATCGCGGCGGTCAGGGCTTGCATCAAGATCAATCCTCCACTTGCAGAATGGCGAGAAACGCCTCCTGCGGCACTTCGACAGTGCCGATCTGCTTCATGCGCTTCTTGCCGGCCTTCTGCTTTTCCAGCAGCTTGCGCTTGCGCGTGATGTCGCCGCCATAGCACTTGGCCAGCACGTTCTTGCGCAGCGCCTTCACGGTTTCGCGCGCGATGATGTTGGCGCCGATCGCGGCCTGGATCGCCACGTCGAACATCTGGCGGCTGATGATTTCGCGCATCTTGGCCACCACCGCGCGCCCTCGGTACTGCGCCTGGCTGCGGTGCACGATGATCGAGAGCGCATCCACCTTCTCGCCGTTGAGAAGGATGTCCACCTTGACGACGTCGGACGCGCGGTACTCCTTGAACACGTAGTCCATCGAGGCGTAGCCGCGCGAAATGGATTTGAGCTTGTCGAAGAAGTCGAGCACGATCTCGCCCAGCGGCAGCTCATACGTGAGCATGACCTGGCGGCCGTGGTATTGCATGTTCATCTGGATGCCGCGCTTCTGGTTGGCCAGCGTCATCACCGGGCCGACGTAATCCTGAGGCATGTACAGGTGCACCGTGACAATGGGCTCGCGCACCTCCTCGATATGGCCCTGATCGGGCATCTTCGAGGGGTTTTCCACGCGGATGACCTCGCCGTCGCCCTTGAGCACCTCGTAGACCACGCTCGGCGCGGTGGTGATGAGGTCCTGGTCGAACTCACGCTCCAGCCGTTCCTGCACGATCTCCATGTGCAGCAGGCCAAGAAAACCGCAGCGAAAGCCGAAGCCGAGCGCCTGGCTCACCTCGGGCTCGAAATGCAGGGACGCGTCATTGAGCTGGAGCTTTTCCAGCGCGTCACGCAACTGGTCGTACTGGTTGGCCTCGGTCGGATAGAGCCCGGCGAACACTTGGGGCTGCACTTCCTTGAAGCCGGGCAGCGCCTGGCTGGCCGGTCCCGCGTTGTTGGGCAGCTTCTTTTCCAGCGTGACGGTGTCGCCCACCTTGGCCGCCTTGAGCTCCTTGATGCCGCAGATGAGATAGCCCACCTCGCCCGCGCGCAGCATGTCGCGCGACTGAGGCGCCGGTGTGAACACGCCCAGCTGATTGGCTTCGTAGGCCGCGCCGGTGGCCATGAGCTTGATGCGCTCGCCTTTCCTGAGCTGGCCATCGACCAGGCGCAGGAGCATGACGACGCCGACATAGCTGTCGAACCACGAGTCGATGATCATGGCGCGCAACGGCCCGTCCGCATCGCCCGAGGGCGGTGGCACCTTGGCCACCACCGCCTCAAGAATCTCGTCGACGCCCATGCCGGTCTTGGCCGAACAGGGAATGGCGTCGCTCGCGTCGATGCCGATCACATCCTCGATTTCGGCCTTGGCCGTCTCGGGGTCGGCCTGCGGCAGATCCATCTTGTTGAGCACCGGCAGCACTTCCACGCCCAATTCCAGCGCGGTATAGCAGTTGGCCACCGTCTGCGCTTCCACCCCCTGGCTGGCATCGACCACCAGCAGCGCGCCCTCGCAGGCCGAGAGCGAGCGACTCACCTCGTAGGAGAAGTCCACGTGCCCGGGGGTATCGATCAGGTTCAGGTTGTAGACCTGCCCATCTCGGGCCGTGTAGGAGAGCGCGGCCGTCTGGGCCTTGATGGTGATGCCGCGTTCCTTTTCGATCTCCATGGAATCGAGCACCTGCGCCTGCATTTCGCGCTCGGCCAGGCCGCCGCAGCGCTGGATGATGCGATCGGCCAGCGTCGACTTGCCGTGGTCGATGTGCGCGATGATCGAAAAATTCCTGATGTATTTCATCCAAAAACCGTGAAACGCGCAGCGGCGGCGCTCGAATGCATGAAAAAAGGGCGCGTCAGCGATGCGACGCGCCCCAGACCAACTGGCATCTGCGAATGAGTTGGAAAGCCATTGTAGCGGCACGCAGGCAGCAGGCCGATGCCGCCGTCGGGGGGGAATTCTATCGACCCCGGTGTTTACTTTTCCGGGCGGATCAGGGTGTACTGAGCCCAGTCGCCCCGACGGAACATGACGCTGAGCGGCTTCTTCGCATCGGCCTTGGCCAGCGCTGCGTCAAAATCCTTGACCGAGCGCACGTCGCTGTTGCCCACGGCCACGATCACATCGTCCATCTTGAGCCCGGCGCGCGCGGCGGCGCCCTCGGCGCTGACCACGCGCACGCCCCCCTTGATGCGCAAATCCTTGGCCTGATCGCTGGTCACCTCTCCCACCACGAGTCCCCACTGCTGGGCCTGTGGCGACGCTTTGTCCTTGGCGGGCTCCTTGTCCGCGGTCGCGCCGGCCTCATCGGCGTCGGGCTTGACCTCGGCCACGGTCACCGTCAGGTCACGCGCGCTGCCCCGGTGAAACACCGTGACCGTGGCCTTGGTGCCGGGCTTGGTGTTGCCCACCATGCGCGGCAGATCGGAGACGCGCTCGACGGCCTTGCCGTCGTACTGGGTGATGACGTCGCCGGCCTGGATGCCGGCCTTTTCGGCAGGCGAGCCCACTTCGACGCCACGCACCAGCGCCCCTTGCGCCTTGGCCAGGCCCATGGAGTCGGCGACGTCCTTGGTCACGGGCTCGATCTGCACGCCGATGCGCCCTCGGCTGACACGGCCCGTCGCACGCAGCTGGTCGCTCACACGCATGGCCTCATCGATGGGAATGGCGAATGAAATGCCCATGAAGCCGCCCGAGCGCGAGTAAATCTGGCTGTTGATGCCCACGACTTCGCCGCGCATGTTGATGAGCGGCCCACCCGAATTGCCCGGGTTGATGGCCACGTCCGTCTGGATGAACGGCAGGTATTCGCCGGTATCGCGCTGCTTGGCGCTGACGATCCCCGCCGTCACGGTATTTTCCAGACCGAAGGGCGAGCCGATGGCCATCACCCACTCGCCCACCTTCAGCCGCGACACATCGCCGATCTTCACGGCCGGCAGGCCCGTGGCGTCGATCTTGACCACCGCCACGTCCGAGCGCTTGTCGGCGCCGATGATCTTCGCCTTGAACTCGCGCTTGTCCGTGAGCGTGACCATCACCTCATCCGCGCCGTCAATCACGTGCGCATTGGTCATCACATAGCCGTCGGACGTGAGAATGAAACCCGAGCCAACGCCGCGCGGCTGCTCCTGCGGATTGCCCGGGCGCTGCCCGCGCCGACGCGGCATGTTGGGGATCGGAATGCCGAAGCGTCGGAAAAACTCCAGCATGTCTTCATCAGGCCCGTCCTGGGCACCATCGCCACCGGCCTTCTCCAGGGTACGGATGTTGGCGACCGATGGGCCGACCAGGTCCACCAGTTCGGTGAAATCGGGCAGCCCACGCACCACGGGCGCCGACTGCGCCCGCGCGGGCGACGACACCAGCGCCAGCGTGGACCCTGCCAGCAGGGTCATCGTCGCCGCCAGCACCAGTGAAGCCGCATGGCCTGCGGCGCCTGTTCGAAATCTCATGATGTCACCCTCGATGTTCGACCTGCCCTGGACAACAAGAGCCGCTCACACGAGCGGCCCTGCCAAAAGACAAAAATTCCAACGACACGTTCAATGTTTGGGCGGCGCCTCGAGCGAGGCATTGCGCAGGAAGGAGTCGCGCATCATCTGGCTGCTGCCGCCATAACGACCCGTTTGCCGTATCAGCTCGTCCAGCCTGGGATCGCGAATGACGTTGTGTCCATCGACCACCATGGTAGCCCCCTGCGCCGGACTTGCCACCGCAACCTGCGTGCCCCCGCCGGTCTGCGGCCCGAGACCGGCATACGCCGTCCAACCGAGCGCCACCGCCGCCGTCAACGAAGCGAATCCGGCGGCGAGCTTCCAGTGCATCACCGACGCATTGGCGGCCCGCGCATCGGCCCGGCCCACCTGCGACACGACCACGGACGCCACGCCCGGCCGCAGCGGCAAAACCTCCTGGGCGATTTGGCCGCGCAGGCGCTCCAGCATGGCGGTATCGAGCATCGGAACAGCCGGCACACCGCGCATGACATCACCGATGACGTGATAGGCCTGCCACGAGGCCTGGCCCTGTTCGGTCTGCGCATAGGCGAGCGCCTCGTGGCACTCCAGCCCGACCAATTCGCCATCGGCCAGAGCCGACAGGCGCTCGCGCATCACATCTTCGTCATTCATGGCATTACCTTCTTTCTGTCTCCAGCTGCCACAGCGTCCGGTTTTCACCAACGCTTGCCCGTTCGACTTTCCAGCAGAGGCTTGACCTTCGCCGAAATCGCCTCGCGCGCACGAAAGATCCGAGAACGCACGGTGCCTATGGGACACCCCATGGCCTGGGCAATTTCCTCGTAGCTCAGACCCTCGATCTCGCGCAGCGTGACCGCCTGGCGCAATTCCTGCGGCAAAGCCTGCAAGGCGGTATTGACCGCCTGCGCCACTTCCTGTGCCGCCAGAAGCGTTTCAGGCGTGTCGTCGGTGGTTAGTTCGCGCGTCATCACGGAAGTTTCATCGTCGTCGTCGACCGCGCCGCGCAGCGCGCTTTCCGTGATCAACGGGTCTCGCTTGAGGTCCATCAGCGTCTTCTTCGCCGTATTGACCGCGATCCGGTACAGCCAGGTATAAAACTGCGCATCTCCGCGAAACTGGTGCAGGGCCCGATAGGCGCGCAAGAATGTCTCCTGCGCGATGTCCTGGACAAGATCGACGTCACGCACCATGCGGCCGATCAGGCGTTCGATGCGCCGCTGGTACTTGATCACCAGCAATTCGTAGGCGCGCTGATCGCCCGCCACCGTGCGCTCGACCAGCTGCAGGTCGCTGTTGACGGGCGGGGTGGGATCTGGCGGATTCATGACACAACCCCGGGCGCCGCGCCCGCAGCCGCGGAACTCCGGCGGGATCGGCCGTCGAACAGGACGCGGCGCAGATCCAGCCAACGGCTCGGCGCCGCAGCGCGCGCCAGCCACAGCCAGCGTACGCCGCCGCGCGGGCCAACCAGCCGCAGCCACACCCCCGACGGCATGTCGAGGCAGACGTGCACGGCCGAACAGGGTTCATCACCCCGTGTGCCACGGCGCACACACCACTGCCGGCCATCCCAGGCCAGTTCCCCCGTTGGCATCGCACGCCACCAACGCCATGCCGACAGGCTGGCCCCACCCCAGAGCAGGAAGCTCAAAGCCCATTGCGGCGCGCCGGCACGCTGCGTGGCCAGCCAGGCGAGGAGTACCATGGCCCCCGATGCGCCAAGCAGGGACAGCGCCCATGCCACTTCGCGCGACGGCGCAAACGGATAGCGCACGGGCGACGGCTGACGAAAGGCTGCTGGCATCACACAAGGCCCGCGCACCGTGCCAAGCCACCGCGTTCAGACACGCCGGAAAACCAGCGTGCCGTTGGTTCCACCAAAGCCGAAATTGTTCTTGACGGCGACGTTCATCACCATGTCACGCGCCGTGTTGGCGCAGTAGTCCAGGTCGCACTCCGGATCCTGGTTGACCAGGTTGATGGTGGGCGGCACCTTCTGCTCGCACAACGCCAGCACGGTGAACACGCTTTCGATGCCGCCGGCGCCCCCCAGCAGGTGCCCGGTCATGGATTTGGTGGAGCTCACGACCACCTTGCGCGCCGCGTCGCCCAGCGCCGCCTTGATGGCGTTGGTTTCGTTGATATCGCCCAAGGGGGTGGACGTGCCGTGGGCGTTGAGGTAGTCCACCTCATCGGCGTTGACACCGGCGTTGCGCAGGGCCGACAGCATCGCCCGGCGCGGACCATCCATGTTGGGCGCGGTCATGTGCCCGGCATCGGCGCTCATGCCGTAGCCGCTGAGTTCAGCGTAAATCTTCGCGCCGCGCGCCTTGGCATGTTCGTATTCTTCGAGGACGAGCACGCCGGCGCCCTCGCCCAGCACGAAACCGTCACGATCCCTGTCCCAGGGGCGCGAGGCACTGGCCGGATCGTCGTTGCGCGTGGACAGCGCCCGCATGGCCGCGAAGCCACCCACCCCCAAGGGAGAAACCGTGGCCTCCGTGCCCCCCGCCACGATCACATCGGCATCGCCGTACTCGATCTTGCGCGCCGCTTCACCGATGCAATGCAGCCCGGTGGTGCAGGCCGTCACCACGGACAGATTGGGCCCCTTGAAGCCGAAGCGCATAGACACGTGCCCCGCCACCATGTTGATGATGGAGGCCGGCACGAAAAACGGCGTGATGCGACGGGGCCCGCGACTGGCGAGCTCCGCATGGGTATTCTCGATCAGCGGCAGCCCGCCGATGCCGGAACCGACGATGCAGCCGATGCGCGTGGCCAGTTCCTCCCCCAGCGCCTCGCCCGTGGGCAGGCCCGCATCGCGCACCGCTTCGTCTGCAGCCGCGATGCCGTAATGGATGAAGGTATCCATCGTGCGCGCTTCCTTCGGCGTCATGTAGGCGTCCAGGTCGAAACCCTTGACCTCGCCCGCGATGCGGCAGGAAAACGCGCTGGCGTCAAAACGCGTGATGGAACCAATGCCGGAGCGGCCAGCCAGGATGTTCGCCCAGGCCTCACGTACCGTGTTGCCCACGGGAGTGACGCAGCCCAGACCGGTCACGACGACGCGACGTCGGCTCATGCGTTCAGCTTTCCAAAATAGCGCTGCCCCGCGCGCGATTCGATTGATCCGGCGGGCGGCAGCAAGCGGCGTTCAAGCCTTTTGATGGGTGTTCGCGTAGTCGATCGCGTTTTGCACCGTGGTGATCTTCTCTGCGTCCTCGTCGGGAATCTCGATGCCGAATTCGTCTTCCAGCGCCATCACCAGCTCGACCGTGTCCAGCGAATCCGCCCCCAGATCGGCCACGAAGGCCTTTTCGTTGGTGACCTGGGACTCTTCCACGCCGAGTTGCTCGGCGATGATTTTCTTGACACGTGCTTCGATATCGCTCATGGGGGGTTCCCTCTGGGGGTTGTGAACAGACCGGTGATTCTAGCCGCACGGCATATGCCCCGCGAAGGCCGGCCATCCGGCTGGAATCACACGCCAATTTACATGTACATGCCGCCGTTGACGTGCAGTTCCTGCCCGGTAACGTAACCGGCATCCTCGCTCGCCAGGTAGGCCACGGCATGGGCGATGTCCTCGGGGCGACCGAGTGCGCCCAGCGGAATCTGCGTCAGCAGCGCCTTTTTCTGCTCTTCGGGCAGGCCGGCCGTCATGTCCGTGGCAATGAAACCGGGCGCCACGCAGTTGACCGTGATGCCGCGGCTGGCGAGCTCGCGCGCCAGCGCCCGGGTCATGCCGGCCACGCCGGCCTTGGCGGCCGCGTAATTGGCCTGCCCCGGGTTGCCGGAGGCACCGACCACGCTGGTGATGCTGACGATGCGCCCGAAGCGCTGCTTCATCATAGGGCGGATCACCGCGCGACTGACGCGAAACACCGCCTTGAGGTTGGTGTCGATCACCGCGTCCCAGTCGTCGTCCTTCATGCGCATGGCCAGCTGGTCGCGCGCGATCCCGGCGTTGTTCACCAGCACGTGCAGGCCGCCGTACTCCTTGACGATGGCATCCACCAGCGCCTCCACGGCGGCGCCGTCGGTCACGTCCAGCTGCACGCCCTTGCCCCCGCGCGCGGACAACGCCTGGGTGATGCGCCCCGCGCCATCGGCGGTCGTCGCCGTTCCCACCACGACCAGGCCGCGATCGGCCAGTTTCGCCGCCACCGCCGCGCCAATACCGCGGGTGGCGCCCGTGACCAGGGCGATTCGGGAAGACGAGGTGTCGCTCATGCCAGCAGTTCCTTGATTTCAGCCAGCGACGCCGGGTCCTGCAGACAGGTACCGATCAATTCGCCGTCGATGCGTTTGACCATGCCGGCAAGCACCTTGCCCGGACCGCACTCGACGACATGGCGGACGCCACGCGCCTTGAGGGCCTGCACGCACTCGACCCAACGCACCGGCCCGAACGCCTGGCGATACAGCGCATCGCGGATGGCGTCGGCCTGCTCGCAGGCGGCCACGTCGACGTTGTTGATCACGGGAATCGCGGGCACGGCGAAGGATACATCGGCCAGCGCCTCCTTGAGCCGTTCGGCGGCCGGCTTCATCAGGCTGGAATGAAAGGGCGCCGACACGGGCAGCGCCAGCGCGCGCTTGGCGCCCATGCCCTTGAGCACCTCGCAACCCTTGGCAACACCTTCTTTGGTGCCGGCAATGACCGTCTGCGCCGGATCGTTGAAGTTCACGGCCTCGACCACCTCGGTCGATCCGGCGCCGAAACTGGCGCTGGCCTGCGCGCAGCCGGCGATGACCTGCGCGGACGGCAGGCCAAGGATCGCCGCCATGGCGCCCGCACCCACCGGTACGGCGTCCTGCATGGCCTGCGCGCGCAGGCGCACCAAGGGCGCCGCCTGCGCGAGCGTGAGCACGCCCGCGGCCACCAGCGCAGAGTATTCGCCCAGCGAATGTCCCGCGAGCGCCACCGGCAGGGCGCCGCCTTCGGCGCGCCAGACCCGCCAGGCGGCCACGCCCGCCACCAGCATGACGGGCTGGGTGTTGGTGGTGAGCGCCAGCGCTTCCCTGGGGCCGCCGTGAATCAGCGCACCGACGTCTTCATGCAGCGCGTCGGAGGCCTCGCGCAGGGTCTCGAGCACCACCGGATGATCGCCCCAGGCATCGAGCATGCCCACCGACTGCGAACCCTGGCCGGGAAAAACGAAAGCAAAAGCGAGTGCCATGAAAGAATAAGAATGAAATACACTTCAAACGCTTGTCCGACAAGCGTTAAAAGCTACATTTTAACGAGCATCGAACCCCAGGTAAAACCACCGCCCACGCCTTCGATCAGCACGTACTGGCCGGGCCGGATGCTCCCGTCACGGACCGCATGATCGAGCGCCAGCGGGATGGACGCAGCCGAGGTGTTGCCGTGCTCGCCCACCGTGACCACGACCTTGTCCATGGGCAGATGCAGGCGCCGTGCGGTGCTTTGCATGATACGGATGTTCGCCTGGTGCGGCACCAGCCAATCCACGGCAGACTCGGTCACACCCGCCTTCTGCAGCGTGGCATGGGCCGTTTTTTCGAGCACGCTCACGGCGAGCTTGAACACGGCCTGCCCGTCCATGGTGAGCAGCGGGCTGCCCAGCACGGCGCCGCCCGAGACGTGCCCCGGCACGCACAACAGGCCCACGTGCTGGCCATCGGCGTGCAGATCGCTCGCCAGAATGCCGGGCGTGCCCGACGCCTTGAGCACCACCGCCCCGGCGCCGTCGCCGAACAGCACACAGGTGTTGCGGTCATTCCAGTCCACGATGGCGGACAGTTTGTCCACGCCGATGACAAGCGCTTTCTTGTAACGGCCCGATTGGATCATGGCGGAGGCCGTGTCGAGGCCGTAGATGAAGCCCGAGCAGGCGGCATTCAGGTCGAAACAGGCGGCGTGGGTCGGCAAGCCCAGCTTCTGCTGGATGATGCACGCACATGCCGGCAGGGTCATGTCCGGGGTCACCGTGGCGACCACGAGGAGGTCGATGTCGTCCGGGGTGAGGCCGGCGTCGGCCAAGGCGTTGCGCGCCGCCTGGACTCCCATGTCGGAGGTGGCTTCGTCGGGCGCGGCGATGTGGCGTTCGCGGATGCCGCTGCGACTGCGAATCCATTCGTCGGAGGTTTCAAGTGTCCGCGAGATTTCCTCATTGGTGAGGATGCGCTCGGGAGCGTATGAACCGGTGCCCAGGATGATGGAGGATCGGATGGCCATGGTAAAAAACAGGGTGACGCTCAGGCTTCGGAGGCCAGCAACAGGTTCGCCCGCTGGACATCGGCCTCGATGCGGTGATTGAGATCCGCCTTGATCATCTCGTTGGCGGCGCGGATGGCGCTGCGGATGGCGTGCCGGTTGCTCGAACCGTGGGCCTTGAGCACGTTGCCACGCAGACCGAGGAGCGGGGCGCCGCCGTAACGCTCGGGGTTGACGCGCTCCTTCAGCGCCTTGAAGGCCCCCTGGGCGAGGAAGGCCCCGC
>JAIOIA010000224.1:0-11564 GCA_019912745.1 Comamonas sp. | reverse complement strand
GTACATCCCGGGCATTTCCGCCGTTTCACCGCCGATCAGCGCGCAGCCCGACATCTCGCAGCCGCGGGCAATGCCGCCCACCACGGCCGCGGCTGTATCCACATCGAGCTTGCCGCACGCGAAATAATCCAGGAAAAAGAGCGGCTCCGCACCCTGCACCAGCACGTCGTTGACGCTCATCGCCACGAGATCGATGCCCACGCCGTCGTGCATGTTCCATTCAAACGCGAGCTTGAGCTTGGTGCCCACGCCATCGGTTCCCGAGACGAGCACGGGCTCCTGGTAACGCTTGGGCACCTCAAACAGCGCGCCGAATCCGCCGATGCCGGCCATCACGCCTTCGCGCAGCGTTTTCCTCGCCAGGGGCTTGATGCGCTCCACCAGGGCATCGCCCGCATCGATATCGACGCCGGCATCTTTGTAGGAAATAGGAGAGTGCACTGCGGGAAGGCTCATGAGAGGTGCGCGCCGCGTGGCGGCAAGGGGGTGCGATGAAGAGACGGTGATTCTAGGCGAACGCACCCTAAAATCACCGGTTTCACATCAGACGCGCCTTGGCCAGTGACGCTGGCGCATACGCGGTTTTTTCATGCGAAGCAGATTTCAATCAGCAGCCGGGCAGCACCGGCAATGAGGCAGCTGGCCCTGGACATCGGGCTGCCAGTGGGTCCGACGCTGGAAAACTACCTCCCCGGCAGCAACAGCCAGGTGGTGCAACACCTCGAAGGCATCGTACAAGTGGATGGCCAGCGCGGCGCTCCGGTGTATTTGTGGGGAGAGCAAGGCACAGGCAAATCCCACCTTCTGAAGGCTGCCGTGACCGCTTTGAGCGAGCAGGGCGCAAGGGCGGGATGGCTGGATGCGTCCGTCCGCTGGCCCTGCGCCTTCGATGAAGGCTGGGATGCGATCGCGCTCGACGAGGTGGAACGCTACAACCCCGCCCAGCAGGCCGCGGCCTTCAACTGGTTCGTCAACGCCAGCAGCCCAGCCACGGGCGCGCCACGGCACATTCTTGCCGCCGGCAGCCTGCCGCCCGCGGATCTGCCGTTGCGCGAGGACTTGCGCACACGGCTGGGATGGGGGCACGTGTTTCGGCTCGAACCCCTGGACGAAGCGCAGTGCCGCGCCGCGCTGCAGCGGCAGGCGGGTGAGCGCGGCGTCGTGCTCACGGACGAGGTGACCCGTTTCATGCTGGTGCGCTTTGCGCGCGACATGGGCAGCCTGATGCGGCTGCTCGAGCGGCTCGATCAGTTCGCGCTGCAGGAGCGGCGCGCCATCACCATCCCCTTGCTGCGCGCCATGCTGCAGGATGGGCCGCAACCCCCGGAGCACGCATGACCCCTCGGCAACCACCCCAAGCCACACGCCCGCGGCTGGCGCTGTTCGATCTCGATCACACGCTGCTGCCCATCGATTCCGACTACGAATGGGGAGAGTTCACGATTCGCCTGGGCTGGTGCGACAGGGACGACTTCGGACGGCGCAACGAAGCTTTCTACGCAGACTACCAGGCGGGGCGTCTGGACGTGCACGACTATGTGCGTTTTGCCACGCAGGCCATGCGCAGCCAGGGTCCACAGGCAGCAGCCCGGGCACACGCCCGATTCATGCGCGAAGTGATCGAACCCGCCGTTCGCCCGTCGGCGCTGGCCCTGCTTCAAAAACACCGTGACCAGGGCGATCTCATGCTCCTCATCACGGCGACCAACGAATTCATCACCCGCCCCATTGCGCGGCTCCTGGGCGTTGACCATCTGATCGCCATCGAGCTCGAGCGCGACGGCGCCAACCGGTACACCGGGGAGATTCTTGGCATCCCCTCGGTGCGCGAGGGTAAAGTGCAGCGCCTGAAGCAGTGGCTTGCCGAGCGTGATCTGAACCTGGAGGGCATGGAATCGACGTTCTACAGCGATTCCATGAACGACCTGCCGCTGCTGGAACTGGTCAGTCACCCCGTCGCCACCAACCCCGACACCCGTCTGCGCGCCCTGGCGCGCGAGCGCCATTGGCCCATCCTGAATCTATTCGACCCCGCACCATGATCAAAACTTTCATCGACAAATTGCTGGGCAAGCGTCCACGATCCGCCAACCGGTTTGGCCGGCGCGAGGAAGTGCCGGCGAGCGTGCACGGCATCGACCTGTCCCTGGTGGACAAGCGCGCGATCGACGTGGTGCGAACGCTCAAGCAGGCGGGATTCGAGGCCTATATTGTCGGCGGCGCCGTGCGCGACCTGCTGCTGGGTCTCAAGCCCAAGGATTTCGATGTCGCCACTAACGCCACGCCGGAGCAGGTCAAGGGTCTGTTCCGGCGCGCCTTCATCATCGGGCGGCGCTTTCGCATCGTCCATGTAGTCTACGGCAGGGGACGCGAGCACGAAGTGATCGAAGTCTCGACCTTTCGCGCCTACATGGACAACGCCGCCGTCGAGCACGTGCAGGGCAACGAGAAAACCAGCAAGGCCGAGCTGTCGGGCCTGCGCCATGCGGTGGACGCGAGCGGGCGCGTGCTGCGCGACAACGTCTGGGGACCGCAGGAGGAAGACGCCGCGCGGCGCGATTTCACCGTGAACGCCATGTATTACGACCCCGAGACGCAGATCGTGGTCGATTACCACAAGGGCATCCAAGACGCGCAAAAGCGCGTGCTGCGCATGATCGGCGACCCGGCCACGCGCTACCACGAGGACCCGGTGCGCATCATCCGCGCCGCGCGCTTCGCCGCCAAGCTGGGGGCGCGCGGTTTTCAGATCGAACCACGCACGGCCAAGCCGATGGTGAGTTGCGAGCCGCTGCTCAAGGAGATACCGCAGAGCCGTCTGTTCGACGAGATGCTCAAGCTGCTGCAGACCGGGCATGCGCTGGCATCGGTGGAGCAGCTGCGCAAGCTCGGACTGGCTAAAGGCATCTATCCCTTGCTGGACGTGGTCGTCGAACGCGCCGAACTGCCGCTGGTGCATGCGGTACTGCAGGACACTGATCGCCGCGTGGGCGAGGGCAAGGCGGTAGCGCCAAGCTTCCTGCTCTCGTGCGTTCTCTGGCCAGACGTGAGGGCGGGGTGGGAGCAGCGCCAGACGGCAGGGGAACACGCCTTTCCGGCGCTGCAGGCGGCGATCGATGACGTGTTTGCGAGGCGCATCGGAGACGTTTCCGGCCGCGGCAAGCTGGCCGCCGACATGCGCGAGATCTGGGTGATGCAGCCGCGCTTTGAGCGCCGCACGGGGCATGGAGCACACAGCATGGTGGCGCACATCCGTTTCCGTGCGGGGTTCGATTTCCTGCGCCTGCGCGCCGACAGCGACGAGGTGCCCGATGACCTGGTGAACTGGTGGCAGCAATTTTCGATCGCCGACGAGGCGCGCCGCGAAGACATGCTCGATCAGCTGCGCGAGGAGCAGCGCAAGCGCACGCGCCAACGCAAGGCCAGTCCGGAGGTGGCACAGGCCGAGCCAGATCTGGCTGCCGCTGAATCGGACCACGCCGCACCCGCCCGCAAGCGTCGCCGCCGCAGGCGCAAGCCGACGGGGGGCGTGGGCACAGGCACGGGTACGGACGCGGAGTGAACGCCTTCATCGGCTTGGGCGCCAATCTGGGCAATGCCCGCGCGGCATTGGTCTCGGCGGTTCGGGCGCTCTCGGGCTTGCCGGATACCCGGTTCGTGAAAGGCTCTTCCCTGTATGCCAGCGCGCCCGTGAACGCGGGTGGCCCCGACTACCTCAACGCGGTGGTGCAGCTGGATACGGCGCTTGAGCCGCTCGCCCTGCTGCACGCGATGCAGGCGATCGAAAACGCGGCCGGGCGGGAGCGTCCCTACCCCAACGCGCCGCGCAAGCTGGACCTCGACATCCTGCTGTATGGAACGCTTGAGTTGAGCGGCACAAACCTCACGTTGCCGCACCCGAGGATGTGGCAGCGCGCCTTCGTGCTGCTTCCCTTGAGCGAGATCGCACCGGAGCGCGTCCGTCCCGAGCAGCTTGCGGCGGTTGCGCGCCAGCGCATCGAACGCGTGGCGCAAGCCGCTGAGTGGATCGCGCTACCAGAACAAAAACAATAGCTTTCCGCGCTTTTTGTGTAAGGTTCAAAGCACAAAATCACTGAATTTTCAGACCCTGTGCTTGTCGGCTTCCGTCAGGAATGCATCCGAGAAAAAGGCAGCCTCCGGCAGCGCCCTGTCCTGGCTGAAACTCGCTCTGGCCGCATCCACCATCAACGGCGAGCCGCAGGCGTACACCTCGTGGCCCGACAGATCCGCATAGTCGTCGAGCACCGCCTGGTGCACGAAACCGCTGCGGCCTTGCCACGCGTCCTGCGCGTCGGCGTCGGACACGACAGGCACGTAAGCGAACGTCGGCATCTGCGCCTGGCGTGCGCGCACCCAATCGTCCATGTACAGATCGCGCGGTCGGCGCACACCCCAATAAAGCGCAACCCTGCGTGGGTTCTGCGTGAACTGCAGATGCTCGATCAAGGCCTTGATGGGCGCAAATCCGGTTCCCGAGGCCAGCAAAACAATGGGTTTGCCAGAATCCTCATGCAAACGAAAGCTGCCAAACGGCCCCTCGATGCGGAGGATGTCCCTTTCCTTCAGCGCACCGAAGACGTGATCGGTAAAACGCCCTCCGGGAGTATGGCGCAGGTGCAATTCCAGCCCGGGCGAGTCTTCCTGGGTGTGCGGCGCGTTCGCGATGGAATAGGCGCGCCGGGTGCCATCACGCAGGATGAACTCGACGTACTGGCCCGCAAAGTAGCCGAAATGGGCGCCGACGGGCAAGCTCATCCTGGCCAGCATGATGTCGTCCGCGGCGCGCTCGAGGCGGGCCACGCGCACGGGAAACTTGCGCACGGGGAAGCTATCGTGACCGGTGACCTGCTCAGAATGGAGCACCAGGTCCGAATCCACAAAGGTACTGCAGGCCAGGATGACACCCTCGGCCTCTTCACTTGCGCTCAGTGCATGGCTCGAGTGGGCTCGCATATGCACCTGGCCGCTCACCATGCGGCACTTGCAGGAGCCGCATGCACCGTCCTTGCAGCCATAGGGCATGGGAATGTTCTGCCGGATCGCTGCGGCCAGTACCGTTTCATCGGCATGCACGTCGAACGTGCGCCCACTGGGCAGGACACTCACCTGGAATACGCTGTCGGACATGGGCGGGTATGCTCCAAACGCTCTTGAAAATGCCAAGGCCCGATTTTGCCTTTCTATCCAAAACCCTCGGGCGCGCTGCCCTCCCGCTTTCGTCGCCCGCGCCTGCTCATCGTCGGCTGTGGTGATGTAGGACTGCGCGTCGTGCAGACTCTGGGGCGTGGCCGGCGCGTGCTGGCGCTGAGCTCGTCGCCGGATCGGCTGGAACTGTTGCGCGCCGCCGGGGTGGTGCCGCTGCGGGGAAACCTGGACGACCCGGGCTCGCTGGCACGGCTTGCCGGCCTTGCCACGCACGTCCTGCACCTGGCACCCCCACCGCCAACGGGAGTGCACGATCCACGCACGAAGGCGCTGGTCCGGGCCCTGGCACGGCGCAGTCCACCGCGCACGCTGATCTACATCTCGACCAGTGGGGTGTATGGCGACTGTGGCGGTGCGTGGGTGTCCGAGACGCGGCCGCTGGCGCCCGCCGCGCCGCGGGCCAGGCGCAGGGCCGACGCCGAGGCACAACTGCGCCGGTGGGGGCGGCGTGGCGTTCGCGTCAGCCTGCTGCGCGTGTCCGGCATCTATGGCGGCAACCGCGCCGGCGGCGGGGCACGTACCCGCCTGCTGCGCCGCCAGCCTTTGCCGCAAGAGCCCGATGATCCCTACGTCAATCGCATCCATGCGGACGACCTTGCGCGCGTCTGCGTGCTCGCGCTCTGGCGCGCGTGCGCCCAGCGGGTTTACAACGTCTGCGACCACAGTCATCTGCGGCTGGGGGAATATTTTGATCTTGCGGCCGACCTGCTGGGCCTTGCGCGTCTTCCGCGCATCAGCCTGGCGCAGGCCAGGCGCGAACTCACGCCCGAATTCCTGAGTTTCCTGACCGAATCCAGACGCCTCGTGGCTCGGCGCGTGCAAGAAGAACTGGGATTGAAACTCAACTATCCCACGGCTCGGGAGGGTCTGCGAGCCGATCTCGGGGCTCAGCGCGGATAGCTTCTGCCCTGCGCGTCGTAGCAGCGAAAGACGTTGCAGTTGACCATTTCGGGCTTGCGCTCGGCCCGGTGCGGTCTCGGGGGGCGCGGGGGCGGCACGATGATCACCGGAGGCACGTAGCCCGGCCCCGCGTAGGCGGGAGGGCGGTTGTTCGTGCGGCGCTGCAGCCTGGCGTATTGCGCAGGCGTGAGGCATGCCAGATCGGCGTTGTCCTGCGCCACTGCAATTCTGGTGTTGGTGTCGTAGAGCGTCGGGTCCAGCGTCATGGCGCCTTGCAGCGCGGCGCGTGCCTGCAGGCACTGGGGGGATTGTGACGGCTCGACAGTTTCGCGTCCTGCCGCTGGCGGCGGCGTTGCAGGGGGCTGCGTGGCTTGCACCTGCTGCTCGCGCTGCATGCGCAGGGCCTCCCGGGCCTGTTCATACTGGCGTTCGATGTCCTCTGGCGTCTGCTTGGGAGCAACTTCCCTGCGGCTTTGCCCTTGGGCGCAGTCGGCGTCCGTGTATGTCACGCTGCCCGTGACTGGGTCGGTGCAGCGGATCACCTGGGCATTGCCCACCAAGGCGCCGCCGAGCAAAAGGGCAGCCAGACTGGCCTTGAGGGCGCGAGCGATCCAATGCCTGTGCCTGACCATGATCAAGGAAATTCGCGTGAATCGCGTCCACCGCGGGGACCACGGTCCCGATTTGGAGGATTCTGTCGATCTTGCCGCTCCTGCCAGGAGGGACCTGGCCGCTGGCGGGCATCGGGCGATCGCTCGTGGGGCCGGCGCTGCTGCCAGCGGTCGTCGCCATCGGGTCTGGAGAATTCACGACGACGCTCGTGCCGATTTTCACGCCAGCGGGGCTCGTCTCGCCAGCGTGGCGGCGGCCTGCGCGTGGAATCGATCCATATCTGTCCACCAAACACCGCCGGTGGGCCGCCATAGATCACCGGTGGGCCAACGGGGGTACCGTAGATGGCGGGCGGATAGGCCGGGCCGTAGCCCTCGTAGCTCTCATACCCGTACCCATCCGTCACCGGAACGGCACATCCACCCAGCACCAGCGCAAGTGCCGCGGCGGTGAGCAGCAGGACAGACGTTGCGTGTCGGTCAGAGTAATGCATGAGACTCAGACGTGTAAACAGCGGCACAAGTTGACCGTGGGGCCCGTGTTTTACCCGTTCTTTACCTCGGGCGCCGGTTCCGAGCCCGGAGTCAGACCGTGCCATCGGCACGCAAGGCGGCAATCTCGTCCTTGCTCATGCCCATTTCCATCAACACTTCCTCGGTGTGCTGGCCGAGCGCGGGCGGTGCGCCGTGGTAGCGCACGGGGGTGTCGGAGAGCCTGAGCGGGCTGGCCACGGTGGATATGCAGGCAATCCCGTCACCGGCCTCGCGTGGTAGGTCCACCTTCAAGCCGCGGGCCTGCACCTGAGGATCATCGAAGGCTTGGGCGATGGTGTTGATAGGACCGCAAGGCACGGCCTTGTCCTGCAGCAGGGCGATCCACTGAGCACTGGTGCGGGTGCGCAGCAGAGGCTGCATCCACGCCAGCAGTTCGCCGCGGTGGCGCACCCGCGCCGTATTGGTGGCGAAGCGTTCATCGCGGGCTCGTTGCGCTTCACCCACCGCCATGCAGAAACGCGCGAACTGCCCGTCATTGCCAACAGCCAGCAGCACGTGGCCGTCGCGCGTGGCAAAGTCCTGGTAGGGGGCGAGGCTGGGATGCGCGTTGCCCGCGCGCGTCGGGGCCTTGCCGCTGGCAAAAAAGCCCGCAGCCTGATTGGCCAGCATGGCCATGCCGACGTCCAGCAACGCGGTATCGATGTACTGGCCGCGCCCCGTGCGCTCGCGCGCATGCAAGGCCGCGAGAATGGCATTGCTCGCGTACATCCCCGTCAGGATGTCAATGACGGCCACGCCAGCCTTGAGCGGCCCGCCCCCGGGCTCCCCGTCGGCATGCCCGGTGATGCTCATCAGGCCGCAAGCCGCCTGGACCATGAGGTCATACCCCGCGCGTTCAGCGTAAGGACCATTCTGGCCAAAGCCGGTGATCGAGCAGTAAACGAGGCGCGGATGGGCCGCGAGCAGATGCTCGTGGTCCAGCCCATGACGCACCAGACCACCGACCTTGAAATTCTCGACCACGACGTCGGCCATGCCCGCCATGCGTTGCAGGATCTGCCGCCCCGCAGGACGGGACATGTCGATCGTCACCGAACGTTTGTTGCGGTTGCAGGCGGTGTAGTAGCTGGCCTGGTCGGTCAGCTGGCCATGGGTATCCTGAAGAAATGGAGGCCCCCAGTGTCGCGTGTCGTCTCCATCGACAGGACGCTCGATCTTGACCACGTCCGCGCCGAGATCGGCCAGGATCTGCGTGCACCACGGCCCCGCCAGTACACGCGACAAATCCAGCACCTTGACGCCCGACAAAGCTCCCTGCACGGATGAACCCATGGTAAATCGCCCCATTGATCGCACAACCGCCACTGAAGACCAATGGCGGCGCGCCGTGATCGTATTTCATCGGCTGCGGTTGCGGAACGTGGTGGGATGCGCAAGGATCAAACAATATATGTCGATCGACGGAGAACACCATGACGACACAAGCGGGTCTCACACGCGGCAGCAGCTTCGAGGCGACCCTGGATGAAATGCAGGCACTCAAGCGCCTGGAGATTCACCGGGCGCTCAGCGTGCCGCAGGCCCTGCATGAACGCCTGCCGGGGCGCCTGGAGGCGAACGGCTTGATCACCAAGACGGCCGATGGCATGTACGCGCTGACCGAGGCGGGTCGCCACCTCATACGACGCAGCATGAATTGACGCAAAAAAAGCTGCGCATGGGTTTGTTCATGTGCAGCTTGTCCGATGTGGTGCCCGGGGCCGGACTCGAACCGGCACGCCTCGCGGCGGGGGATTTTGAGTCCCCTGCGTCTACCAATTTCACCACCCGGGCTATTCTTCGCGAAGCTTGGAATTATGGCACAGTAAGGGGATATGACCACCTATCCCACGATTGAAAGCACCATAGGAAAGACGCCGCTTGTCGCATTGGCGAGGCTGGCTGCAACGGGCGATGCCGGGCACGGCAATGTGCTGCTGGCCAAGCTGGAAGGCAACAACCCCGCGGGCTCGGTCAAGGACCGGGCGGCATTGGCGATGATCGACGGCGCGCAGCGGCGCGGCGAAATCTCACCGGGCGATACGCTGATCGAGGCCACCTCGGGCAACACCGGCATCGCACTGGCAATGGTGGCGGCGGTCAAGGGGTACCGCATGGTGCTCGTGATGCCCGAAGACCTGTCGGTGGAACGCGCACAGACCATGAAGGCCTACGGCGCGGAGCTGATCCTCACGCCCAAGAGCGGCGGTATGGAATACGCCCGCGACCTGGCGCTGCAGATGGCCGCGCAGGGCAAGGGCAGGGTGCTGGACCAGTTCGCCAACGAAGACAATCCCCGGGCGCATTACGAAACGACCGGCCCCGAAATTTGGGAACAGACAAAGGGGCGCATCACGCATTTCGTCAGCGCCATGGGCACCACGGGCACGATCACCGGCGTAGCGCGCTTTCTGCGTGAAAAAAACCCCAAGGTCCGCATCGTGGGCGCGCAGCCCACCGAGGGCTCGCGCATTCCCGGCATACGCAAATGGCCCGAGGAATACCTGCCCAAAATCTACCGGCCCGAAGTCGTCGATGAGTTGATTTACGTCTCCCAAAGTGACGCGGAAGACATGGCGCGCCAGCTGGCGGCGCACGAAGGCATCTTTGCCGGTATTTCGTCGGCCGGAGCCTGCTGGGTGGCGCGTCAGATCGCCGCACGCGAGCGCGACGCCACCATCGTTTTCATCGTCTGCGACCGGGGCGACCGCTATCTTTCGACGGGCGTTTTTCCCGCCTGAACCCCATGACCTATGAAATGCGCTTCTGCCCGAATTGCGCGGGCTCGCTTGCGCCCATCGCGCAGATGGAGGACAGCGGCGAAAAAGTGCGTCTGCGCTGCGCCGCCTGCGGATGGACGCACTGGAACAACCCCACTCCCGTCCTCGCTGCCATCGTGGAGGTGGATGGAAAGGTGCTGCTGGCACGCAACGCCGCATGGCCGCCGAAAATGTTCGCGCTCATCACCGGTTTCATGGAAGCAGGCGAAAGCCCTCAGGAGGGCGTGGCCCGCGAGCTCAAGGAAGAGACCAATCTCGATGCCCGCACCGTCACCCTGGTGGGCACGTACGAGTTCTTGCGCATGAACCAGGTGATCATCGCGTTTCACGTGCAGGCGAGCGGCACCGTGCGGCTGTCGCCGGAGCTGCTGGAATACCGCATGATGGAATTGCAGGATCTCAAGTGCTGGCCGGCCGGAACGGGGTACGCGCTGGCGGACTGGCTGCGCTCGCGTGGCCGGGAGCCCGTGTTTTTCACGGCCCAGGAGCATCAGGAGTGGCGGCACGGGCTGGTTCAGCCAAAGGAAACATCATGAACATCGACAGTGAACTGGATGCACGCGGTCTGAATTGCCCCTTGCCCATCCTCAGGGCCAAGAAGGCCTTGACCAAGATGTACAGCGGGCAGCTGCTCAAGGTCATCGCCACAGATCCCGGGTCCATGCGCGACTTTCAAGCATTCGCCCGGCAGACCGGCAACGAACTCGTGGAGCAACAGACCCAGGGCGAAGAGTTCATCCACATTCTGCGGCGGCGTTGAAAATTGTGAGGAGCGCCGCCGGCAGTCTTTCGGGACTGACTGAAATACATCGGAGGACGGTCTGGCCGTCATTGTATGACTTAATACAATGTATAAGAGGCCATTTTCAGATGCTCGCCTGAATAATCTTCATTGATATTCAAAAAAAATGAAAGCCCTCTTTTTTCGAAGTTATCCACATAATCGAGATAATCGGCCCACGAGGCGCCGGAGCGCCTTGCGGCGCAAATATCGTTTACCAGGGCACGACGAAGCGCAGCGCTTGAATTGAAGCCCCGCCCGCGAAGAACGCAGCGCCCGGGCAAGCGCCCAGATGCCCCGTGTTCATCCAGGCGCAGCGAGACAGCCAGCTTGGGGCGCGTGGTGACCACGGCCCGCCGTGCACGGGGCACGTGCGCGGCAGAACCCGAACAAAGGGGCCGCGCCCCTTTACCCCGCAGGGGCAGACGTGCGCTTTGTTGTTGCCTACTTTGAGCGACGGGCATTGAGGTTTCCTCCAGAGGATTGAGCCGGGACAGCCCCGGATACGGCCCGATGCGCGGGCTTTGCAGGTGGCAGGGCGGCAGGGCCGGTTTCAATCAGGCGACCCTCGGCCCCATGGGACAACCGCCAGCGGCGATAGACGCGGGAAGTGAAGCGGCTCATGGCTGGGCCTCCTGCTCGCACGCCTGCACGGCCAAGCTGCGCCGATAGTCCCGAAGCAGCCGCTGCAGGCGCGGCATGCCCTCAGCCTGCTCCCAGCAGCCCACGTCC
>JAIOIA010000223.1:0-1920 GCA_019912745.1 Comamonas sp. | reverse complement strand
AGTAATGCCAGACGCGTCAAAGACACGTGCGATCTCGATTGGGTCAAGAGGAAAGTTGTGACGATACTCGATGGTGCTTTTGGACATTGCGCTCTCGTAATACAGTCCTGCGACCAAAGATAGGTGTGACGCCTAACGCCTGAGTTAAGCCGACCCGCTGCACGGCGGCAATAGAGCACGAACATACCTGAAAAATTTGCCGCCGTGAAGCGGGTTCGGCTTGAACGAATTGTTAGGCGCGGACTGGCCGATTTTGCTGCTGCCGCAGCTGGATGAACCGAAGCCGCAGCCACGGTGCTTGGATGGCGCAGACCTGCTGCGTGACGTGCGGCGCAAGCCTGAACGCACAGCCTACGCGCTTAGCCGCCAGAGTGCCAAGTGAGCGAGCCTGAAGCATGGCGTGCGGCGCAAGCGTGTGGAGCGCGCCTGGACTGAGCGACAGACCGGACAGCGCGTGCGCGGTACTGGCCGTGCGAGGGAAATGGGCGATTGCAGGGGCGAAACGGAAATCCGGGTGCAGAGGCAATGCTTACGCTGGATTACTCGGCACTTTACTCTGCAAGCATTTTTGCACCAGCCGAGCCTAACGCCTGAGTTAAGCCGACTTGCGTAGCGGAGGCAAACACATGGCAAGCTTTCTCTGCCATGTGTTTGATGGAGCGAAGCAAGTTCGGCTTGAACGAATTGTTAGCTGCCTGTCTATGACAGCCAGCCACGTGTAATTGCCTTGCGACTCAACAGTACAAGCCAAATGCCGACAAGCAAAACGACGATTTGCAAGATGACAGGAACAACGCCAGCAAGCGCAGCACCGTTTGCCAGAACGAACATGCCGAGGTCTTGACCGATGATGCCGAAAAGCGAAAGAACGAGCAAGGCAAACGCCCACTTTCGCTTCATGAGCAGGGCGGTACAGCCGAGTGCCCCGCCAAAAACTGCGATGCCGGTTGCAGCAACTGACCACGCGGGGCGAGCAGCATAAAGCGCTTGTTGCGCCTCAGGTAGCTTGGCGATGTCATCTGGTGAAAGCTGCATGTCTGCGATAAATGCAATGCAGCCAAGGATGTTCCAGAGCAGTGCGATGAAAGCGGTGACACCGAACCACTTTGGTGCTTGATTCATTGGAATCTCCCAAGATGGCGAGTGAATGGCACGGGCAGCTAACGCCTGAGTTAAGCCGACCGGCTTCGCGGCGGCAAAATAAGAACGACCCAACCTTAGCACATTGCCGCCGCGAAGCTGGGTCGGCTTGAACGAATTGTTAGCCATCAAAGCCCGAGCATGCTGGCCGCTGCTTTGGCCGGCTTGCTGGGTTTGCCGGCACTTGAGCGCACTAACCCCCGAATACTCCAGCTTTCTTGTTTTGTCTTCTTAATGTTGAGTAGCTCATCATTAACCGACAAAGCCGACTGAATAAGAAAGTTCTCTAGAAGATCAATCTGGTAGGTAGGAGCCTTCTTTCCTTGCGGCGACTCAAACAGGAACAGAACTAAACTTCCCTTGGTGTAGTCCGCAAGGATTTGGTTGCATTTTCCGAGCTTGTGAGAAGTAAAGCATTCTTGACCAAAGCTCTTGGTTGCCTTTCCCATACAGCGGAGTGATTCCGCCCCCAGAGCGCATTGCAAAGATGTAGCAGCCTGTCTTTGCTTTGAGGTGAGGGTGCGTATTGAAGAAGGAATCCCCTTCCTCGGCGCGTACGATTCTCGCGACCTTTCCCTTGTAGAGCGGAACTTGGTGAGGCCCTGAGACAATGAACTCGCTCATTACTTTCCTTGATGGCTAACGCCTGAGTTAAGCCGACCCGCTGCACGGCGGCAATAGAGCACGAACATACCTGAAAAATTTGCCGCCGTGAAGCGGGTTCGGCTTGAACGAACTGTTAGGCGCGGACTGGCCGGTGTATTGCTGCACCACCGTTTG